>NZ_CP104883.1:0-310000 GCF_025449335.1 Bartonella sp. HY328
AAATTAAATCAATGATTTAATATGCTTATCCACAGGATGTGGATAGGTGTACATAACGCTATTTAGAGTCAAGACCATATTATAATTTTTTTTTAAAGTTGTAGTTTTGCAAGCCCACCCCAATCCCAATTGAAAAAGCTGTGTTGAATCAAAGTTCATGGCAAAAAATCTAATCTAATTGCTGCAAAATTGAAAAAAACATTGGACATAAAAGAATCGGATTCAGCACTTGCAATGCTCGCAGCGATTTTTGTAATGTGGTCTACACACCGGCAAGATAAGAGCTGCGTTAATAATTATGAATAAGGCACTTATCACAGTGATATCTAAAATTTGATCCAAAAAGGCATAGTCCAACTCTATTTGTGTTTGGGCTTGATGAGGATTTTTGTGCCTATATAAACCACTTGAAAAGTGAGCTACTGCTCTATTTTATTTGAAAGGTTTTAATAGGCTTTGGAATGATTGGCATAACTGCATAGAAATATTGCAGTTGGTGGAAAAGTGAATTTGCGGCAATTCCGCATAGAAAATATGAAATTTTGCGATTTCAGTTTAAAATCTATTGGTTAATGTGTTAAGAGTAAAAGGCTAAAGATGATGGTAAATGTTGACTTGAACAATATGGAAGAAAATTTTGGGAATTCTTCTATAGACCCATCATTGGAGAATAGCATGGCTGAGGGAATGACCAATAATATGATAATTTCTGATGAAGATGGTGCAAAAGCCTTTGAACGTGTTGCAGCAAAATTAAAGGCACGAGTTGGTGCTGAAGCCTATTCTAGCTGGTTTGGCCGTTTAAAATTAGCAGAATATATGCGCAATCAGGTTCGCCTTTCTGTGCCGACTGCGTTTTTACGTTCATGGATTAACAACCACTATGCTGTTATCCTTACAGAATTATGGCGCGAAGAAAACTCTGCTATTATGCGCGTTGAAGTCATTGTACGCGGCATGAATCGCGCACCAAAACCAACGGTAAGTGCCAATATCACAAATGAGCCTCAATTAACTGAGCAAGCAGCACCAATTGCTAATCCCGCGCGCACTGAAAAGACAAGCTCTAGCTATTCCAATGCCAGTATTTTTGGCTCTCCGCTTGATCCTCGTTATTCCTTTGAAAATTTTGTCGAAGGTGCTGCCAATCGCGTAGCTCTTGCCGCTGCCCGCTCTATAGCTGAGGGAAGCCAAGGCGCATTGCGTTTTAATCCACTTTTCATTCATGCTGGCGTTGGTCAAGGCAAAACCCATCTCTTGCAGGCAATTGCAACGGCTGCCTTAAAACACCCAACACCGCAACGGGTTGTTTATTTAACTGCTGAATATTTCATGTGGCGTTTTGCAACCGCTATTCGCGATAATGATGCCTTGTCCTTTAAAGAACAGCTACGCGATATTGATCTTCTTATCATTGATGATATGCAATTCTTGCAAGGTAAGTCTATCCAGCACGAATTTTGCCATTTGTTAAATACTTTGCTTGATAGTGCCAAACAAGTGGTGGTTGCAGCTGACCGTGCACCAGCTGAGTTGGAATCGCTTGATGTGCGTGTACGTTCACGCTTGCAAGGTGGTGTATCGCTTGAAATTGGCTCGCCAGATTATGATATGCGCCTTGAAATGTTGCGTCGCCGTTTACGCACCGCTCGCCAAGAAGAGCCAAATATTCAAATCGGTGAAGATATTTTATCCTACATTGCCCAAAGCGTTTCAGGCTCTGGCCGTGACCTTGAAGGTGCCTTTAACCAGCTTTTATTCCGCCAATCTTTTGAGCCAGAATTATCCATCAACCGTATTGACGAATTATTAGGCCATTTGACCCGTAGCGGTGAACCAAAGCGCATTCGCATTGAAGAAATTCAACGTGTGGTTGCTCGCCATTATAATGTATCCAAGCAGGATCTATTATCCAATCGCCGCACTAGAACCATTGTCAAGCCGCGCCAAGTTGCAATGTATCTTGCCAAGATGATGACACCGCGCTCATTGCCAGAAATTGGCCGTCGTTTTGGTGGTCGTGATCATACAACTGTTCTTCATGCGGTGCGAAAGATCGAAGATTTAGTTGGCGGCGATCAAAAGCTGGCGCAGGAATTGGAATTGTTAAAGCGCCTTATCAATGATCAGGCAAGCTAGAGCGTTTTCCGAAAAGTGTGAAGCGGTTTTCGGATAAAAAACGCGGTGTAAACGATGGCTTAGAGCGCTGATCTGATCCAATCAGATCGAAATGCGCTCTAAGCCTATTGGAATGATTTTAAAAAAACGTTTAACCTTAAAACTTGAACGCTTTTATTTGAGCAATATAAAATCTTATAAAAAAAGCCCAATTTGTTTAACGCAAATTGGGCTTTTATTTTGCTTATAAGCAAAAAATCAATTATCGATTTTATTTTTAAAAATCAGCACACGGATAATAGCGGATAAATCGGCAATTGCCTCAACAAGGACAAAGCCATTTTTGTCAAAAAGATCATTTATATCTTTTTCTTGGCCCATACCAATTTCAAGAGCAATATAGCCGTCATCATTTAAATGATTGCGGCTTTGTTCAGCAAGTTGACGATAAAAATCAAGACCATCATCGCCGCCATCAAGTGCGAGCATTGGATCAAATTGACGTACACCAATATCAAGCTCTTCTATTTCCTTATGGGGAATATAAGGGGGGTTTGATGCAATAATGTCAAATTTTCCAACAATATTTTCAAACCAATTGCTATAGAGCGGTGTAAAGCGCCGCTCGACCCCATGCCGAGCAGCATTGCTTTTTGCCATATCAAGCGCATTTTGTGAAATATCAACGCCAATAGCGTGAACTTTTGGCTCTTCACAAGCAAGGGTAATCGCAATAGCGCCGCTACCGGTTCCCATATCAATAATTGTGACTTTGTCCTTTTGTTGTGCAGATAAGCGCACATAGGGCAACAGCACATCAATTAAAGTTTCCGTATCGGGACGCGGCTCTAATGTGTCGCCATTCAGCCAAAAATCACGGCCATAAAAATTACGCTTTCCCATGATGCGATGCACAGGTTCGCCATTAAGTCGGCGTTTGATAATGCTGTCCAATTCCATTACCAATTGATGGGTAATCACCAATTCAGGATTGCTCACACGGTCCAAACGGCTCGTCGCAGTAAGCCAACTTACCAGCAAATCAGCATCAAGTTCGGCAGTGGTAATATCGGCGTCTTTAAAGGCTTGTTTTGCACTCAAATAGCATTCTTGCAAGGTCTTACTGGTCACGCGTCACTCATCTCTGCCAATAATGCACTTTGATGATCCGAAATAAGCGCATCAATAATTTCATCAAGATCGCCAACTATAATGCGGTCAAGCTTATAAAGCGTGAGATTAATCCGGTGATCTGTCACGCGGCCTTGCGGATAATTATAAGTGCGGATACGCTCAGAGCGATCGCCCGAACCAACTTGGCTTTTACGCGATGCTGAACGCTCGCTATCGGCCTTTTGCCGTTCCATATCATAAAGACGAGCGCGCAAGATTTGCATGGCGCGGGCGCGGTTTTGATGTTGGGATTTTTCCGCCTGCACTACCATAATACCGGTTGGAAGATGGGTGATGCGCACTGCCGAGTCGGTAGTGTTGACGTGCTGGCCACCAGCGCCCGATGCGCGCATGGTATCAATACGAATATCTTCATTGCGAATTTCAATATCAATATCTTCTGCTTCTGGCAAAACCGCAACGGTTGCTGCTGAAGTATGGATACGGCCACCCGCTTCTGTCTCAGGTACACGCTGCACGCGGTGGACGCCTGATTCAAATTTTAACTTTGAAAACACGCCCTTACCAGTGATGGTCGCGATAATTTCCTTAAACCCACCGGCATCGCCTTCACTGGTTGAAACCAATTCGACTTTCCAATTATGTTCGCTGGCATAGCGCTCATACATGCGGAAAAGATCACCGGCAAAAAGGGCAGCTTCTAAGCCACCAGTACCCGCACGAATTTCCAAAATAGCGCTACGCTCATCGGCAGCATCTTTTGGTAAAAGCAAAATTTGGACGGATTTTTCCAAATTTTCAATTTTTTCTCTAAGTTCGGGTAACTCTGCCTCAGCAAGATCACGCATTTCTGCGTCTGTATCGCGGTCATCAAGCATGGCTTGCAAATCTTGCAATTCGCTAAGGGCGCTATTTAAACCACGAATCTGAGTGACGATCGGCTGCAAATCCGAATATTCAGAAGCAAGGCGTACATAGGTTTCAGAATCGGGATTTTGTGACATCTGCGCTTCAATCATTTCAAAGCGTTTTTCCAATTGATGCATGCGATCCAGTGGCAGTGATACCATTGCTTATTACCTGACCTTGAATAAATTTTATAAAATAAATAGCTTATGCAGCCTTAGCATAGCTATATATTTGAACTATTTGATCACTTTTATCCAATCTTGCAGATTTTATTAAAGCGATTATGATTGCAATCTTGTTTTAAGCTATATACGCGCATTTATGCGCTTTACAACCAATTTATCAATGGCTTGGTATTATTTTAATGTTTTTCCATATGGTTTAGCAGCATAAAAATAGCAAAACAGAATAAAGTGAACGATGCTTTATTGGCTTTTTAATTGATTAAGGCTAAGATCAATGGAAGTTCAAAAATATTGCATGGCTTTTCACCGACTGCCGGTTGACCAGACATTCGGTCAATGACATCTTTTGGTAGTTTTCCCTTTAATCTATGTTAAGTTGCTCTGTCGTGACGCAAATTTTAAGCAATTTAAAAAAAAGACCGCATAAATATCCAAGACTAATGGTTTTGGCTGTGTTGTTTGCCCTTGTTTTTTCGCTTAATATAATGGCGCCGCCATTCATGCAGTATAAAATGAGCAATGAGATAACCAATGATATAAGTAGCGATAATGCTGCAATAGCGCTTATCGATACTCATTGCCAAGACGCGATGGACGGAGCTAACCAGTCCTCACAACTACCGCATCACTTGCAAGATTGTTGTCGCTTAATGGCCGGCTGCGCCTTTTGCTTTCTCCCCATCGACGAATTTTATTCTTACAGCATAATGCCAACCAAAATTACTTTGGTTATAAGCCATGATGTTTTTTTGGCGCAAAGCAATTATCTGCCGCTATTACCACCACCTAAAGTGTCTTGATTGTATTTTTTAAAGTTTAAACCTTGGCAAAAATGGCTCTAAGGCTTTTTGAAAATTAACTTTCTTAAATTAGGTGTAAATTATGAATCGTAGAAAAATTCTGCAATTGCTGGGCTCTGGCGCCCTCATGGTAACGGTTGCCCATAAGGCTTTAGCCCAAGGTGGACATCAAGGGCATGGTTACCATTCGGGTCATGGAGCAATGGCCCCCAATAAAATGGGTCATAGTGGCCATGGTTCCATGCCGACCATGTCGCATGATTTAGCAGATTTAATGCCACTTGATAAAATGGCAAGCAAACAGCCTTTGCAGCCCTTAAAGCTTTTAAAAAATACCTCTAGTAAGCAGGGCGTATTTATAGCGAATTTGGAAGCAAAGCCGATCAAAGTTAACTTGGCTGACGATAAGGAAACTGAAGTTTGGGCCTATAACGGCCAATTGCCTGGGCCGCAAATTGTGGTCTATGAAGGCGATACTGTTGAAATTCATTTTAAAAATTCACTATCACAACCAACCACAGTGCATTGGCATGGTTTACCAGTACCACCGCAAGAAGACGGCAATCCACAAGATGCGGTTAAACCGGGCGAAAGTCGTATCTATCGCTTTACTTTGCCACAAAATTGCGCCGGTACCTATTGGTATCACCCCCACCCCCATGGCTATGTTTCTGAACAAGTGGCAAAAGGCCTTGCCGGGAGCTTTATTGTCAAAGCCAAAAATGATCCTTTAAATGATTTATCCGAGCAGCATTGGCTTATTTCAGACTTGCGCCTTGATAAAAACGGCAATATTCCTGAAAATAATATTTTGGATTGGATGAATGGCCGCGAAGGGCAGTTTGTGTTGATTAATGGCCAATTGCAGCCAAGTATCAACATCAAAACTGGCGAGCGTATTCGTATCTGGAATGCTTGTTCTGCCCGTTATTTATTGCTTGCCATTCCAGGCTGTAAATGGATCACAGTTGGCAGCGATGGCGGTCTATTAGAAGAACCAAAGCCCGCCGCTTCAAAATTATTTATTGGCCCTGCAGAGCGAGTAGAAGTTATTCTACAAGCCGATGAAAGTCAATTGACGCAATTGGTTAGCAATTATTATGACCGAAGTAAAATGATGGTTAATGATCCTAAGAATGACGTTCTTTTAGCCAATATTTCGGTTGATGCAACACCGTTTAAACTACCTGAAACGTTGAGAACGATTGATGATTTAGGGCCGGTTGCTGCAAAAAAATATGTTGAGTTTTCAGAAGCAGAAATGCCCACTGATTTTATGAATAGCAACAGCGATAAACAAATGGCAGTGCTAAAGACTATGTTTTTAGTCAATGGTAAGACCCATGACATGAATAGAATCGATATGACCAGCAAGCTTAATGCTATTGAAGAATGGGAAGTTTATAATAATTCCCATATGGATCATCCTTTTCATATTCATGGCGGACAGGTACTCATTACTAAGCGTGTTTTTAAAGACAAGGTAACTGAGGAAACCCGTAAAATCTGGAAAGACACTTTTAACGTCAAACCTTATGAGCGTGTAACCTTTAGAATTAAGCAAACAGAAAAAGGTATTCGCATGTTCCATTGTCATATTTTGGAGCATGAAACCCTTGGCATGATGGCCAATTTAAATGTTATTTAGTCAATATTAAACCCATCTTGAACTCTGTCCTGTTTTCACAACAGGACAGAGTTTAGCTTACAGCCATATGTCTTCATCAATATGTATATTGTTTAAAAAATTTTGGTCATGGCTAACAACCATCAACGCACCGTCATAGGCATTGAGCCCGTTTTCTAAAGCTTCGATGGTTTCAATATCCAAATGATTGGTTGGCTCATCAAGGATTAGCAATTGCGGCGGTGTTTCACTGCCAATGGTGCAGCAAAGACCAGCCCGCAATTTTTCACCGCCACTTAAATCACCAATTATTCTTTTTGCCATAGTGTTGCGAAAACCAATCCGCGCCAAAGCCTCAAAACATTGGCGATCATTGGCCATTGGGTGAAGCCGTGCAAAATTATCAAGCAACGTAGCATTGCCATCCAACAAAGATACAAATTGGTCAAGCATGGTAAAGCGGACAAAAATATTTGCATTGCCGCTTTTTATCGGCAAGGTACCACTCAATAATTTTAATAAAGTCGTTTTACCGCTACCATTTTTACCATGAAGCGCAAGGCGTTTTGGTCCGTAAAGCTCAAGATTGAATTTTTGAATAATATCATTATAGCCACCTGTTAATTCATTTGCTGATAAAACCAGCTTTTGTGGTGCTAGCTTGGTCGGTAATAGCTTAAAAGCAATCGGCATTTTTTTGATCAAGGCAGATTTTGCAACCGTCATTATATCTTGCGCTTTACTCAATAAAGCTTGGTTCTGCTCAATGGTTTTGCCGCGTGATTTTTCAGCATTATTCTTTGCCTTATCCAATGACATTTTGGGAATATTAGCAGTTTTGCTCTTGCGTTTTCCGTTTTGGTCGCGCCTATTTTGCCGCTCAATAAGCTTTATGCCTTTATTTTTAACATTTTTAAAATCAACCTCTGCCTGATGAACATCGTTTTTAATTTTGGTAAGTCTTTGCACTCTATCTTGATAATAAACACTATAATTTCCGCTGACTTGGTAAAGACCCGTTGATGATAATTCATTGATTGTGTTCATATGTTCAAGTAATTGCCGATCATGACTGGCAATGACAATAATGCTTTTTTGTACAATCAAAGGATTTTGGGTTAATTGTTTAATTAAGAAATCTCGCGCTTCATTATCAAGATTATTACTTGGTTCATCTAGCAAAATAAGCGAATAGCCGGCACAAAAAAGTCCAATGAGTCTAGCGCGTATGGCCTCACCGCCACTTAAATCACTAACCAATGTATCAAAATTACGGCTGTTAATCGCGCTTTGTTGCAAAAGATCGTGAAAATCTTCTAATGCAGTCCAGTTAATCTTATCGCTATCAAAAGATAGAAGCTCGCCTTTTTCAATTTTTTCAAGCAAACGCAAATCGTCACCAAGGCCAAAGAGATCAGCAAGGGTGGTATTGGTGTTATGTCTAATGTTTTGGTTAAGATAACCAATCGGATTTGGTGTTTGAAGCGCACCACTTGTTGGCTGTTTTTTGCCGGCAATTATGTCAAGAAGGCTGGATTTACCAGCCCCATTTTTTCCAATCAAACCATGTAAACCAACAGGCAATGCCGCATTGACATTGGAAAACAGCCAATCACCATTAGGTAATTGATAGCTAAGTGATGTTAAGTCGAGTATGGGAGAATAAGCCATGGAAAACCACCTTTTCACAAAATATAACAAATAATTTTATGAGTGGATTGCGCATGACACTTATTCCTTTATTGCAATAGGACTATTTTGAACAAAAACTTTAACATGAAAAACCTAAGCTTACCATAGATTTGGCATAACATTATTTAAAAAAGCGCTATTTTTCAATAAAATACCCATTAATGGTGTAATTTATTCTATTGCGTCATTTAAAAAAGCAAGGCAATTTACAAGGCAATTTACATGGCAATTGGGCTTTTAATATTTAAATCCTTTCGGCATTAGAATATAAGCGCAGGAATTATAAGTATACGGGGCAATGATGGTTGATCTTAAACAAATAACTTTATTAATTCGGCAACGCATAAAATTGGCGACCGAAGGCATGATTGGCCGCGAGCAATTAGCCGAATTAATGATTTTAGGCGCCATTGCTGGTGAGCATTTATTGGTGATTGGTCCGCCCGGCACTGGCAAAAGTGCGGTGGTGCGCCGCGTCGCTAATTGTTTTGGAGGACGTTATTTTGAATATTTGCTTGGCCGTTTTACTGAACCATCGGAGCTATTTGGGCCGGTTGACCTACGAAAATTAAAAGAAGGCAAGGTTGAAACAGATATTTCTGGCATGTTGCCTGAAGCTGATATTGCCTTTCTTGATGAGGTTTTTCTTGGCTCTACCGCAATTTTAAATACCTTGCTGGGTATTTTAAATGAACGGCGTTTTCGCCGCGGTCATACCGAACTTATCTGCCCTTTAAAAATATGTGTTGGTGCGTCCAACTCCCTGCCCCACGATCCTGCCCTTGGCGCCTTTGCTGATCGCTTTTTAATGCATCTTTTTGTTGACCGCATTGCTGATCACCAATTGGAAGATATGTTAAAAGGTGGTTGGCAAGCGCAAAGCCAAATAACAGCTTTTGAAAAAACTGGGGACCTCATTGCAACATTAAACGCGCAATTGCCAAATGTTGATATGGCAAATATGCGACCAATTTTGGCTGATGCAATACGTAAACTACGCCATGGCGGATTAAATCTATCAGATCGGCGTATTGTGCGTTGCCAAAATCTAATTGCCGCAGCAGCTTTATTAAATGGTCGTTTTGAAGCCAGCAAAGAAGATTTATGGCCTTTGCTTTATGTTGTGCCAACTGAGGCCGAACAAAAATTTGCCCAAGATATTTTACGCCCTATTTTAGGCGATGCAGCTAATTTTTCATTGCATGGCGTGGTCGAAGCAGTGGCAGAGCAACCCGCAAGCCGCGTTGCGCGTCTGGCTGAAATGGCGGATCTATGCCTCAAGGCGGAAGAGAGTGATCTTAGCGCAATTGAAAATATCTTGCGTGAAATTGATGTCAATTTTGCAAGTGATGCTGTGCCGCAAGAATTGGCTGGCTTGCGTGTCCGCTTGCTAGAGCGTTTACAGGAAAAACGCCATGGCGAAGTTTGATTGGCAATGGCAAGCGCGGCCAAATGGGCTTACGGCCAAAGGCATGATTGTTTTTGGCCCAGCAAGTTTTGATTTGCTTGAGCGTCTGAAAGCCATTGATGACAGCGTGCAGCAAGCGGCCTTACAAATTGTCGGTTTTCGCTATGGCATTGTGGTGTTAGGGCCATTGCAATATTTACCATGGTGCGAAAATGGCCATTATATTGGCCATGATCTTGAAGCGCCAGAATTATGGTTACCTTTGCATAGCATGCCTAATGCGCCACTAGACCTTTTGCTTGCAGCCTTTAAAAAGCGTTTTCCAGCGCCGTTTTTGCTATGGCCAGAACCGCGACAACTCATCGATTTAAGACGGCAATTTCCTATTCAATCTTCAGTGCTGACATTATTGCGCCAAGAGTTAGAGGAAAACGCAAAATGACAATGGCGCAACAGCAAACATCTGACCCAAATACATTAAATAATTTATTGGCTGAGTGGCAGCACTGGCTTAAGTGGTTTTTAGGCGATTTGCAGGGCGATATTGGGCAAATGTTACATCATTTGCATCCCTTATTAACCGCGCCGCGCCCAAGTGATAATGGTGGGTTATTAACCACGCCGGGTCTTGAAACAGTGTTGCGACGCGGAAATTATGCCAATTTGCTATTATCTGAATGGATGCTTGCGGATAGTTTTCCTGATGAATTTTTGCGCCGTGCTGCACAGCATGAACATTTATTTTTTGCGCCGCCACCACTTGAAGACGATGGCGGAAAAAGAGTGCTTGCCCTTTTTGATGTTGGCATTATGCAGCTTGGCTTGCCGCGTGTTGCCCATATAGCCTTGTTAATGCTTTTATCGCGCCGTGCGCAATTATTAAAAGGTGAATTTTATTGGGGCATTGTACAAAATGAACCGCAATGGCATGAATTTACCAATGTCAACCATTTGCGGCAGATGCTCGATGTCCGGCAGGTTACATTAATAACAGCTGAACAACTTGATAAATGGCGCAATTTTGTTGAAGAAGGGGATAAAGGCGATGAGTGTTGGTTTATCAGCAGCCAAAAATTTCATGATCAAGGTAAAAGCCTTTTTGCAAGCCACAGATTAAGCATTGACGAAACTTTTAAAGGTACATCGCTTGAGGTTATTTTGCACCAAAATGGCCGCTCAGCAATTGAAATAGCGCTACCTTTACCCGATGAAAAGCAATGTAAGCGTTTATTATCGGCTAAATTTGTCAAAAAAGATACGCAAGGAAAAAAGCAAACTAACAGCCTGCTCGATAATAGCTCGCTTTTGTGGCCATTAATCATTTCACCTAATGGTAAAAAAGTCCTGCTGCGTACCAACGGCGACAATGATCGATGTTTGATTGAAGTTGATATAGATGATCTGCGCCCTAAAATTCGCAAGTGGTCCTTGCCAGTAGGCGCAAAAATTATCGCTGCTGGTTATTCATTCGATGGTGATATCAGCTTGTTATTAAAAGTTGATCAAGATTATCAATTATGGGCAAAAGATAATACGCCTTTGCGAGGAAATATTCAAACCAATATTTCCGATTCACCTGCAAGAACGACGAGAAAAATTGAACCGCTCATTGTCATGACTGATGGGGATGGGCTTAGCTGGATTGCACGGTTGTCAGGCGGTTTGACACAGAACCTTTATATAACAAATGCGACAATCAAGCCTTTGAAAGAAAATTTAGCATTTCTCGACATTTATGCTGTGCAATATTATTCCTATAAGCATTTTTTAGTATTGAAAAATATAAAAGAAAATTTCCGCTTAGAAATGATCAGTGTCAAAGATAACGAGGTTAAACAATTTTTTGATCTTGGGCCATCATTTGAAACTTCAAAGACATTTATAAAAATCGGCTATATTGACAATCCAGCTTATAAGGGATCCAAAAAATTTGTATCTGGTATGCTTGCCCAAAATAAAGATGAAAGTCACTTAACTTGGTTAAGCCGGACTAAAATTGGTGGTGAGCAGCTTGTTGAAACTATATTCCCTTTGCCCATGGGATGTAAGGTTATTGGCACATGGTTTGATGATGCATTAAATGTTTTGGTACCAGTTATTTGGGATCATAAAAAAACCATTGGTGCATGGCGCGGTGATCGTTTTGAAAACTGGTATAGCGATGCAGTAAAACTCGCTAACGCCGAAATGTGTATCTATTCGGGAACTATTGTTATGCATAGTGTCGATCATGACATCATCTTTTTTGATGTCAATAGTCGGCAAATTATGGCGCAAACGGGGCAGGCAAACGGGGATAAAAATGGATAAAACAAATTTTTCACCGGTGCGCCAACCTTTAGCGCAAGGAAGACGCGATGTAGCTGGTTTGTGGTTGCCCCATGAATGGTATAGCGAAAGTGAGCGCCAGCGCATTATCTGGCACTACTGGCAAAAAGGCGCGCAAATTTTGCGCTTTTCAAGCAGCAGCGAATCCTATTTCAATGCAAATGGTGATTTATTGCGCTTTCCTGTTGCATGCTCAATGCTTTGCAGTGATTTACCGGGGCTACCTTTGATTGCTTATGGTGCAATGCTTACCACTGCGGATCTTGATAAAAATGAGCAAAAAACATTACCCGTCTGTGATTGTTGGATTATTGCTGGCAATGAAACCAAGGCTTTAAAATTCAGTCAAGGCGCATATATTGACCCGTCCAATTGGGCAAATATTGCTAACTATACGTGGCACGAAAGTTTTGATCTCGCGCCGCCAGTGATAGAGATTGAGGAAATTGCTCCCAAGCCTAGCGGTGATACGCGCACAATATTGGGTGATAATATTCCGCAGCCAAGTGAAAGCCAAGAAAAAATATTAAAAGACTTAAAGAAAAAGGCCGTAGCAAAGAAAACACGAAAGGTATTCAATAGGCCTTGGATTTATGAAAGGGAAAGAACCACCGCAGATGGGATGGGGAGCAAGATTATAGCTATTTATCTCATTGTCTTGGCCCTCTTTTTTTATATTTTTTTCGTAAACGATATACCGCACTCAACTCAAACAACAGCAACGCCGCAAAATAATCCAGTCGCTCAACCAATTATCGAGTATAGTAGCAGCCCTTCAATTTTTTATTGGTTGGTTGTTTTTGGGTTGGTGGCACTTTTCATATTTTTATTACGCCAATTTTTAATATCTAATATTTTTAACAAGATAACGGCCTCAAGTGTCGAGCAATATACAAAATATCAAGACAGCTTAGCAACGCAGCAAAGTTACCGCCAAACGACGCGGGCGCAAGGCCCTAGCGTGCAATCAACTCATCAGGACGTTGAGCAAGATGGCGTTAATGATGCAATAAAAGCAAACAATAAGCCGCAAACTCAAAACAGTTCCACGCCAAAAGCCGAAGGCAATAAGAATAAAAATCACTCAAAAAATAATAAAAATGGCCTTAAACAGCGTGATGAAGATAAGATTATGCGCCCACCCTTATGGCGTTTATTGGTGGCGCGGTTGGCAATTGTTAGTAACCTGAACCGCTTGTTTGCTATGCGACAGGCACGATATTTAAATTCTATGCTGCGCATGTTTGAACAAGGCGATATAGAAAATGCTTTGCGCCATGCTATACCATTTTCATCAAGCCAAAGTGATGGTGGCCCAATGTTTGGTGTACCACGGCCGCGAGATAATTTGCAATTAGGCGCAAAACAGGTTGGTGGTCCATCTATCAATATTGACGAAGACGCAAGAAAAATGCTTACCAGCTATTATCGGCGTGCTTTCACAACCCTTGATAAACAGGGCCGCATTGAAGAAGCTGCTTTTGTTTTAGCTGAACTCTTGGATGAGCGCTTAGAAGCACTGGATTATCTTGAAAAAAATGACCGCAGTGATAAAGCCGCCGAACTTGCGCTTGCTTGGGATATGTCGAGTGACATTATTGTGCGACTATATTGCCTTGCCGGAAAATGGGATTGGGCTATTGCTGTTGCGCGCCGCGACCATGCTTTTGCTGCGGCGGTTTTGCGCCTTGAAAGAGATAAATCTTCGGCGAGCGTTCGATTGCGCAAAGAATGGGCATTTTTTGAAGCTGAAAACGGCAATTTGATGAGTGCCATACAAATTATCTGGCCGCTTAAAAACCAGCGTGATCTTGCATTGCAATGGCTTTTACTAGCGGAAAAATCAGATGGTGAACTTGCTGCTGCCGCGCTTGTTAAACGGGCAATTTTACTATCAGACACGGTTGAAGATTATCGCACTAAAATAACCCAAATTATTGAAGATAAAAATCCCAAAGTTTTTGCGGCACTCATTAGCGAAATTGATAAGGCATTTTTAAATGGTGACAGTAGTGAAGGACTTATTTTTTTAACGCGCTTCATTACAAGGCCAGCCTTATTACGGCATCAGCAAAACGCATTTTATCTTGAAAAACAAAAGTTTTTGCGGCTTTTACATGCCAGTAAACAATTTGCCTTTGGTGCTGATTTACCCCAAACTGGTTGGGGTCAAAATAGTTTGGAAGCATTTAGCGCAGATAATATTTGCCAATTTAAAGCGCCAACGAATGGCAGACCGCTTGATATACATGATATAGTCTATGTCAGTGAAGGGCGATTTATTGCCGCCCTTGGTGATGGCGGCGTGGTGCTTCTTGATGATTTAGGCCATGAATTGGCTTTTTATGATGTGCCTGCTTCGCAACTGGTGGTATCGGCTTCAGGTAATATTGTGCTTTTATTGATGCAGCGCGATAATTTATACCGTGCCACACGGCTTAACCTAAATGATAATAGTTTAACGCCGCTCAAAAATTTGGCTTTGCAAGCAATGACGCGCGATTTTGACGGTGTTTCGTGGTCAGTTGCGCTAACGGATGGTTTTATTCATGTGCTTGATACAGCCCGTGGCTTAAAATCGCTTTGGAAAAGCGGAAAATTACCAAATCCAGTTCATGACATGCGTTACCGGCACTGCTTTGTTGAAGGGGTGCCAACAACTGCAAAAAGTGAGCAATGGCTTATTTACCATGTTGACCAGCAGCAAAAAATGATCGAACTTGAAAGCTGGTATTATTCGCTACCAAGCAGAACCCTGCGCTCACGCGACATTATTCCCGATAGTTTAAACACCACAAACCGTATCTTCCTGCCAGAAGACTATATCGCCTATAGCTATGGTATTGAACAAGACAATGAAGGCAATGCTCAGCTTTATTATCTTGATGCCTGTGAATATGAATATAAAACACATTCAGTTTCACTTGATGCCTATTATGAGCCAGAAAATCAAGAATTTAAGATGTTTGGCTTTGATAAGGCATTTATCGCCAATTATAATGGAACTATCTATGCAATTTCGCATAAAAATATTGTTATTGCCTCCCTTGCATGGGGCGATGTGCGCTATCGCTTGGCAGAGCAGCAAAATCATTTAATTGTTTATAATGATCGCGGCCGTATTTTTCATTTCGACATGGTAAACCATACCGGCAAAGCAATAAGCGTGCAGTAAATTTACCTTAGTATAAATATGATTTTTAAAACCGATTTGGATAAACCAAATTGGACATTGGGGCAGCGCTTAGAATTATCAGTAGTTTAGTGGCTTTTCGATCTGATTGGATCAGATCGGCGCTTTAATCCATTGTTTACTCCGCATTTTTATCCGAAAACCGCTGCACACTTTTTTGAAAATGCTCTAATATTCATGAATTTTATTCATAGCAGTATGGTGAATTTAGCCTATTCCTTTCATAAGCTTTAGCTGGTTTAATCAAACTAATAACGAATAAGACTGCTGAAAAGCCAAATTTTATCTAAGTTTCATTCAAACAACTGGAACAAAAAGGAGATATTATGCTTAGTCAATTACAACAAATGATTGTTCCTATTGCAGCTTTTACAGCTAAGGGTGATATTGCGGCATTAAAGACCGCCCTTGATGAAGCATTAGATAATGGGGTTACCATTAATGAAGCGAAGGAAGTTATCATTCAAACCTATGCTTATGCTGGTTTTCCGCGTAGTTTAAATGGCCTAAATGCGTTGCAAGACGTTTTAGCTGTTCGCAAATCTGCTGGTAAAAATGATGAGCTTGGCCGCGATATTTCCCCTATTGCCCCGTATCAATCCACGCTTGAAATTGGCACAAAAATCCAGACGGAGGTCGTTGGTCAGCCGGTTGCTGGCGGCGTTTATGATTTTGCCCCTGCTATTGACCAATTTTTAAAAAGCCACCTATTTGGTGATATTTTTGCCCGTGATATTTTGGACTACCCCACCCGTGAGGTTGCAACCATTGCAATTTTGGCAACTATTCCTGGGCTTGAGGCGCAATTACAAGGCCATTATAATATTGGAATGAATACGGGATTAAGCAAAGAACAATTGCATCAAATTGTAAATATCCTGAATGCCAATGTCGGCAGTGATGAGGGTGAGCGCGCCCAAACAGTATTGATAAAAGTGCTCGCATAATAAAACACCCGCGCAAGAAACATGACTTTATAAAATATTTAAAATTGCTTGCCCGATAATCGGCGGACAAGGTTAAAAAAATACTTTATATTGATTTTATGAGCACGATTTTTTTAAATAATAGCGACCAATTATATGAAGCCCTTTGCGCATCAAGCCATGCCTATGATGGGCATATATTTGTTTGCGTTAAAACAACAGGTATTTTTTGTCGTCTTTCCTGCAAAGCACGCAAGCCGTTACAAAAAAATGTATTTTTTGCCGACAATGCGGCAAGTTGTTTGGAGCAAGGTTTTCGCCCCTGCACTAAATGCAAACCCTTGCAAAGCCTTTCTGAGAAAGACCCATGCTATTTAGACCTGATGCAAAGGCTTGAAAGCAACCCCGACCATATTTGGGGTGAAGAAGATATTAGCGCACTTGGCTATGAATTATCAACGGTGCGGCGGATTTTTAAGCGCACCATTGGCATGACCTTTCTTGACCTTGCAAGGCTAAAGCGCGCAAGCAAAGCGGCGGCCCAATTAAGCGCCGGCGATTCAGTTATCAATACCCAACTAGAAACTGGCTACGAATCATCAAGCGGCTTTCGCGATGCGATTATTCGATTGATTGGTGAGCCGCCACAAGCACTTAAAAACCGTACACTCCTTAAAGCAAAATGGATTGATACGCCCATTGGACAAATGCTAGCAGTAGCGGATAATCATTTTTTGCACTTGCTTGAGTTTTTTGATCGCAAGGGGCTACCTAACGAACTTAAAAAACTGCAATTATCAACAAAATCGGCAATTGAGTTTGCCAATAACGAAATTTTAGATCGGTTAAATGCTGAGCTTGATGCTTATTTTAGCGGCCAATCCTGCATATTTAAAACGCCGATAACCCTTCATGGGTCGCCATTTACCGCCGATGTTTGGCGGGCGTTGCAAGAAATTCCCAATGGCACGACTTGCTCTTATGCAGCTCTTGCCAAAGATATTGAACGACCAACGGCTATGCGGGCAGTGGCAAGAGCCAATGGACAGAATCAAATTGCCATCATTATTCCCTGCCACCGCGTTATTGGCTCAGATGGGTCTTTAACTGGCTATGCAGGTGGTTTATGGCGCAAAGATTGGCTATTAAACCATGAAAAGCGCTTCTTTTCGTGAACACTTGCTTGCTATTT
This sequence comes from Bartonella sp. HY328, assembly GCF_025449335.1. Taxonomy (NCBI): domain Bacteria; kingdom Pseudomonadati; phylum Pseudomonadota; class Alphaproteobacteria; order Hyphomicrobiales; family Bartonellaceae; genus Bartonella; species Bartonella sp. HY328. The sequence continues at coordinate 17,513 of NZ_CP104883.1, forward strand.
TACCCTCAATAGGCTATGGAGCAAGCGTTCAAGTTGTCCGGCAGGGCATGCCGTGGTAACTTTTGAGTAGCTTGGATTTGGCTCTGGTCAGCCTTTTCCTTTAATTTTTAACATATGGAGAGCAAAATGCCCAAGATGAAGACCAAATCTTCTGCCAAAAAGCGGTTTAAAATCACTGCAACTGGCAAGGTCAAGGCTGCTGCCGCTGGCAAGCGTCATGGCATGATCAAACGGTCCAATAAATTCATTCGTGACGCACGCGGCACTATGGTGCTTGCTGAGCCGGATGGCAAAAAGGTTGTAAATTTTTATCTTCCTAACGGACTGTAAGAAATTATCGCACTCTTATTGAGTGTTTTTTCAAGGATATCATGACATGGCACGTGTAAAACGCGGCGTAACGTCTCACGCCAAGCACAAAAAAGTTTTAAAGCAAGCTTCAGGTTTTTATGGCCGTCGCAAAAGCACCATTCGTACTGCGAAGGCTGCTGTTGACCGTTCAAAGCAATATGCTTATCGCGACCGTAAAAATCGTAAGCGTACATTCCGCGCATTGTGGATTCAGCGTATTAACGCTGCCGTTCGCGCTGAAGGTTTAAGCTATGGCCGCTTCATTGACGGTCTTAACAAGGCTGGTATTGAAGTTGACCGTAAGGTTCTTTCTGATCTTGCAATTCATGAACCTGCAGCATTTTCTGCTCTTGTTCAGTCTGCAAAGAAGGCTTTGGAATATCTTAAAGACACAACTCCAAATGCTTTTGAAGCTGCTGTGCAATAAGCCAGTGGTTCTAAAAGGATCTTGAGTGAAGATCAAGCCCGCACTGGCAAAACCGGTTGCGGGCTTTTCTTTTAACTTTTTAATAAAAAATGCAAAAAGCAAAAATATAAATTTTATCAAATGGCTAGACTTATCGCATTGATAATGCAACAAAAGAGCCGATTTATTTTTTTGCTTTTAATGGAAACAAACACTGTTTTTATTCAGCATTACTATTCACTATTTTACACCCACGACCGCGACATAAATAAAGGCACGAATAAGCGCTATCATGTTAGAATTTTCTTTTTCCGATCCCTATGCATGTAGTGAGGCTGACAAAGTTCTCATAGCGGCAAGTGCTGGAAAAAGAACAAGCTATGCCATGCGTGGCGATGAGCGGGTTTTTATCAAACGCCATGATGTTGGCGCCCCCCGTTTTGGACGCAAATTACATGGATTTCTATCACCAATTTTACCAGCCCATTTTTTGCGCGCCTCGCCGATTTTAAGCCCCGTTGATATGGCAAAACGCGAATTGCGCAAAATTGCTCTGTTTCAGAAACACCATATTGATGTACCAGAGGTTATTTGCAGCGATGGTTGTGCAATCATGATGGGTGATGTTGGTGAAAATATTCAAACCCGTTTAAAGCAATTACGCGAATTAAACACCCATCTTCACGATAGCCTATTGATCCAATGCTCGGCTGCGTTGGGCGATATTCATGCGGCAGGGCTTTGTCACGGCAGACCACATCCGGTCGATATGTTTTTAGGCCAAGCGAAAATTGGCTTTTTTGATTTTGATGAAGAACCAGAAACCGTGATGAGCCTTGCGCAAGCACAAGCGCGCGATGCATGGTTATTGTTTTTCCAAATCGCCACGCAAGCGGTTGATCAGGAACGAACGCCCCATGCGGCATTTGGTGCATGGCGGCGTAAAATCTCGTTAGAAACTTTGGAAAGCTTGAAAGAGCTAGTTTTATTTTTTAAGTTTTGCATCCTACCTTTAAAATTGGCCAAAAATATACGGCTTGGTGTTGATGGACAAAATATGTTAAATGCAATGGAATTTTTTATGCTGCACTTGGGACTTAAGGCAAAATCATGAGTGATATTGAACAAATTGAAAAAGAATTAACCGCTGCGATTGAAAATGCCAATGACGAACAGGCATTAGAAACAATCCGCATTGATGCTTTGGGTAAAAAAGGTGCTATTTCTGAAAAGATGAAAAGCCTTGGTACCATGTCCGCTGAAGAGCGCAAAGAGGTTGGGCCAATATTAAACGGGCTTAAAAACCGTATTACGGATCTTTTAAGCAATAAACGTGATGTGCTTAAAAAGGCAGCTATTGCAGAGCGTTTACGCAGTGAGACTGTTGACGTTACCTTGCCGGTGCGCCCATCACCTGCTGAACAAGGCCGCATCCACCCAATTTCGCAAGTCATTGATGAAATAACCGCAATTTTTGCAAATTTAGGTTTTGCTATCGCCGAAGGCCCAGATATCGAGACGGATTATTATAATTTTACCGCACTTAACTTTCCTGAAGGTCACCCTGCGCGTGAAATGCATGATACGTTTTTCTTCAATCGTGATGAACAAGGCAACCGCAAATTATTGCGCACCCATACAAGCCCCGTGCAAATTCACACCATGGAAGTGCAACAACCGCCAATTCGTATTGTTATCCCTGGTAAAACCTATCGCATGGATTCGGACGCCACCCATTCACCAATGTTCCATCAGATTGAAGGCTTGGTAATTGATAAAACCTCTACCATTGCCAATATGGTTTGGGTTTTTGAAGAATTTATTAAAGCGTTTTTTGAAGTACCATCAGTTAAAATGCGTCTTCGTCCATCCTTCTTCCCTTTCACCGAGCCATCGATGGAAGTTGATATCCAATGTGACCGCTCTGGCGGCGAGATTAAATTTGGTGAAGGCAATGATTGGTTGGAAGTTTTGGGTTGCGGCATGGTTAACCCCAATGTTTTACGCAACTGCAATTTAGATCCTGATGAATATCAAGGCTTTGCTTGGGGTATCGGCATCGATCGCCTTGCCATGCTTAAATATGGCATGCCGGATCTACGTGCTTTCTTTGAAGCGGATGTTCGCTGGCTTAACCATTATGGTTTCCGCCCGCTTGATATTCCAAATTTACTAAGCGGTCTTAGTCAATAAGCCTTGTTACATATTGCGTGATTGCGGCGCCAAGCGCCATACCGAAAGGTTAAAAAAATGAAATTTACTCTATCTTGGCTTAAAGAACATCTTGATACGACAGCCAGTCTTAATGAAATTACTGAGCGTCTCACCTCTATCGGTCTTGAGGTTGAAGATGTTGATACGCGTGAAGCCTTTAATGCCTTTGTTATTGCCAAGGTTGTTAGCGCACAAAGACATCCTGATGCCGATAAATTGCAAATTTTATCAGTCGATACTGGTGATGGCAAGCCTTTGCAAGTTGTCTGCGGTGCACCTAATGCGCGCGCCGGCCTTATTGGTGTTTTTGGCCGTCCCGGTGCTTATGTGCCCGGTCTTGATGTAACTCTTGCTGTTGGCAAAATTCGCGGCGTTGAAAGCTTTGGTATGATGTGCTCTGAGCGCGAATTATTGCTTTCCAACGAGCATGATGGCATTATTGATCTGCCAGAAGATGCGCCTATTGGTAGCTCTTTTGCGAGCTATGCGGGTCTTGATGATCCAATCATTGATGTATCAATCACCCCTAACCGTCCTGATTGCACGGGCGTTCGCGGTATTGCTCGTGATTTGGCGGCAAGTGGGCTTGGCACTTTAAAGCCACTCAATATTCCAGACATTCAAGGCAATTTTGAGCCATCGATTGATGTTAACCTTGACTTTGCAGATCAAACACCGCTTTGCCTTGGTTTTTCATGGATTATGGTAAAGAATGTTAAAAACATTCAAAGTCCACAATGGATGCAAAAGCGCCTTACCGCCATTGGTTTACGGTCAATCAATGCCGCAGTCGATATGACCAATTATATCACTTTTGATCTTGGTCGCCCGTTACATGTTTTTGATGCCGATAAGGTTAAGGGTAATTTGACGGTTCGCCGTGCAAAAGATGGTGAAACCATTATTGCCCTTGATGGTAAGACTTATAATCTTAATAATAAAATTTGTGTCATTGCTGATAGCGCCCAAGTTGAATCAATTGCCGGTGTTATGGGCGGCGAAGATAGCGGCGTTGATGAAAATACCACCAATATCATCATTGAATCAGCGCTTTGGGATCCGCGCAATATTGCGATGACTGGCCGTGAGCTTGGCATTGTTACCGATGCGCGTTATCGTTTTGAGCGCGGTGTTGATCCTGAATTTATGGTTGATGGCTTAAAAATTGCAACCCAATTACTAACTGATATGGTTGGCGGTACACCAAGCACGCTCAAAACAATTGGCTATGAAGCAGCAGATTTAAAAATTGTCACTATGCCATTTAGCGAAATCAAGCGTCTCACTAGCCTTGATGTAAGCAAGGAACAAGCTGCACAAATTTTAGAAAGTCTTGGCTTTAAGGTTGCCATCAACGGTGAGAGCGCTAATGTAACGGTACCAAGCTGGCGCCCTGATATTGATGGTAAGGCTGACTTGGTTGAAGAAGTGATGCGTATTTATGGCATTGATAAAATCGTGCCAACACCTCTCGCAATACCAGCGGGCGTTGGTGAAGCAATTTTGACAACGCTACAAATTCGCACCCGCCTTGCCCGCCGCTCGCTTGCTGCTCGCGGTATGATGGAAGCTGTTACTTATTCCTTTATTTCAGAAAAAGCCGCCACAGCCTTTGGCGGCGGCGATAAAGCACTAAAGCTTGCAAACCCAATTGCTAGCGATATGTCGGATATGCGCCCATCGCTTTTGCCGGGTCTATTATTGGCAGCGCAGCGCAATGCTGATCGTGGTTTTAATGATCTTGCACTTTTTGAAGTCTCCGGCACCTATCAAGGCGATACAGCCGACAAGCAACGCCGTGTTGCTGGTGGCATTCGTCGTGGTAGCGCGAAACTTGACGGCTCTGGTCGCTTTTGGTCGGGCAATGCCAAGAATGTAGATGTTTTTGATGCAAAAGCCGATGCTTTAGCTGTGCTTGATGCCTGCGGCCTTACGGCTGACAAGGTGCAAATTGAAAATGGCGGCCCAGCTTGGTATCATCCTGGGCGTTCTGGTACGATCAAGCTAGGGCCAAAAGTTATCCTTGGCTATTTTGGTGAATTTCATCCAGAAACACTAGAAACACTTGATGTATCTGGTAGCCTATGTGGTTTTGAAGTATTTATTGATGCGGTGCCAGAGCCACGAAAAAAACCAACAAAGACCAAGCCTGCCTTGCAATTATCACCTTTCCAAGCGGTTAGCCGTGACTTTGCTTTTGTAGTGGATAAGAATGTCACTGCCGCTATTATTATCCGTGCCGCCCTTGGCGCCGATAAAAAGCTAATTAGCGGCGCTAAGGTCTTTGATATTTTTGAAGGCGCAAGCCTTGGCGAAGATAAGAAATCAGTAGCGATTGAAGTGGAAATCCAACCGGTGGAGCGCACATTAACCGACGCTGATTTTGAAAGTTTAGCGAAAAAAATCATCGATAATGTGGTGAAATCCACAGGCGGTAGTCTACGCGCATAAAACTTAAAATGGCTTGGAACATTGAACCCTGCTTTCAATATTCCAAGCCAAACATTTAAGAAGCAAGAATCATTTATTTAAATGAAATGGCGGCATAAATAAAAGCCACAATATTTTCATAAAACCAACCAATTATACATTTAATAAAACTAATGCCGTTTTATTGAGGGGGTAGATTTATGACAATAGATAGTAAAAAATCATTGAAAATAGATGTTAATCCGTCCAAAAGAAGTGAAACCTATTCAAAAAAAAATATAATATTAAAAAAAAACAGGTAAAGCGAAAACATTTACATTTTCTGGCATTTTGCTGATAGTTAGCTATTTCTTCATCATTGGTTTAACTATTCAATATATTGCATTTTTTTACGACATATTTAAATGGTTATATAATTTAATATTTTAATGATAATCATTTTTATTATTTATGTAACCATCATAAATACGGTGGAAGCTAGCAGATTGAAGATAGAAAATGCTAGCCATTTAAAACGCGGATAATCAATCACCAATAATGGCGTGGCTCCAATAGATTGGAACCCATGAGCAAGCGTAACTTCTGAAAACTTAGCGAAAAAATCTATAACAGAATCTAATCCACCGGTGGTAGTTTTTTTATGTCGCTTGCGCCAATGCATAGTTTAAAAAAGATAATAACGAAGCGAAAAATCAATAATTTTTACGTATTATAATCATAAATTACCAAAATATACTGTTAATAAATCAAGAAAAATCAATTTTAAATTTTTCTTTTAATAATGATTAAATATAGTCAACCTGCTTAAATACTAGGCATTAATATTATATTACAAAACACTAAAATACAGAGGTTTTATTATGAAAAAAATTATTCTTGGTTTGGTTTTTGCTTTAACAAGCACAGCTTCATTTGCTGCTTGCACTCAAGAAGAATATACAGCAAAAGCAACTGAATTATCAACCAAATTTCAGCAAGTCATGACCAAAGATCCTTCCAGTGCACAAAAATGGCAAACACGCATGGCCGAAGTTGCACAAGCTGAAGTAGCTAAAGGCAATGGCAATGACATCAATGCAGCATGCGACATGATGGATAATCTTATTAAAGAACTTGAATCTGCACTTTAATATTTAGTATTGACGCATTATGAAAAGCATATATTGTTTTCAATATATGCTTTTTGTGTTTTTAACCATTAAGCTAAACGACCATCTTAGCTAACAGGCCTCTAATTTGGCATATAAACTAATCTTATAATGACATTGGTTTCATTTCTGCATTTTATGAGCGCAATATTATCGTTTTGAAAAAACAGGAAAAGTTTGCGACTCTTTCAAATGAATTGTCTTGATAAGACTTGGCTTGTTTGAAAAAAATTACGATAAAAAATCCAGCGCGCCGCAAAAAATTTAGGCCCTAGATTATTCGCTGTTTTACTAAAGCGACATGGATCATAAAACCATCGGCATGCCATTAAAATTAATTGAAGATTGCTGTTTTGATAAAAATATTAGGCATTGCTTACAACAATTATATTTAAATTTCATATAAGATAGTAAAATTGTTTATTCTTTCGCTGTTAAAGCGATTTTATCAAAGCAATGTGATAGTTTTAATGTAAAAACCTGATTGAAGATTAAGTGGTCAGTGAGCACAAGCTCATAAACTAACAAATTTCGCTAATTTGCAAAACCCAAGAATTAAGGCATGTATTGCTGCCAATACATGCCTTAATTGCTTGCAAAGCATCAGGCGTTTTGCCGCCTGATGCTTTGCACTTATTTATTTTGCTTGGCCAAATTGCGCAGAACATATTGCAAGATACCGCCATTATGGAGGTAATCAAGCTCTTCTAGCGTATCAACACGGCAAAGAAGTGGTACTTCCTTGACGCTACCATCACCGCAAGTGATGGTTGCCTTAGTCATCTGGCGTGGCTTGATTTCATTCAAACCCTCAATAGTGACAGTTTCCTCACCATTTAGCCCAAGAGTTTTCCAGCTTGTACCTTCTTCAAAAACAAAAGGTACAATCCCCATACCAACAAGGTTAGAACGGTGGATACGCTCAAATGATTGGGCAATAACCGCACGCACACCTAAAAGATTGGTGCCCTTAGCTGCCCAGTCGCGCGATGAACCATTACCATATTCAATACCAGCAAATACCACCAATGGAACCCCATCATGCTTATATTGCATGGCTGCATCATAGATGGATTCTTCTTCCTTAGATGGATAATGAATAGTGTAACCACCTTCACGGCCGTTTTCACCAAGCATGAAATTGCGAATACGAATATTAGCAAAAGTACCGCGCATCATAACTTCATGGTTACCACGACGGGTACCATATTGGTTAAAGTCGGCAGGCTTTACACCATTTTCCATAAGATAACGGCCAGCTGGCGAATCTGCCTTGATCGAGCCTGCAGGTGAAATATGGTCCGTGGTAATTTTGTCACCAAAAAGACCAAGAATATGTGCCTTTTCAATGTCTTTTACTGCGGTTGGTACACGTGGCATATTTTCAAAATAAGGCGGATTACGCACATAGGTTGAATTATCATCCCAAGCATAGGTTTTACCTTCTGGCACTTTTACCTGCTGCCAGTTAATATCACCCTTGAACACATCGGCATATTTTTCCGAAAATAGCTTACGAGTAATATTTTCTTCGATAAATTCTTGGATCTCTTTTGATGATGGCCAAATATCTTTAAGATAAACAGGCTGCCCATCAGAACCAGTACCAATTGGATCCTTGGTTAAATCTTTACGCACGGTACCAGCAAGCGCATGAGCAACCACAAGTGGTGGACTTGCAAGATAGTTAGCTTGAACATCAGGTGATACGCGGCCTTCAAAGTTACGGTTGCCAGACAGAACAGCCGCTGCAATAAGCCCCTTATCATTGATGGTTTTTGAAATTGGCGCAGGCAATGGCCCTGAATTACCAATACAAGTGGTGCAACCAAAGCCAACAAGGTTGAAACCAAGTGCGTCAAGATCTTTTTGCAAGCCTGAACTCTTTAAATAGGCTTCAACCACTTGGCTACCTGGGGCAAGCGAGGTTTTCACCCAAGGCTTAGCTTTCAGCCCCTTGGCAACTGCATTACGAGCCAAAAGGCCTGCAGCAATCAAAACGCTTGGATTTGATGTATTGGTGCAAGAAGTGATTGCGGCAATAACCACATCACCATGGCCAAGATCGAAATCTTCACCTTCAACTGGATAGCGATCCTGTTGACCTGTTGTTTTCTTATATTCGTTTTCAAGCGCGATATCGTAATTAGCACCAACATCTTCAATTGGCATACGCCCTTCAGGACGCTTAGGGCCAGCCATTGATGACACAACGGTGCTGATATCTAATTCAACCACATCGGTAAAGACTGGATCAGCCATGCCAGCTTCACGCCATAGGCCTTGCGCACGCGAATAGGCTTCAACAAGCTTAATGCGATGTTCGTCACGACCCGTCATTGTAAGATAACGCACGGTCTCGCTATCAATTGGGAAGAAGCCACAGGTTGCGCCATATTCAGGACCCATATTAGCGATGGTCGCACGGTCAGCAAGGGTCAAATGATCAAGGCCGGGGCCGAAAAATTCAACGAATTTGCCCACAACGCCTTTTTTACGCAACATCTGGGTTACGGTCAAAACCAGATCGGTTGCGGTAATGCCTTCGCGGATTTTACCGGTAAGACGGAAGCCAATAACTTCTGGAAGCAGCATGGAGACGGGTTGGCCAAGCATACTTGCTTCAGCTTCAATACCACCAACACCCCAACCAAGAACACCAAGACCATTGACCATGGTTGTGTGGGAATCGGTACCAACGCAAGTATCAGGATATGCAACGGTTTCGCCGCTATCTTCACGGATCCAAACAGATTGGGCAAGATATTCCACATTCACCTGATGGCAAATACCTGTACCTGGGGGCACAACGCGGAAATTTTTAAAGGCTTGCTGGCCCCATTTCAAAAAGCGATAGCGTTCGCCATTGCGCTCATATTCAAGATCCACATTGTGTTTAAATGCGAGTGGATTGCCGAAATCATCAACAATAACGGAGTGATCGATCACAAGATCAACCGGTACCAAAGGATTAATAGATTCAGGATCATCACCAAGCTTAACCATAGCATCACGCATGGCAGCAAGATCAACAACTGCAGGAACACCAGTAAAATCCTGCATCAACACGCGAGCTGGACGATAGGCAATTTCTGCCCCTGCACTGCCCTTATCATTAAGCCATTTAGCTACGCTTTCGATGTCCTCTTTCTTGACCGAGCGACCATCTTCAAAACGCAAAAGATTTTCAAGAAGCACTTTCATGGAAAAAGGCAGTTTAGAAACCCCTTCAAGACCATTTTTTTCAGCTTCAATTAAACTATAGTAAACATATTCTTTGCCATCAACATCAAGTGTCCTACGGCATTTAAAACTATCAACTTGCGACACGACTGTTCGTCCTTATGCTTGCGGGCCAGAGAACGAACCAACTCACTGCAGGTCAAGGCTACAAGCGAGGTGCGGGTGCAGTCATTTCCGCTGTCCGTCCCTTTCAACCAAGATTTTTAAAAAATTAGTGTTTTTAAAAAACAGATTGGGAGATCGGCCCAAAATCGTCAACCACGCCGACCGCTGGCATGACTGTTCTTCTTATAGAGGTTTTTTTGGAACTGTTCCAGAGTTAAATATTGAAAAATAAATGACCCAATAAAATTTCTCCACCTCTATTGCTTGTAATAGGTATTTTAAAGTGATTTTAAAAGAGGAAAACTAGCCTTTTTAGGAAAATACCGTTAAACCAAGTCTTTAATTGTTAAAATTAAGCAAGTTTTTCAAAAACCCAATAGAGAAACATTGGGTGGCAGAGGATTAAATGCAGCTTATTGGTAAAAATCTTGGTATTGAACGGGGCGGCATAACCTTATTTTCTTCAGTCAATTTTTTGTTAGAAGAGAATCAAATGCTGTTTATTTCTGGTGCCAATGGTGCTGGAAAATCTACCCTGCTGCGAATCATTGCCGGACTTCTATCGCCGCTTAGCGGTTCTGTACATTTTTTTGACGGCGTTTCTCATTTTACAGTAGCACCTTTTGCCCATTATCTTGGCGAAAAAAACGCGATGAAGCCTCAGTTAAGCATTGCTGAAAATCTAAAATTTTGGGCGCGATTTTATCACCCATCCCTTACAGCTTCTGCCATACAAGATTTGATTGAAAATGCTCTTGCGAAGATTGATCTTCTCCATCTCATGAACTTACCCTTTAATGTTCTTTCTACTGGTCAAAGGCGGCAGATTGCCATTTGCCGGCTACTGCTTGATAAACGAGTTTTATGGATTATTGATGAGCCAACAAGTGGTCTTGATAATATGGCATGCGATATTTTTTCTGCCCTGTTGCAAGAACATCTAGATCATAAGGGTATGATTATCGCAGCCAGCCATTTACCCCTTGGCATTAACGCCAGCCATGAAATTGCTTTAAGCCGCGAGGCAGATTAATGGCTGCTTTATTTTGGCGCGATATAAAATTGAGCTTTGGTGCTGGTCAGCAGATCATCATTTCACTGCTGTTTTTTTTGGCTGTTACAACCATTATGCCTTTTGCCGTTGGTCCCAATCCTTTAATATTACAAAAAATTGGTGTTGGCATGGTGTGGGTTGGTGCACTTTTATCAATTTTATTAAGCCTTGAGCGGATGTTTCAACTAGACGCCCAAGATGGAAGTCTCGACCTTATTATTATGGGGCAAGATTTTACCAGCCTGACATTTATTGTATTTTTTAAAGTCATCGCCCATTGGATTGGCACTGTATTACCGCTAATTATTGTTGCACCACTTTTTGCTTTATTCCTTAATCTTGAACCTTATTCGATTTTGATTGTTGTTTTAACCCTTATTCTTGGCACGCCTGCTATTACGTTTATCGGCGCGATAGGGGCAGCTCTTGGCATTGGCTTGCCGCGTGGAGCATTGCTTATTTCAGTAATTATTTTACCACTTACTATACCTATTATCATTTTTGCGGTGGCTGGCGCTAATAATATATCATCACCAGCGGGAAGTTTATGGGCACCCTTGATGTTTCTTAGTGCCTTTAGCCTCCTGTTTTGTCTGCTAGGATCAATAGCTGCGGCCTTTACTCTTAAATATTTGCCAGAATAATCAAGTTCTCATTGCAGTTATTGCATTAAACCCATAAAATATAATGATGGAAAACGCCCAAAATAATCACTTGAATATGGTAAAGCAAAGCTGGTGGCAAAAGCTTGCCACTCCCACCTATTTTATGGAACTTTCAAAGCAGCTTTTACCTTGGTTTACGATGCTAAGCATTATCGGCTTAGTGATTGGATTATACCTTGTTTTCAATGCCCCTGATGACTATCAGCAAGGATCAACGGTTAAAATCATGTTTATTCATGTGCCGTTTGCTTGGCTTTCCATGCTTTGCTACACTATGATGACCATATCAGCCTTGGGTGCTCTTATTTGGCGTCATCCTTTAGCCAATATTAGCATTATTGCCGCAGCGCCGATTGGTGCAGTATTTACCGCCCTTTGCCTTATTAGCGGCTCCATTTGGGGGCGGCCAAGTTGGGGCGCATGGTGGGTGTGGGACGCAAGGTTAACCTCTGTTTTAGTATTGTTTTTGATTTACCTTGGCATTATTGCTCTTTCTCATGCCTTTGATGATTTTAGCAAATCTGCCCGCGCGAGTGCTATCTTAACCTTAGTTGGTTTTATCAATATTCCGTTGATAAAATTTTCGGTTGATTGGTGGAACACCCTTCATCAACCAGCCTCGCTTTTACGCAGTGGTGGCCCAGCAATTGAAAGCTCGTTACTTTGGCCATTATTAGTAATGGCCATTGCTTTATCATTTTTATTTGTAACTTTACATGTGATGGCGATGCGCAATGAAATCTTAAATCGTCGCTTGATTAATTTACAAAGAAAGGCAGCCCGCCAAAACCACTCAATCAAAGGGGAAGCTGTATGAACCATTTAGCCTTTATACTTGCCGCCTATGGCGCTGCAGCTTTAGGCATTATCGCCCTTACAATCTCGATCATTTGGCGCGGCCATATTTTAAGTCGCAAAATCGCTCGCTTAGAAGCCATTGACTTTAAGCAGAAAAGAGACCAGCAAAGGGTCCCAGCAAGCCCACAAAGTAACAAATTATGAGTGATATGCAACGCCCTAAGCGCCGCCTTGCTCTGTTCTTTCCACTTATTGCCTTTATGCTTTTTGCGACCATCGCTCTTATCCGCATTACTTCGAATGATCCTGATGCAGCCAATTCATTACCCAATGCTTTAGCAGGGCAGGACGCACCACAAACGCAATTGCCAATATTGGCTTTGCAAGCACCAACGAGCGCGGTATTTGATCCAACACAATTTAAAGGCCGTGTTACCTTAGTTAATTTTTGGGGGTCATGGTGTCCGCCCTGCCGCGAAGAGCACCCACAGCTTTTAACCCTTGCCCAAGATCCGCGTTTTGACCTTGTCGGCGTTAATTTTAAAGATAATCAAGAAAATGCCATTCGTTTTCTTGGTGCATTTGGCAATCCCTTTAAAGTCATTGGTTTTGACCCAAGCGGCCGCGCCGCTATTGAATGGGGTGTATATGGGCCGCCGGAAACATTCATTATAAACCGTGAGGGTAAAATTGTTTTTAAGCATATTGGCCCAATCATGCCGGATAATTTAATCAAAACCTTAATGCCAGAAATTGAAAAGGCGCTGCAATAACAGCGCCTAACAATCGATCACTTATTGGTATTTAATCAATATTAAGATCAAGTTTCCTCAATAATATTGACATTATTGGCATTTGCCATATGGGTTGCCTTTATCACTTGGCCAGGTTGCTGCGGGCGGTTGCGATAAAACATAATGGCGGCGTTAATCTCCGCACCAAGAATAGAAATCGAGGCGATAATATAGAGGAAAATAATTGCCACCATGATCGAGGCAAGACCAGCATAAGTTGACACATAATTGGCAAAGGTTGCAAGATATTGCGCAAATAGCATCGATGCTACCAACCAAGCAATAACGGTAAAGGCAATGCCGGGCAAAATATCAACCATTTTTCGTTTTCCAGCAGGCAACCATTTATGGGCAGTAATTAAGGTCACCAATAAAATAATAATAGCAATAAAGTACCGCCAAAAGCGGATTGTTCCAACATAAGGTGCAAGCGCAGGCACTTCACGTTGTGCAATGGCGATCACGAGGGGGGCAAGAACCAACAAAAAGCTGATCGCCATTAGACCTATCGTACCGATGATAACAAAGACAAGGCTTTGTAAGCGGCAAAATATGATGGTTCGATTATCTTTTACACGGTAAGCGCGATCAAGTGCTGTGCGCAAAGCTTCAACGCCATTAGAGGCAAAATAGGCAGCACCAATCGCCGAAAGGGTCAATAATCCGCCGCGCTGAACCGTCAACACATTAGTGATTTCCTTGCCAATCGGCTGTTTTAAAGCATCAGGCATCATTTCCAAAATATAGGTAACGCTGGTTGCTGCATAGGCTTGCGCACCCAAAAAGCTAGCCAAGGCGGTGGCAAAAATCAAAAAGGGAAAAAATGCCATAAGGCTTGAAAGTGCAACATAACTAGCGAAAGCAGAACCCTGTTCAGTAAAATAATGCCCAATCGCATTGTAAAGAATTTGCCAGCAATATTTTAACCAGCCAACGCGTTCTTCGTCTTTTTCTGCCATGCTGCAACCTCAAAAGATATTTACATTGATGCATTGCACCAATTTTGCCCGGCAACCTTAAACTATTTTTGCCCAAATGGGTAAAAAAACTCGTAAAATATGCACGCAAAATTTATTGCCTATTTTGATATCACTTCTGTGAAGATCTATTGTTTTCGCTCATTTGCAAATTGCTAAGATAAGGTTGGATATATTGCTTGATAAAATCTTCAGGCAAGGCTTCCAATTCTGCGCGGGCAGCGTGGGGATTGATAATCCCAAGAGGCGCTGCTACCAGCAACCAATTGATAATATGGAAAATCGGCAACCAGCTATTGCTTGTATAAGCTTCAATATCAATGACCCGTGGGACACGCTGCGCGCAACAAGCCGAAAATTCTTGATATTGCGGTGAGCGTGGCAAATATTGGATATCGCGCCAATAGGATGTATCATCACGTGGTGTATCATAATGTAGGCGTAAAAAATCGCAAATTTCATTCCAACTTTGATTATTAGCAATATTAAATCCATCAATAATATTTTGGCCAATAACGCCGCGGCAATTATTAATAATGCGCTCAATATTGCGCAAAGTTTCTAAGCTTTGACCAATGGAAGCCGCCTCTAAAGGCTCAACAAAGCCGGCAGCAGCCCCAAGAGCAATAAGATTATTGCACCATATGCGCTCAAAATTGCCTTGATTAAAACTTAAAACACCATCAAATGTAACGGAATTGCCAAATAACGCTTCTATTTCATCGGCCGCATGGTCTGAACTGTTATGGCGGCTTGAAAAAACATAGCCAGCACCAATGTGCTGTCTTAATGGCGATTGCCATATCCAGCCAGACTTCATTGCACGTGCAGTTGTAAAGAATTGCGGATTTTTACTTTTGTGCTGAAGGGTAAAGGTCACAGCTTTATCATTGATCAACTGGTCGCTAAAAGAGCGCCAATTTTGGCCATAGGTCGCGCCAATACCTAGCCTTTTCACGCCAGATGCATCAATGACGAAATCAGTTGGCAAAACAGCTTCATCGGTTTTAATCGCTACAACATTGCCGTTTTCTGACAATAATAATTGGCGAACTTCAACCGCGCTTTGGATAATATTTCTGTTGAGCGCTTTGCTTTTTAAAAAATTTTTAAATTTATAACGATCAAAATGAAAGGCAAGCGCCAATCCAGTATTGGCAGTTTGCAACTCAGCAGCGGCATCATATTGTGAGGCATTTTGTTGAATTAATTTAAATCCTGGGAAAAAATCGTGCAGATTTTGCAAGCTTGCAATGCGCGAAATCAATAAAGGATTGGTTCCAAAAGCTTCTAGCGTCAATTCCGGTACATTGGCATCTTTTTTAGGGAATAAATGATAATAAGCTTCATTTTCACCATTTGAACGCCAATTTTCAAATTTCGTGCCAATTTTAAAAGTGGCATCAACTGTGCTGTAAAACTCATCCATCTGAATTTGGTTTCGCTGCAATGTGGATAAAAGGTTAACCAAACCTCCCTCGCACATATCTGCAATTGGTTGTGTTTCGTCGTCAAAAACGGTGATCTCGACCAAAGGCCCAAATAGCCGGCGAAATGTTAAAGCGGCAAGCCATGCAGCAATATCACCACCAATAACTGCTACTTTTTTGATAGAACGCAAGTCCAACACAATATTGGCCTTTCCTCAAAATTTATCGAAAATTTGAATAATTAAAAACCGTGATTTTGCCTCTTTGAGGCAGCATCACCGACACCTTAAACAGCACACCTTTGAAACGTCCAATAAATGATAGATAAAATAGAATGCGAATAAGGATTATGCTTGCAACCATTATAGCTAGGGCAAGATCAATTTTTGAAAATGGTCTTCAATAAAAAATAATCGCAAATATAAAAAAGGCAAAACCCTTAATATATTTGCGATTAATAATAAAAAGGTCGGGGCGGATACCCCGACCTATTGGTTTAATTAGACAACAATCTGACCGTTAGCAAGCAAGGTTGCAAGATCAGTAGTTGTATTGTTGAGTGTCAACAATGCCGTTGATTGGAATGTACTACCCGTGCCGTCACGATCAACGTACAGAACAGCATTGCCACCATCTTGTACCACACGAAGATAATCACCAATATTGTCACCAACATCGATTTTGGCAGTGCCATTTGAGTCAAAATGAGCTGGGCCATCAGCATCGCGGACATAACCAATCAAGATATTTGCAAGGTCAATACGATCAGCATTGGCATTAGTTTCATAATTGCCAAGCGTGAACTGGTTAACAACATCCTGCCCATTGCCGCCGGTGGCATCAGCATTATCAATGTTTTCATAAAGCAAGGTAGTATGACCTGTACCAGTCAGTGTAAAGGTATCATTACCACCACGGCCATTGAGAACATTGTTACCATTACCATCGGTAATGGTATCATTGCCGCTAGTGCCATAGATTGCTTCAATGTTGACAAGACGAGTAGCAAAGCCAGTTGCAACGGTTTGATAGTCTGTTGTATTTGCAAGACTTACATTTATACCTAGAGAACCAACCGCGGCAAAATCTGCAATATCCAAACCACTATTTTCATTCCAAGTGCGTTCGCCATCACCGACGTTCCAACCGCCGCCGCCATTATAGAAACGAGTACCAGCACCAATGAAGAAGGTATCATTGTAACCAGTACCAACAATACCAACATTGGAGCTATAATCAGTTGTATTGTTAACTGCTCCATCAGCTTCAGCTGTTAGAACATAACCATTATAAGGCTCTGTTGCTTTAAGGTTAGTCCAGCTCGAATTTACATTTTCAACTGGATTGGTACTGCTAGCAAAAGCTTGACCACCAAAGTCTTGTGAAACACCATTTTTATTGAAGCGCATCACTGCGGTATAGGTTTCATTTGGATCAAGACCATAGAAATGGACGATTGCCGAGCTATCATTCCAACCCGTACCATATTGTGGATTAATAATTTGACTTGATACACGCACACCAGCGGAGTTGTAAAGCTCAACTGTGTTACCGTAGAAAGTATTCGAACCATCGGGACGCACAATACGCAAATGCATGGCAGTGCCATAATCTGGCGTATTTGGATTGGTGATAACAATCGATGCTTCAGTGGTATTAGCACGAGATATGATCAAATCTTGATCACCATCCCAATCATAATCCATTGCAGCAGCACTTGCACCATTAACCGCAGCATCAAGTGCTGTTGACGTCATGATGGAACCACCAGCCGTAGCAACTCCCATATCTTTGATATTTTTAATATCCCAGACAACTTGGCCACTATCATCAAGCGTACCAGTATTATGGTAATAAAGCGATGTACCGATAGAATATTTGGCTTCAGGAACCTCAACAAGGTCCATTTTACCATCACCATCCCAGTCAATCGCAAGGGTTGATTTACCCATAATACCATCAGCAATGCGTTGCGGATCTTTAAGATTACCGGCACCATCATTGTAGAAGATCATACTATCGGTACCAGTTGTATTGGCAACCGCACCAACGCCAGCATTCTTGGATTGACCAATGAACAAATCCATATAACCATCGCCATTAAAGTCGCCCCAAGTTAAGGAAATAGTCCGTTCAAAACTATCCGATTGTTGACTTGTTCCTGCTGCACCGCTGGTATTGAATACATTGGTAAAGGATTGACCAAAACTCCAATTTTGTCCTGTTGCTGAACTCGTACCATTATTTTTGAGCGTCACCATATTATAGGTGCTTTGCCCAGCATAATTACCATGGAAAACCAGATCAACAGTACCGTCATTATCAAGATCGATTGCAGATAATTCATGATCTGTTTCAAGGCTACGAAGCGCTGTGGGCATTGATGACGCAGTAGCCGCGCCATACCCATAAAGATCAAAACGTCCATTAAGAAAATCTGTTGTACTACCGGCCGCACCTTTATTGTGAAAGAAGGTCGAACTATCATTACCAGAGTCACCGATAAAAACATCCAACCAACCATCACCATCCATATCAAGCGATACCGTACTACCAAAATGAGTGGCTGTCCCAGTATTTACCAATGTAGCAACATACGTACCATTAGATTGCCCAACAAACATTGTAGCATTATTACCACCACCATAGGTTCTATCGGTCAAGAACATATCCATATAACCATCGCGGTTGTAATCGCCATAGGTATAAGAGCTGAATAGCTTTTCGTTTGGGTATTGCGAAGTAATTGGCCCGCTACCGAGGTTTGCCCAAGTGAGCAATTTCGGCGAACCAAAATTGCGGAAATCATTACCATCAGCTGAATATTCAGCCATATCGGTCATCATTGTCCAGCCGCCATTATTACCAAGTCGCAAGGACATGGAATAGGTCGCATAAGCACCGCCGGTGCCAACATTTGGCGCCATATTGCTATCGGTTGTATCAATAGCAATTTCAAAGGCATCTGATAATGAGCCGTTGACACCGGATCGACTTTGGACCGCCGCATAATAGGTGTAGAATGTTCCGTCCGACAATGCTGTTGGCTGCGTAAAGCTCCAAGTCAAGCCTGTCACCGTGGCATAACCAACAAAAACGCTACCGCGGTAAATTGCAATCGCCGCTCCTTCGTCAAGTGCTTTGGTTAAAGTACCATGTAAGGTTGGTGTTGTATCATCGGTATAGCTACCCGATGGCAAGCTATCAAAAAGTTGTGGAGCTTGATCATCACTAAAATGGGTAATTTTAGTTGTAGCTTCAGGAACCTTATTGTCAATGACAACTTGTTGGCTGCTTTCAGTCCCTAGGTTACCTGCCGCATCGATAACACGAGTTTTAAAGGTGTAAGTACCATCAGCAAGTAAGGTATCTGTATTATCCAGCGTCCAACTATCAGTAGATGCTGCATAGGTTGCATCACGCCAAGTTGTGCCATTATCTAACGAAATTTGTACGCGTTCATTATCTGATAATGTACCAGTAACCTTGGCAGTAATAATCAAGGTACCATCGCGGGTGACATAGTCATTGGTACCATTACCAGTATCTTCAGTGATAGAAGTAATATTCGACAATGCCGTTGGAGCAGCTGTATCGAAAATAATACCAAATTGATTAGAGGTCGCACCTTCATTGCCAGCAGTATCAGTAACAACCGCTTGGAAAGTATATTGTCCATCTTTGAAGGCTTGTGCCGCAGTTACCTGATATTCCCAAGTTCCAGCTGATACGACAGCCACACCTAAAACAGTTGTCACACCATTTGCATCAGTTACTTTAATGACAACACGTTCGCCATCGGCAACACCAGCAATCGTTCCTTTAAGCAACGGTTCGGTATCATCGGTATAGCTATTATTAGCCGTAACTTCGCCTTGGATCAAACCAACATCATCAGTAAATCCAGTAATTGAAACAGAAACACCGTCAATTGGTGCAGTCTTATCAATAGTTACAGTTTGTGAGCCACCAGTGGTGATGTTACCAGCTGCGTCAACAACGCGGCTTTCAATCTTATGATCACCCTCTGACAAGGCATTGGCCTGATTGTCATAGCTCCAAGTTTTATCTGTTGCATTATAAACAGCATCAACCCAAGTGCCGCCATCAATACGGATTTGAACCTTTTCACCCGCATTTAATGTTTCAGACACGCTACCATGAATGATGAGCGTATCATCACTGGTGATATAATCGCTATCGCTAAAGCCCGTATCATCGGTAATACCGGTGATTGAAGATGTAGCGGTTGGCGCGGTTAAATCAAGATTAAGATCAAAGCCAGTTGACGTTTTACCCTCATTGCCTGCCTTATCAGTGACAACAGCTTCAAAAGTGTACTTGCCTTCGGTCACAAATTTCTGTGCTTCTGTAACTTGGTATTGCCAAGTTCCATTGGTCACAGTTGCATTGCCAAGAATGATCTTTGTGCCATCAGGACCGGTAACCTTGATAACAACTTCATCACCCGTCTTGATACCTGTTACAGTACCTTTCAATAGTGGGGTTGTATCGTCGGTTGATGTGCCAGATGTGGTCATATCACCTTGGATCAAGCCAACATCATCAAAGAAGCCAGAAATGGCAACTTCATAACCTTCAACTGGGCCAGTCTTATCAATAGTTACAGTTTGTGAGCCACCAGTGGTGATGTTACCAGCTGCGTCAACAACGCGGCTTTCAATCTTATGATCACCCTCTGACAAGGCATTGGCCTGATTGTCATAGCTCCAAGTTTTATCTGTTGCGTTATAAACAGCATCAACCCAAGTACCGCCATCAATACGGATTTGAACCTTTTCACCCGCATTTAATGTTTCAGACACGCTACCATGAATGATGAGCGTATCATCACTGGTGATATAATCGCTATCGCTAAAGCCTGTATCATCGGTAATACCGGTGATTGAAGATGTAGCGGTTGGCGCGGTTAAATCAAGATTAAGATCAAAGCCAGTTGACGTTTTACCCTCATTGCCTGCCTTATCAGTGACAACAGCTTCAAAAGTGTACTTGCCTTCGGTCACAAATTTCTGTGCTTCTGTAACTTGGTATTGCCAAGTTCCATTGGTGACAGTTGCATTGCCAAGAATGATCTTTGTGCCATCAGGACCGGTAACCTTGATAACAACTTCATCACCCGTCTTGATACCTGTTACAGTACCTTTCAACAATGGAGTTGTATCGTCGGTTGATGTGCCAGATGTGGTCATATCGCCTTGGATCAAACCAACATCATCAAAGAAACCAGAAATGGCAACTTCATAACCTTCAACTGGGCCAGTCTTATCAATAGTTACAGTTTGTGAGCCACCTGTGGTGATGTTACCAGCTGCGTCAACAACGCGGCTTTCAATCTTATGATCACCCTCTGACAAGGCATTGGCCTGATTGTCATAGCTCCAAGTTTTATCTGTTGCGTTATAAACAGCATCAACCCAAGTACCGCCATCAATACGGATTTGAACCTTTTCACCCGCATTTAATGTTTCAGACACGCTACCATGAATGATGAGCGTATCATCACTGGTGATATAATCGCTATCGCTAAAGCCTGTATCATCGGTAATACCGGTGATTGAAGATGTAGCGGTTGGCGCGGTTAAATCAAGATTAAAGATATTAAATCAAAGGTTGACGTTTTACCCTCATTGCCTGCCTTATCAGTGACAACAGCTTCAAAAGTGTACTTGCCTTCGGTCACAAATTTCTGTGCTTCTGTAACTTGGTATTGCCAAGTTCCATTGGTGACAGTTGCATTGCCAAGAATGATCTTTGTGCCATCAGGACCGGTAACCTTGATAACAACTTCATCACCCGTCTTGATACCTGTTACAGTACCTTTCAACAATGGAGTTGTATCGTCGGTTGATGTGCCAGATGTGGTCATATCGCCTTGGATCAAACCAACATCATCAAAGAAACCAGAAATGGCAACTTCATAACCTTCAACTGGGCCAGTCTTATCAATAGTTACAGTTTGTGAGCCACCTGTGGTGATGTTACCAGCTGCGTCAACAACGCGGCTTTCAATCTTATGGTCACCTTCTGACAAGGCATTGGCCTGATTGTCATAGCTCCAAGTTTTATCTGTTGCATTATAAACAGCATCAACCCAAGTGCCGCCATCAATACGGATTTGAACCTTTTCACCCGCATTTAAGGTTTCAGACACGCTACCATGAATGATAAGTGTATCATCACTGGTGATATAATCGCTATCGCTAAAGCCTGTATCATCGGTAATACCGGTGATTGAAGATGTAGCGGTTGGCGCGGTTAAATCAAGATTAAGATCAAAGCCAGTTGACGTTTTACCCTCATTGCCTGCAATATTGGTAACTACGGCTTCAAAAGTGTACTTGCCTTCGGTTGCAAATTTCTGTGCTTCCGTAACTTGATATTCCCAAGTTCCATCGGTGACAGTTGCAGTGCCAAGAATGATCTTTGTGCCATCAGGACCGGTAACCTTGATAACAACTTCATCACCCGTTTTAATACCTGTTACAGTACCTTTCAACAATGGCGTTGTATCGTCGGTTGATGTACCAGATGTGGTTATATCACCTTGGATCAAGCCAACATCGTCGAAGAAACCAGTAATGGCAACTTCATAGCCCGTAATTGGTAAAGACGTATCAATAGTTACCACTTGAGTTGATGGAGTTGATGGGTTACCTGCTGCATCACGGACAACGGTCTCAATTGTATAGCGACCATCAGTTAAGGCGTGGTCTGCATCATTATGATTAACACTATAAGTGCCATCAACATTTTTGGTTGCTTGGATCCATTGGCCAGCTGTACCGCCCTCTGGTTTGATGCGCATCCAAACAGTGTCACCCGTTTCCAATGTACCAGTTACCTTAATTGTATAGATCAAGGTTGTATCATTGGTAATAAAGTCGGCTGTATCAAAACCTGTATCATCACTAATTGATTGAAGGGCAGCGGTTGCTGATGGACCTGTTGTATCAACAATAACATCAAACTGCGCACCATCACTAACATTACCAGCCGCATCGGTTGATGTAACGGTAAGATTATGTGTGCCTTCAGCAAGCTCATCAGTTGTAACCGACCATTTGCCATCACTATCAACGGTGGTTGTACCAACAACTGTACCATCCTTATCCTTGATAGTGATGGTTGAACCAACTTCACCTGTACCACTAAAGGTTGGTGTTGTATCATCGGTTGATGAACCAGACGTAATTGGCCCTTGAATAAAGCCAACATCATCGAGAACTTCATTGATAACTGGAGCTGATGGTGCGGTTGCATCAATCTCAAGTGTGAAGCTTACTGTGCCTTTAACACCAGCAGCATTTACGGCTTCAGCACTAAAGCTATATTTACCATCCGCCAAATCAACTGATGGCGTCAAGCTCCATGCACCCGTGCTATCGGCAGTTGTTGTACCAACAACAACCTTCGTACCTGCTGCATTAACATAGCTAACCGTAACTGTTGCATTGGCGCTTGCGCTACCAACCATAACAGGTGTGCGGTCATCTGAGATACCACCACTCTTAACATTGCCTTGGATTGTGCCAACATTATCTTCAAAGTGGCTAAAGCTCACAACAACATTGCTGGTATCAACGGTAATATTAAAGGCAGGACTTGCAGCACTTTCATTACCAGCCTTATCGGTAACTGTTACTGTAATCGAATGACTACCATCGCTAAGACCTGGTGCTGGCGGTGTAAAGCTCCATGAGCCATCGGCGCCAACGCTGGTTGTACCAAGAACGGTATCACCATCCTTAATGGTTACTGTGCCACCAGCTTCTGAACTACCGGCATTACCAGAAAGAACAGGCTGTTTGTCATCAGTAGTATCATTGGCAGATAGCGCACCAGTAACATCACCAACATTATCAGTAATGGTTGGTTGGCTAGGTGTTGCAGGCGCAGTCGTATCAAGAACAACTGGGAAGCCACCGGTCATATTACTTAATTGACCGGCAGAGTCATTAGCCTGTGCCTTGATCGTATAAGTACCATCACCCTTACTAAAGGCAGGAGTAATCTCAATAGTCCAGCTACCATTGGCATTTACAGTGGTTGTACCACCAACAAAGCTTACGCCATCTGGACCTTCAACATGAATGGTAATGGTTGAGCCAGCTTCGCCGGTACCTTTAACAACAGGTGTTGTATCATCGGTAACGCCGTTCTTTTGAAGGGCTCCTTGGACCGAACCTTCATTATCGCTAACGCTGGTAATGGCAGGATCAGCTGGTGCATCACCAACAAGCGTGAAGTTCCAATCCGTTGTCGCTGGACCTTCATTGCCGGCCTTATCAACAGGACGGGCAGAGAAGATATAATCACCAGGCGTTAATGGTGGATTTGGATCAAAGCTCCAAGAACCATCAGCATTAACACTGGTTGAACCAATAAGCTTAACAACGCCGTTTGCATCCTTATTATAGATATTAATGCTTGATGCATCATTAGCATCAACAGAACCTGCAGCACCACTATAGGTTGGCGTGCGATCATCCGTTGGATCACCACGATTGATCGTTCCTTGAACAGGACCAAAATCATCAACCAAATCCATCTTAGATGTATCAATCGCTGCTGGTGCAGTCGTATCAACATTAAGATCAAAGAGACCAGATTTGGAACCTTCATTGCCAGCCTTATCGGTGACAATAGCTTCAAACTTGTAATCACCCTCACTAAGAGCTTGTGCATCAGTTACCTGATAGCTCCAAGTACCACCGGTAACAGTGGCTGTACCAAGAACCTTGGTAACACCATCAGAGCCAGTTACCTTGATGACGACCCGATCACCATCTTGAAGACCGGTTACAGTACCCTTCAATAGTGGGGTTGTATCGTCGGTTGATGTGCCAGATGTGGTTATATCACCAGTAATTGCACCAACATCATCAAAATAGCCGCTAATCGTAACCGTGCCGCCAGTTGGGCCTTGAGTATCGATTTCGATATTTTGAGTTGAAGGAGTTGATGGGTTACCTGCTGCATCACGGACAACGGTTTCAATTGTATAGCGACCATCAGTTAAGGCGTGGTCTGCATCATTATGATTAACACTATAAGTGCCATCAACATTTTTAGTAGCTTGGATCCATTGGCCAGCTGTGCCGCCCTCTGGTTTGATGCGCATCCAAACAGTGTCACCCGTTTCCAATGTACCAGTTACCTTAATTGTATAGATCAAGGTTGTATCATTGGTAATAAAGTCGGCTGTATCAAAACCTGTATCATCACTAATTGATTGAAGGGCAGCGGTTGCTGATGGACCTGTTGTATCAACAATAACATCAAACTGCGCACCATCACTAACATTACCAGCCGCATCGGTTGATGTAACGGTAAGATTATGTGTGCCTTCAGCAAGCTCATCAGTTGTAACCGACCATTTGCCATCACTATCAACAGTGGTTGTACCAACAACTGTACCATCCTTATCCTTGATAGTGATGGTTGAACCAACTTCACCTGTACCACTAAAGGTTGGTGTTGTATCATCGGTCGATGAACCAGACGTAATTGGCCCTTGAATAAAGCCAACATCATCGAGAACTTCATTGATAACTGGAGCTGATGGTGCGGTTGCATCAATCTCAAGTGTGAAGCTTACTGTGCCTTTAACACCAGCAGCATTTACTGCTTCAGCACTAAAGCTATATTTACCATCACTAAGATCAGCTGATGGCGTCAAGCTCCATGCACCCGTGCTATCGGCAGTTGTTGTACCAACAACAACTTTTGTGCCTGCTGCATTAACATAGCTAACCGTAACGGTTGCATTGGCGCTTGCGCTACCAACCATAACAGGTGTGCGGTCATCTGAGATACCACCACTCTTAACATTGCCTTGGATTGTGCCAACATTATCTTCAAAGTGGCTAAAGCTCACAACAACATTGCTGGTATCAACGGTAATATTAAAGGCAGGGCTTGCAGCACTTTCATTACCAGCCTTATCGGTAACTGTTACTGTAATCGAATGACTACCATCGCTAAGACCTGGTGCTGGCGGTGTAAAGCTCCATGAGCCATCGGCGCCAACGCTAGTTGTACCAAGAACGGTATCACCATCCTTAATAGTTACTGTGCCACCAGCTTCTGAACTTCCAGCATTACCAGAAAGAACAGGCTGTTTGTCGTCAGTAGTATCATTGGCAGATAACGCACCAGTAACATCACCAACATTATCAGTAATGGTTGGTTGGCTAGGTGTTGCAGGCGCAGTCGTATCAAGAACAACTGGGAAGCCACCGGTCATATTACTTAATTGACCAGCAGAGTCATTGGCCTGTGCCTTAATCGTATAAGTACCATCACCCTTACTAAAGGCAGGAGTAATCTCAATAGTCCAGCTACCATTGGCATTTACAGTAGTTGTACCGCCAACAAAGCTTACGCCATCTGGACCTTCAACATGAATGGTAATGGTTGAGCCAGCTTCGCCGGTACCCTTAACAACAGGTGTTGTATCATCGGTAACGCCGTTCTTTTGGATCGTACCTTGAACTGAACCTTCATTATCGCTAACGCTGGTAATGGCAGGATCAGCTGGTGCATCACCAACAAGCGTGAAGTTCCAATCCGTTGTTGCTGGACCTTCATTGCCGGCCTTATCAACAGGACGGGCGGAGAAGATATAATCACCAGGCGTTAATGGTGGATTTGGATCAAAGCTCCAAGAACCATCAGCATTAACACTGGTTGAACCAATAAGCTTAACAACGCCGCTTGCATCCTTATTATAGATATTAATGCTTGAGGCATCATTGGCATCAACAGAACCTGCAGCACCACTATAAGTAGGCGTGCGATCATCCGTTGGATCACCACGATTGATCGTTCCTTGAACAGGACCAAAATCATCAACCAAATCCATCTTAGATGTATCAATTGCTGCTGGTGCAGTCGTATCAACATTAAGGTTAAAGAGACCAGATTTGGAACCTTCATTGCCAGCCTTATCGGTGACAATAGCTTCAAACTTGTAATCACCCTCACTAAGAGCTTGCGCATCAGTTACCTGATAGCTCCAAGTACCACCGGTAACAGTGGCTGTACCAAGAACCTTGGCAACACCATCAGAGCCTGTTACCTTGATGACGACCCGATCACCATCTTGAAGACCCGTTACAGTGCCTTTCAATAGTGGAGTAGTATCATCAGTTGATGTGCCAGATGTGGTTATATCACCAGTAATTGCACCAACATCATCAAAATAGCCGCTAATCGTAACCGTGCCGCCAGTTGGGCCTTGAGTATCGATTTCGATATTTTGAGTTGATGGAGTTGATGGGTTACCTGCTGCATCACGGACAACGGTTTCAATTGTATAGCGACCATCAGTTAAGGCGTGGTCTGCATCATTATGATTAACACTATAAGTGCCATCAACATTTTTGGTTGCTTGGATCCATTGGCCAGCTGTGCCGCCCTCTGGTTTGATGCGCATCCAAACAGTGTCACCCGTTTCCAATGTACCAGTTACCTTAATTGTATAGATCAAGGTTGTATCATTGGTAATAAAGTCGGCTGTATCAAAACCTGTATCATCACTAATTGATTGAAGGGCAGCGGTTGCTGATGGACCTGTTGTATCAACAATAACATCAAACTGCGCACCATCACTAACATTACCAGCCGCAT
Organism: Bartonella sp. HY328; assembly: GCF_025449335.1. Lineage (NCBI taxonomy): Bacteria > Pseudomonadati > Pseudomonadota > Alphaproteobacteria > Hyphomicrobiales > Bartonellaceae > Bartonella > Bartonella sp. HY328. Next base: position 44,783 of record NZ_CP104883.1, read on the forward strand.
CGGTTGATGTAACAGTAAGATTATGTGTGCCTTCAGCAAGCTCATCAGTTGTAACCGACCATTTGCCATCGCTATCAACGGTGGTTGTACCAACAACTGTACCATCCTTATCCTTGATAGTGATGGTTGAACCAACTTCACCTGTACCACTAAAGGTTGGTGTTGTATCATCGGTCGATGAACCAGACGTAATTGGCCCTTGAATAAAGCCAACATCATCTAGAACTTCATTGATAACTGGAGCTGATGGTGCAGTTGCATCAATCTCAAGTGTGAAGCTTACTGTGCCTTTAACACCAGCAGCATTTACTGCTTCAGCACTAAAGCTATATTTACCATCACTAAGATCAGCTGATGGCGTCAAGCTCCATGCACCCGTGCTATCGGCAGTTGTTGTACCAACAACAACTTTTGTGCCTGCTGCATTAACATAGCTAACCGTAACGGTTGCATTGGCGCTTGCGCTACCAACCATAACAGGTGTGCGGTCATCTGAGATACCACCACTCTTAACATTGCCTTGGATTGTGCCAACATTATCTTCAAAGTGGCTAAAGCTCACAACAACATTGCTGGTATCAACGGTAATATTAAAGGCAGGGCTTGCAGCACTTTCATTACCAGCCTTATCGGTAACTGTTACTGTAATCGAATGGCTACCATCGCTAAGACCTGGTGCTGGCGGTGTAAAGCTCCATGAGCCATCGGCGCCAACGCTAGTTGTACCAAGAACGGTATCACCATCCTTAATAGTTACTGTGCCACCAGCTTCTGAACTTCCAGCATTACCAGAAAGAACAGGCTGTTTGTCGTCAGTAGTATCATTGGCAGATAACGCACCAGTAACATCACCAACATTATCAGTAATGGTTGGTTGGCTAGGTGTTGCAGGCGCAGTCGTATCAAGAACAACTGGGAAGCCACCGGTCATATTACTTAATTGACCAGCAGAGTCATTGGCCTGTGCCTTAATCGTATAAGTACCATCACCCTTACTAAAGGCAGGAGTAATCTCAATAGTCCAGCTACCATTGGCATTTACAGTAGTTGTACCGCCAACAAAGCTTACGCCATCTGGACCTTCAACATGAATGGTAATGGTTGAGCCAGCTTCGCCGGTACCCTTAACAACAGGTGTTGTATCATCGGTAACGCCGTTCTTTTGGATCGTACCTTGAACTGAACCTTCATTATCGCTAACGCTGGTAATGGCAGGATCAGCTGGTGCATCACCAACAAGCGTGAAGTTCCAATCCGTTGTTGCTGGACCTTCATTGCCGGCCTTATCAACAGGACGGGCGGAGAAGATATAATCACCAGGCGTTAATGGTGGATTTGGATCAAAGCTCCAAGAACCATCAGCATTAACACTGGTTGAACCAATAAGCTTAACAACGCCGCTTGCATCCTTATTATAGATATTAATGCTTGAGGCATCATTGGCATCAACAGAACCTGCAGCACCACTATAGGTTGGCGTGCGATCATCCGTTGGATCACCACGATTGATCGTTCCTTGAACAGGACCAAAATCATCAACCAAATCCATCTTAGATGTATCAATCGGATTTGGAATGACTGTATCGACATTAAAATCAAGTGAGCCGCTTGGGGTACTTGTATTACCGGCAGCGTCAGTTGCAGTTACTGTAATTGAATGATTGCCATCGCTTAGGGGATTTTCAGGTTTTAACGTCCACTTACCATCGCTATCAGCAGTGGTTGTGCCAATTACCGTATCACCATCTTTAATTGTGATGGTCGAACCTGGCTCGCCTGTCCCTTTAAACTCAGGTTTTGTGTCATTGGTGCTACTACCCGCAGTAATTGCACCTATGACTGGCTCCGTATTATCGGTCGCAGTTGGCACTGATGGTGTTGCTGGCGGCGTTGTATCAACGGTAAAATCAATCGGCGCGCTTGGGCTGCTTTCATTACCAGCTGTATCGGTTTCAGTAACTGTAACAGAATGACTGCCCTCTGTTAACGGCGCGTCAGGCTTAACCGACCAGTTACCATCGGTTCCAACCGTGGTCGTCCCAATAACAGTATCGCCATCTTTAATGGTAATGGTTGAACCTGCCTCACCAGTACCTGAGAATTCAGGCTGGGTATCGTTTGTGCTACCGCCAGCGGTAACAGGGCCTGTTACAGGCTCTTGATTATCAGTAACACTTGGAGCGGATGGCGTTGCTGGCGCAGTCGTATCAACAGTAAAATCAATCGGCGCGCTTGGACTGCTTTCATTACCAGCCTTATCGGTTTCAGTCACAGTAATCGAATGGTTACCCTCAGGAAGCGCAGCATCAGGCTTAACCGACCAATTACCATCGGTTCCAACTGTTGTTGTCCCAATAACAGTATCGCCATCTTTAATGGTAATGGTTGACCCAGGCTCACCTGTACCTGAGAATTCTGGCTGGGTTTCATTAGTGCTGCTACCCGGCGCGATGGGCCCAACAACAGGCTCAGTATTATCGGTTGCCGTGGGAGCAGATGGCGTTGCTGGCGCAGTCGTATCAACAGTAAAATCAATCGGCGCACTTGGACTGCTTTCATTGCCAGCCGTATCGGTTTCAGTCACAGTGATCGAATGGTTGCCCTCAGGAAGCGCAGCATCTGGCTTAACCGACCAATTACCATCGGTACCGACCGTGGTCGTCCCAATAACAGTATCACCATCTTTAATGGTAATGGTTGAGCCAGGTTCACCAGTACCTGAGAATTCTGGCTGAGTTTCATTAGTGCTGCTGCCAGGCAAAATTGGACCAACATGCGGCTCGGTATTATCGGTTGCCGTTGGAACAGATGGCGTTACTGGCGCAGTTGTATCAACAGTAAAATCAATCGGCGCGCTTGGACTGCTTTCATTACCAGCCGTATCGGTTTCAGTCACAGTAATCGAATGATTACCCTCAGGAAGTGGCGCATCAGGCTTAACTGACCAATTACCATTACTATCAACTGTGGTCGTCCCGATAATAGTATCACCATCTTTAATGGTAATGGTTGATCCAGGCTCACCTGTACCTGAGAATTCTGGCTGAGTTTCATTAGTGCTGCTACCAGGCAGAATAGGACCAACATGCGGTTCGGTATTATCCATAACCAAAGGTGTGGTTGGCGTTGACGGCGCTAAAGTATCAACCGAAAACTCGAATGGATCGCTATGAGCACTTTCATTGCCAGCACCGTCAGAGGCCGTATAAGTAATTGAATGAGCACCATCAGCAAGATCTACTTCAGGCTCCCAGCTCCAATGACCATCACTAGCAGCCACGGTCGAACCAATAAGCTGCCCATTATCATAAAACTTGATAACAGTCCCAGGCATTGCAGTACCGGAAAAAGTCGGACGCGGATCATTCGTGCTGGTTCCGGCAACTATTGGACCAACAATAGACTCAACCTTATCATAAACACTATCAAGAGATGGAATACTAGGCGGCGCCGTATCAACAACAGGAGGAGTATAATTGTAATTAGAACTATTTGCAAAAGCAATTGCGGCTGCGATACCGCCCGCACCAAGTAGACCAAGTAAAACAGCAGTGGCGTCGACACCATTTAATTCATGATAAATAACATCTGGATCATTAATACCATCTTGCCCTGACAAAGCCTTACTAAAATCTACCAATAAAAGCGAGCCACCATCGCTCAGTAACAAATTATTAAATTCTAGTCCATGAGCAAAAAAGTTCTTAATAAGAAGCTTTTGACCATCTTTAAATTCGATTACCAGATCGCCGCCTTCGCGGGCATAATTTAAAATATCACCCCTAGGTGCATCAATATAAAAATTGCTAGCATTCTCCGGCGCATCAACAACGCCTGACTTGCTGGTAATTTTGATATTGGCATGACTATTTAAATCAGACTTACTAACCACTAGTTCTATCCCCGCATACTTAATGCAATACTAATATAATTATATAAGCTAATAATACATATATATACAAATATATGTCAATAAACTAAATCAATTAAATTATTATATTTTATATAATACAATCACTAAAACATAGAGTATATCAATACAATACAAGTACTATTAAACCAATATATTATATATTAGTAATTTATAATATATTTGACATAAGATACAGCCAAACTATCCTTAAAGCAGCCTGAAAACAGCGATTACAGCGATGTAAATACTCAAATGCGTTTTTTGATCTTATATCACCTATCGCTATACAGATCGGTGTTTATCGATTATCTAGTATTGCCTGTAAACATAGGTATTGTAAGCTATGCTACTCATAAGACCGCTTGCATAAAGCATGACCAAAAAGAAGAGTGCGGCAATCCTCAATCAAAGATCTACTCTTTTTTTGAAATTAATCAACATCAAATATTGGCACTCAAAACGCAATCTATAGATAACTTGAATACAAGCGCCCTTTCACAGATGAACTTGCTACACTTCACCTTAAAATAGATTGCGGCAATCATGATAAATTACGTTTTTAACCTATTTGACAACAACCACAAAGATATGACCATTTGCCACAAACCCCCATCATGTTTGCTGAACTAAAATATCTTAGCTGATTCACGCTATTGCACTCCAAAAGCCTGATATTTTAGGGCAACCACCCCAAAATAATCATAAAAAACCAAAAATCTGAAAATATTTTTACATTAAACCGATTTAAAACTTCTTTGATGAAAATTTAAATTTGACACGAGTAAAATTTTATTCTTAGATTATTTTGACATGCAACAGAGGAGTTGGAGGATGTTTATTGCTAGTGCATTTTTGCCAAAAATTAGATTAAGCACATATCTAAGACTACCAAGTGCTTAAATAAAATGCGCTTACATTACTAACATCACCTATAAAAAATTCGAAAGATCTATCTGATAGGTAAGGGTGCTTATACTTACCCGTGCAACAATTTGGATGGTTTAGTGGTTACAAATACCTTTAATACAAATATTATGGAGATTTAAATGGGTATTAAAAAGACAATTTTTACATTGATGTTAAGTGCAACTGCTTGCTTTACGTCAAATGCCTTTGCAGATGGTATCGGTGCTTCACTCCTTACCCAGCAGCATCCATTTTATATTGAACTTGCGGATGCTATGAAAGCTGAAGCCAAGGAAAAAAATGTCGCATTGGACATAAGCATCGCCAACCAAGATCTTAATAAGCAATTATCAGATGTTGAAGATTTTATCACCAAAGGCGTTGACGTTATTATTATTTCTCCTGTTGACAGCCAAGGTATTTTTGCTGTCATTGAAAAAGCGGAAGATGCCGGCATTAAGGTAATCACCGTAGATGTTCCTGCTGCTCAAGGTGATGTTGTTTCTCATATTGGTACCGATAATTATACCGGCGGCGTTAAAGCTGGTGAATTAATGGCCAAGGTTCTTGATGGCAAAGGCAAAGTCGCCATTATAGATTATCCAATGGTGCAATCGGTTGTAAATCGTATCGAAGGCTTTAAAAAAGCGCTTGAAGATTATCCAGAGATTGAAATTGTTGCTCAGCAAGCAGGTGTTACACGGGCTGAAGCTTTATCTGCCGCACAAAATATGCTTCAGGCCAATGATGATATTAATGGTATTTTTGGCTTTGGTGATGATGCAGCTTTGGCGGCGGCGGCAGCAGTTCATTCGGCTAATCTTAAAGACAAAATCGTTGTTATCGGCTTTGATGGCATGAAAGAAGCTCGCGATGCGGTTGACAGTGATCCTGTGATGGTGGGTGTGATCCAACAGTTTCCCGACCAAATGGGCAAACTTGCCATTGATACGGCTGTGAAAGTTATTGCTGGTGAAGAAGTACCTGCTGAACAACCAATCGTTCCTGGTGTTTATACAAAGCAAAAATAGGTTAAATGATGGACCGGACAGATCAAATCATCCTTTCATTAAAGGATATTCAAAAGAACTTTGGCCCAGTAAAAGCTATTAAAAATATGCAACTTACTGTACGCCAAGGAACTGTGCATACCCTATTGGGTGAAAACGGTGCCGGTAAATCAACTTTAATGAAAATTCTTGCGGGTGTTCATCCGCAAACGGCAGGGCAAATCATTTTTGATGGTGAGCCCTATAGCCCCCAAAACCCGCGTGAAGCAGTTGCTAAAGGCTTATCGATTGTTTTTCAAGAGTTAAGCCTTTGCAATAATATGAGTGTTGCTGAAAATATTTTTGCAACCCATGAGCCACAACGTTTTGGCTTCATTAATGACAGGCAGTTGAGCAAAGAGGCTGATGAGTTAATCGCCTATTTAGGGCTACCAATACGTGCCAAAGACAAAGTTGGTGACCTTTCAATTGCCCAGCGCCAATTGGTTGAAATTGCCAAGGGATTAAGTAAACCAGCTAAAGTTCTTATTCTTGATGAGCCGACATCATCACTCTCAGATTCAGAAGCCGAAATCTTATTTTCACTGATCGACCGTTTAAAAGAACGCGGAACGGCTATCATTTATATTTCTCATCGCATGGAAGAAATCATGCGTTTATCTGATGATATAACGGTTGTTCGCGATGGCGAATATATCGAAACCAAGCGTCGTCATGATACCAATATTGATGAATTAATTGCAATGATGGTGGGGCGAAAAATGGATGAAATCTATCCCCCTGCCCTTTCTAGCCCTGATTTTGAGAAATTGTCTCCAATTTTAGAGGTAGAAAAACTATCATTTAAAGATGAATTTCAAGATGTATCTTTTGATATTCGCCCAGGTGAAATATTAGGCTTTTTTGGTCTAGTTGGTTCTGGTCGCTCTGAAGTGATGAATGCCATATTTGGCATGAAAAAGGCAAGTGGGACTATATGCTTGGACGGCAAGCCAGTTAATTTCAAGAATGCTGCGGAAGCTATCGCTGCCGGTATTGGCTTTGTAACCGAAAACCGCAAAGAGGAAGGTTTGATCCTAAACGCGAATGTTATGCATAATATTTCTATGGCTTCGCTTAAAGGATTTACCAATAATTTAGGCTTCATGAATTTTGCGACCGAAAAAAAAGCCGCAAACCAAGAAGTTGACCGATTTAGAATAAAAACTGATAGCTTAGATGCAGCAGTTAATACTTTATCAGGTGGCAATCAACAAAAAATCGTATTTGCTAAATGGCTTTTAACCCATCCTAAGGTTCTCATTTTAGATGAGCCAACGCGCGGTGTTGATGTTGGCGCCAAATTTGAAATCTATAAAATTATTAGACAATTAGCAGATGAAGGAACAGCAATAATTCTTGTTTCTTCTGAATTACCCGAAGTTTTGGGCCTTGCTGATCGCCTCATCGTTATGACTGAAGGGGGCATTACTGCCATACTCAATGGTACGAATATGACTCCACAAAATGTTATGGCTTTTGCTACCGGAACGGTTGCCACAGGAATAGTAAAATGAAACAGTCCGCACAACTCCTAAAAATACAAAACAGTGAATTAAGAAATTCTATTCGGCGCTATGCTGGCATTTTATTGGCTCTGATCATTCTTTGTATCTTTTTTAGCTTATGTACCAAAGGTCGCTTTGCAACTTTAAACAATATAACCAACATCATACAGCAGGTTGCAGTAGTTGCTATTGCAGCTTTTGGTATGACTTGGGTTATTTTGCTTGGTGAAATAGATCTATCTATCGGTTCGATTATTGCGGTTGCTGGCATGGTTGGTGCGCAAATACTGGCTCTTGGTTATGGATTTGTGCCGGCAATCATTATTACCTTACTTGCAGGGATAATAATGGGTTTTATCAATGGAGCCTTAACTGCAAAACTACTATTACCTTCCTTTATCGTGACCGTTGCAACAATGGGGATTTATCGCGGTCTGGTTAATTTGCCAACGAATGGTTCATCCCAACTAATAATAGATCCAACATGGAAAGCTATTAGTAAAGGCGAATGGTTGGGTCTACCGATTATTATATGGATTGTTATTGTTCTTTTTCTCGTTAATCATATTCTTCTTACCAAAACCACATTCGGGCGGCGTACTTATCTAACTGGCGGTAATAAGGAAGCTGCTTTATACTCAGGTATCAAGGTTGACCGCTTAAAAATCCAAATATTCATGTTGTCTGGGCTTATGGCAGCCATTGCTGGCATTTTATTGGCGGCACGAGTGAGTTCGGCACAAACCAATGCTGCATCAGGCTATGAGCTTGACGCTATTGCTGCCGCAGTTCTTGGCGGCACCAGTCTTTCGGGCGGTGTTGGTACCATGGTTGGCACATTAATTGGTGCATTGATCATAGGCGTCATGAATAATGGTATGAATATGTTATCGGTACCTCAATTTTATCAAATCATTGCCAAGGGTTTAGTTATCCTTCTTGCTGTTTGGCTTGATGTAAGAGCAAAAAGAAAAAGAGGCTAATCATGGGTAAGGTTTTAACCATCGGCGAAATTTTAGTCGAGATTGTTGCCACCACCAAAGGTGATGGATTTTTAGATGCACAGCCGCTTATTGGACCATTTCCATCGGGTGCACCAGCTATTTTTATCGATCAAGTTGGCAAATTGGATACACCATGCGCGATTATTTCTCGTGTTGGAGATGATGATTTTGGCCGCGTCAATATCGATCGATTAAAAGCTGATGGCGTTGATGTTTCGGCTATTGAGATTGCCCAAGGTGAGTCAACCGGTAGTGCTTTTGTGCGCTATCGCGAGGATGGCAGTCGCGCTTTTGTTTATAATATCCGCTATAGTGCATGTGGCACTTTAAACACCACTCAAAGCGCTAAGGATATGATTAAGGATTGCGATCATCTTCATGTTATGGGGTCGGCTTTTTCAGCGCCCGAACTTGGCACTATGGTTATTGAAGCTGCAAAGGCAATAAAACAAAAGGGGGGCACAATTTCCTTTGATCCCAATTTGCGCCCTGAATTATTGAATACCCCCGGTCTTAAACAATCTTGCGAATTTATCTTATCTATCACTGATCTTTTTATGCCGTCAGGCGAGGAAATTTTCTTATTTGAAAATGCTGGCAATGAAGAAGAAGCGATCAATCATTTATTGGCGCGTGGCATTAAAACCATTGTGGTGAAGCGTGGCGACCAAGGGGCGAGCCTTTATGAAAATGGCAAGCGGTTTGACGCGCAAGCTTTTAAGGTTGAGGAAAAAGATCCAACTGGCGCAGGTGATTGTTTTGGCGGGGCATTTTTGAGTTTTTGGCTCAAAAATACCGATCCGCAACAAGCGCTTGATTTTGCCAATGCTGCTGGTGCGCGTGCGGTTAGCGAAATTGGCCCTATGGAGGGAACGTCAACCCTTGCCGATCTTGAGCGCTTTATTGCACAAAAAGCACTTTGATCATTTGGACAAAAATTTGTTAAAACTGCACTCGTAAAAGGATATTCTATGACTAAAAATCCTCTGCAATCTATTTCAAATTGGCGTCAGCAATCGGGGCCATCTGGCATACCGTCTATTTGCACAGCACACCCCATGGTTATTGAGGCGGCAATGCGTGCAACCATGCCAACGCCGTTGCCACTATTGATTGAAGCAACCTGCAATCAAGTTAATCAAGATGGTGGCTATACTGGCATGACACCACAAGATTATAAAAAATTCGTGCGAGATATTGCCCAAAACTGCAACTTTCCAGTTGAGCGTTTAATCTTTGGTGGTGATCACCTTGGACCTAATCCGTGGAAAAATTTAACCGCAGAAGAAGCTATGGATAAAGCTGAAGTCATGATCCGCGCTTATTCAGCTGCTGGTTTTACCAAGTTGCATTTGGATTGTTCCATGGGCTGCCTTAACGAACCTTTAGCACTTGATGATAATATTATTGCATTGCGTGCCGCACGACTTGCCAAGGCTGCGGAAGAAGCAAGAGCTGAGGGCTCAATTGCCCCTGTTTACATTATTGGGACTGAAGTGCCAGTGCCTGGTGGTGCTTTAGAAGAGATTGAAGGGCTTGAAGTAACGAACAAGGATGCCGCCCTTACAACCTATGATATTCATAAGCAGGCATTTATAGCCCATGGCTTAGAAGATGCTTTTTCACGGGTCATCGGCCTTGTTGTGCAGCCCGGCGTTGAGTTTGGCAATCACAATGTCATTGATTATGATCCGCAAGCTGCAGTCACTCTTTGTTCAGCATTGCCGCTTATGCCGAATATTGTATTTGAGGCGCATTCAACTGATTATCAAACCCGCGCCGCTTTAACGGCTTTAGTTAATGATGGATTTGGCATTTTAAAAGTTGGCCCCGGCCTTACTTTTGTTATGCGTGAAACTCTATATGGTCTTGATATGATTGCCGAAGAGCTTTTTGCAGGGCGGCGTCAAAAGACTTTACGCCAGACTATGGAAGAGGTGATGCTCGGCTCCCCTGCCAATTGGGATCGCTATTATCACGGTGATCAACATGAATTGGCCTTGCAGCGCCACTTTTCTTATAGCGACCGTATCCGCTATTATTGGCCTGATGAAAAAGCTAATCGTGCGGTTGCAGAACTCTTGGAGTTATTTGACAATGTCACATTGCCAGAAACTCTTATCGGGCAATATCTTGGCGGCCTTTATCATGATGTGCGTAGCCAACGCCTGCCAGCTAATGCCAAGGCTTTGGTGTTTGCAAGCATTGAAAAAGCAATTAATGATTATATTGCTGCTTGCTGGCAAGCTTAAATAGCATAAAATTAAGGACATTGTCTGGCTTTGTTTAAAGGAATAGTGAAAGCCAGACATGTTTTTTTAAGATTAAAACGCCTGAAGGTATTTGCATAAAAATAAAAGATAACGCTTTTTGTTGGGTAAAAGATTAAAAATGAAAAAGATAAATTCGATACCTGAAATTCGTACAATGGAAGAGTTTGCTAGCCATATCGGATTATCACGCCCAACAGTATCGAAATATTTTAATGATCCAACATCGATTAGAAATTCAACGCGCGTACTCATTGAAAACGCTTTAACGGAATTTGATTTTCGCCCTAATCTATTTGCGGTTAACTTAAAGCGCCGGCGCACTAAAATTTTAGGCGTTATTATTCCAGATACGCTTGATCCATTTTATATGGAGCTTACCCGCAAAATTGAAGAAATTGCCGAAAAAAATGGCTATTTTGCGGTTGTCTTGAGCTCGCAAGGGCAAGTATCAAGACAATCTGATGCGATTGAACGATTGCAATCCATGCATATTGCTGGTGCAATCATTGCACCAATAGCCCATTCGGCAAGCCAAGATAAATTAAACTCTTTAGCTGATCGCATTCCCCTTGTTTATGTGGATAGTAAGGAAGAAAGTGATGTACCCTTTGTTGGTACTGATAACCGCCAAAGCTTTGGTCTTATCATTGATTATTTATGCCGATCAGGGGAACCACCATGCTTTTTGGGTATGCCGGGGGTGAATGCTAATTCAATATCACGCCGTGATGCTTATGAAGAAGCGATGATACGCAACGGTTTTAAACCTCTTATATTGCCGGTTGATAACTCAAATAGCTGGGAATTTGAAAAATTTGGTTATGAGCAAACAATAAAAAATGTAAAAAACGGCCTACCAACCAATACAATATTATGTGCTAATGATCGCATTGCTTTTGGCGCTTTGCATGCTGCATGGGAAATGGGCATTAAGGTGGGGCATGGTTTACCGAGCAGCGAATTACGCATTGCTGGCCATGATGACCATCCGCTTGCGCGATATACATCACCACCCCTTACAACCGTTGCACAAGATTATGCGCTGATTGCACAAATTGCCATGCAAAAACTTATGGATTTGTTTGATACTGAAGATTGGCAAGAACCATCTAAGCTAAAAGAACACGCCAAGCGTAAAGATCAATTAAAGCAAAAAGACCAAACATTGCTTAAAGCAAGCCTTATGCTTAGACGATCGGCTTAAAACGGTGGTCTAGCCAATGCGAATTACAAACTAATTTTTACTTTTGATGAAAATTTTAACCAAGCTATTCGTCATTTCGATGCTCTGGCAACACGTGCTTTAGATTTAAAGCAATTTGCGATACTTGAGAGTAATGAGTTTTTAAATATTGAAGTTTAGCGCGCCGTGTCAATAATATTGCCTTAGTACCATCATTGGGTGTTGTGGTTCTACAAAAGAAAAATTTTTAAAATTAATATTATTGTTTCTTATCAATACCTTATAATAAAAATAAAAAAATATTTACTTTTTGTAAACTTTTTTTTGGAACCTTTTGCCGGCTAAGCCGTTATGATTGCAAGAACGCTGACAAATGGCAAAAAAGCCAACCTTAACTAAAAAGGCAGCTCAAACAATTAACCAAACAACCCTGGAAGAATTTAATAAACGGAAGCCAAAAGCCTTTCCCGTTAACGATCTAACCTTGTCAAAATTTAAAGCATTTAAGCGCGAAACGAGTTTTCGCGAATAAAGAAGCTTTGTTTAAATTCATGGGTTTGAGCGGTTCTTCCATAAAAATTTAAGGATAAAGATCATGAACCGTTTTGCAAAATCAATCATCGCTGCTTCAACTCTAGCAATCGCAGTTATTAGCGGCGCACTTTGCGCACAAGCAACCACAATTTCAGCCCCTGCTTTATCATTGCATAATGCACCTGCATCAAGTGCAGCTGTAACAAGCAATATTGCTAAGGGGACACAAGTTAATGTTGGTGTTTGTAATTCAGCTTGGTGCTATGTAACTGCTGGCAACCAAAAAGGTTGGGTTGAAACCAACAAGCTTTCAGGCCAATTGGCTGCAGCAAATAGCCAAGCTCGCTCAATGAGTGCTGGTGGTGCAACTGGTAGTGCTGGCGCAACAGGTGGCCGCACTGCTTCTGCTGGCTTAAACATTTCAATCACTATTGTGCCTGAACAATCAGAAGCAAAAGCTGCTAATCACAATCGCATCAATGTTGCTAAAATTGCACCACAACATTTGCGTTAAGAATTTCACCAATCCCCGTTAGCTATAATCAAGCTAACCACTTGGCCTATCTGATTTCATGATCGATCAGATAGGTCTTTTTTATTGTTTTAAATGCTGTTCTCCCCGTGTCAATGTTTGGGGGGTAAAAACAGGTGAAAATATTCGGCGTGAATTACGTTTTAATAGTGGTATGCCTTGATTAAATTGTTTTGTTGCCTCAAGAACGAGAACTCCGCCGAAATAAGGAAAAAAACGCTTTTGCATTTTTTCAAATAGCACGGAAAAACGGCGAATATTTAAATTTTTCTGCGGTAAAAAATGCAATGTTTCGCTAAGTGATTGACAGGTAAAACCGGCATTGGTCACAATTTGATTTAATTGACCACGACTATAGGGTTCACCAGAACCAAAGGGCGTTGCATCAGAACCTGCCCAAAAGCCACGCCGGTTTGGTGCAATGATGATAAGCTTGCCATTGGGAGCTAAAACCCGCCATAATTCACGTAAGGTTTCGGTGGCGTTTTCAGTCTGCTCTAGGGCATGCACAAGAATGATCCTATCAAGACATCCGTCAGCAAGGGGCAAATCTTCTTCAAAGACTAAAGCTGTTGCAACATTTTGGCTTTCTGGCCAAGTTGAAGCGCCTTGCCGTGCTGGCATAAAGGCAAAACAGCAATCACATTTCAGGCGAAAAGGGGCCAGATAAGGAACGCAATAACCAAGCCCCATAATCCGTTCATCATTACGGATTGGAATATGCGGTTGCAGGGCGTATTTTAAGTTTTGCTGCACCTTTTTACCTAAAGGCGATTCATAAAACATCTGCAAAGAGTGAATATCAAGATACATTGCGTGCCAACCCTTTGCGCGAAAATGAAATTTGGATTGCTTTTTTAAAAACTGCTATTGCCAACAGCCTATTTGTTTACCCCGCAAATTATGAGCATCGAGATCGACAAGGAGACGCTGGTCTTTTTCCAGTAAATAATACCGCGTACTATTTTTAATCTCAAGCTTTTGCCATCCACCGCATTGTGTTGGCATCGAGGGCTGCGAAAAAGCAATTTTTTCGCTCCACGCTGTAGCTTTAGCAGTACAACCACACAAAAATGGCAGCCCTATTATCGGTAATAGTGCCAAAACGCTTCTATTTTTGGTTCGGTTTTGATGCACAATTTTCAAAAAAGACAACATAAATCCCCCATAAATTGCCAAATCTCATTTAAATAACGATAGTGTTATTGGTAAGTTATTTTATAATGATTAGATATTACTCGCTGTATGGCTTAAAGCATAGCAAAAAATATGCGTCTATTCATATATGGGTTTTTGACATAAATTAATGAATTGATTTACCATAAATATTTGCTAGGCTTTTGATGCAGCGTTTGTCTTAGTTTAAATGGTTTTTGCCAGATAATAACAAAAATCATACGAAATTTCCTATAAGCTTGTTAAACAATTTTTATGTAAGGAACAAATTATGGAATACCGTGCATTAGGAAAAACTGGGTTTAACATTGCGCCTTTAGTTTTTGGTGCTAATGTTTTTGGCTGGACTGTTGATGAAAAACACTCTTTTAATTTACTTGATGCTTTTATTGATGCAGGCTTAAATGCAATCGATACAGCAGATGCCTATTCAACTTGGGCACCGGGCAATAAGGGCGGTGAATCCGAAACCATCATCGGCAAGTGGCTTAAGCAACATCCCGAAAAGCGCGAAAAAGTTGTTATTATTACCAAAGTCGGTTCGGATATGTTGGAGCCTGGTAAAAAAGGGCTATCGGCGCGTTGGATAAAACAAGCGGCTGAAGATTCTTTAAGGCGCTTACAATGTGAAACAATTGATGTCTATTTATCCCATTGGCCAGATCCAGCAACCAGCCATGAAGAAACATTACGTGCCTATGAAGACCTTATCAAATCTGGTAAAGTGCGTGCCATTGGTTGCTCGAATTATGATGCAAAACTTTTGAAAAGCGCGCTGGATACAGCAAAATCCTTGAACTTACCAACTTATCAGGTGGTTGAACCTGAATATAATCTTTATGATCGCAGCGGTTTTGAAGGCGAACTTGCCAATCTTTGTAGCCAAGAAGATTTGGGTGTCATCACCTATTTTAGTCTTGCATCTGGTTTTCTTTCAGGCAAATATCGCAGCCCCAAGGATGTTGAGGGCAAAGCGCGCCAACGCATGGTTGAAAAATATGTAAATGAACGTGGACTGCATATTCTTGATGTGCTGGACACCGTATCAAAAGCACATAATGCGACCAATGCTGAAGTGGCACTTGCGTGGATTATTGCACAAAAGACAGTGACGGCACCTATTGCGAGCGCTACCAGCCTTGAGCAATTGGCAAGTCTTGTCAAAGCCACCTCACTCAAATTGAGTGATAACGATATAGCACAATTGACCAATGCCAGTGAGTATTAACCCAATAGGCATATAATTTAAGAGTTTTAGGCAAATCCATCCGCTTAGATTGGATTTGCCTTTTAATTTATACGCAAGGCTCCTTTTAAGGTCTTGCCGAAATTGGATTTAGTCACTAAATCTAGCGATCACAATAGTTTCGCAAAAATGCGACCGAATACGAAAACTAAAGCATATCGGCAATTTCCATTAAAGTGCTTTAGTCTAGGAGAGATGAATGATTGCCTTTTTTTCGACTATAAGTTATATATTAGACTTTGTTTGGCTGCTCATTATAGGCAGAATAATTTTTTCTTGGCTTTTTGCGATGAATATTATTAATCCGCGCAATCAGATCTTCGGTGTAATTGGTAATTTTCTTTATACGGCAACCGAACCTTTGCTGGCGCCGATTAGGCGTATTTTGCCGGATCTTGGGCCTATCGATATTTCACCAATTGTTATCTTTTTTATAATCTTTTTTTTACAAGAATTGATTGCAAGGTCTCTTGTACCAATGTTTGTTTAAAAAATTGGTCTAATAATCGCGCTAGATAATCCCCAAAAAATTAGAAGATAAAGCCGTTTTAGTTTTAAAAAACCTAAAACGGCTTTATTTATTTTGCATATTTGACCAAGCAGCCTCTGGTGCCAAAAACTTTAAAAACTGGCAATTTTTTTCAATTGATCATAATTATGAGGCGCGGCAACAAGAACTGGATGCCCTTTTTTAAGATTTTCACGATCGGTTGGGAACGGCATAATCTTGCCACCAGCCTCTTGCACAAGACAAAATCCTGCCGCACAATCCCATAAATGCATATAGGGTTCAACATAGCCTACAAGACGGCCTGCCGCGACATAGGCAATCATCAATGCGCCTGACGCATTACGATAAAAATTGCTACCAGCGGCTAAAAGATTTTGTAAAATATCAATCTTGCGCTCTGTCGAAATATGATGATTACAGCCAAAGCCCGTAAGTCCATTAGCAATAGTATTATGTTCGGTCACCCCAATTGGTTTTTCATTTAAAAAGGCACCATCACCGATCATTGCGCGATAAAGCTCGCTTTTACACGGTACATAAATAACGCCAATTGCTGGTTTGCCCTGATATAAAACCGCGATGGAAACACACCAATCACCAATTCCTGCTAAAAAAGGTGCTGTGCCATCTATAGGATCGATTACCCAAAGGAATTCTGATTGATGGTCGCTAATGCCACTTTCTTCGCCCAAAAATGCATCTTCGGGAAAATGTCGATAAATTGCATCCTGAATATGTTTTTCAACATTGCGATCAGCCATTGAAACCAAATCTTGCGGATTTTGCTTGGTTTCAATAATTAATTGATCACGATTATTGAAATAATCTAAGGCGAGGTTGCCAGCGCTTTTTGCCAATTGCAGCGCAAGAGCATAGCGCTCATGCAATAATTTTTCTGAATTTTTGGCCAAATTCTCATTGCTCGCCATGATCATAATATATCCGAGTTTTAAATGAATAATGTCTGTCTATTTAGTGCAATTTTATGACACAACCGTGACAGCTCCTTAGCAAAGCCTGTTTCTACCGCCAATTTTACCGATAAAAAAATCAAGCCTATGTTTTAAGCATAGCCTTGATTGAATATTTTTATGAATTTTTACCAAAACAGTTTGCAAAACTTAGCAAAATCCTGCTTGTTTAAGCTGGTTATAGGCTTGCAAAACTGCGCGGAAACGCTCCTCAGAACTACGATCGCCGCCATTTGCATCAGGATGGTGCCGTTTGATCAAAATCTTATATTGCGATTTGATTTCATCACTGCTTGCCATTTCTTTTAGCTCTAATGTGGCAAAAGCTCTTGCTTCCAGCACTTTCAATTTACGTTTAGGCGCCGCTTCAACACGCTTTTCATTAATCAGCCCATAAGGGTTACGTAAGCGCTTTTGCGAAACAGCGGAGCCTGAACGAATGCTGGAAAATTCCTGCGAGGTTTTAGTGGCTGTAGTGCGGTTAGAGCCTATTTTCCTTGTCGGGCGGTGGCCGGTTGCAGCATCCTTTTGGAACTTAGCAATTTCCGCGTCGCTAAGGTCGGAAAAATAATTAAAATTTTTATTATATTCTCGTACATGGTCAATACAAAAATGTAAAAATTGCCCTTCACGGCCACGACCAGCAGGTGCACGATGGGGGCCTGGCTTTTCACAGCCTTCCCATTGGCATTTCATTGTTTCAGGCTCGGCTTTTGCCTTTTTGCCTGAACTAATGCGTATAGAGTCAAAGAATTTTGAATTAATTGCCATGATATTTAGGTCATTCCGAATGGATTATAGTGTAATAATGTTTGACAATTGAATGAAATCGCACCAAACTTTATACAAGGCAAACTAATGCCCTTTCAAGAAAACACGATCAAACAATGATTTTGTCCTTTTTAATAAAAGATACTACGCTATATATGGGGTTTAAATTAAACTTTTAAACTTAATTAAACTGAAAGCGTTGCAGTTTCATATTTGGATTGGCGATTTTAACCAATTATAAAAAAACTGCAATAGCTACGATATGGTTTGGGAAAATAATTATGTCCAGCACGATTAAAGAAATAATGGAAAAAAAATTGCGCGCCGTTTTTACGCCTCAGCATTTAGAAGTTATCAATGAAAGTGCATTACATGCTGGTCATAGTCATGACGACGGTAGCTCTTTTGATGGTGAAGGTGAAACACATTTTAGAATAAAAATTACTTCAAGTGAATTTGTCGGCATGAAACGGGTAGAGCAACATCGTGCCATTAACGATGTATTAAAAGACGAGCTCGCTGATAAAGTTCATGCTCTTGCAATTGAGGCGCAAGCAACACCATAAACGCTACTTAACAGCGAACTATTTTTACGTGCTTTAGACCACAATCGTTTTGCTCCTTAACGAGAAATGCCAAACCTCATTTTAAATAATAAGTTTTGCCCCTAAGCTATGGAACTTCGATGCATATTCATGCGTTATCATCGCTTAAGTGGTTGCGAGATTAATATCTGATATCAAAGTAGTTAATAATAAAGTTTTATTTGTAATTCTTTGATTTGAATTATTGTAGTTTTTGATATAAATGAATTATATTTGATCGCGATTGCTTAAATGAGATAGTTAATCATTAATATGTTGGAATATATATGGAACGCGCAGCTAGAACCCAATGGCGTGATAGGCTTATTCTTGAAAATGCTTTAGATTATGCCATATTAACCACTGATATGAATGGAATTATTGATAGTTGGAGTGCTGGCGCGCATAATTTATTTGGTTGGCGCGAAGAAGAAATTATAGGCAAATCGTTAGACACGCTTTTCACGCATGAAGATCAAGTTGATGGATTGCCAGCCAAGCGGCGCGAAATGGCCCGTCAACACCGGCTGGATCCAGTTGAGCGCTGGCATTTACGCAAAGATGGCAGTAAATTTTGGGCATCGGGCGATTTGCAATTATTCCAAGATGAAAATGCCGCACCTTGGGGGTTTTTGAAAATTGTCCGGGATAGAACCAGCGAGCGGCAACATCAAGAGGCACTCCGCTTAAGTGAGGAACGTGCCCATCTTGCGCAGGAGGCCGGTGGCATTGGGTCTTTTTCCATTGATGTGGATCGAGGTATTATTCTTGCTACACCCAAATTTATGGAACTATTAGGACTTGAAATTAAGCCAGAACTTGCAATTGAAGAATTTTTAGATGTAATCGTTACCGATGTTTCTTATATTGCCAGCCAGATGCTTAATCCGCCAGATGATAATTTAGTATCGCTGGAAATTCAAATTCAACGCAGTGACAATAATGAAAGGCGTTGGATTGCTTTTCGCGCAGAAAAAGCACCAACTGATATTGGTGAAATGCAAGGGCATCGCCCGATCCTTGGCGTTATTCAAGATGTAACTGCAAGGCGGCTTGCCCAAGATAAAAGAGAAATGTTAGCGCAGGAATTAGCCCATCGGGTTAAAAATACCTTGGCTATGGTGCAAAGTATTTGCAATCAAAGCTTAAATAATGCCACGAACATTGAAGAAGCACGCCATATTTTAACTGCACGCATAAAAGCTCTTGCTGATGCACAAGATATATTAATCCATGGAGCTTCCTCCAGTATTAATTTGCATGAGATTATTGTCAATTGTCTTGAGGGCAATATTGGCCTAACCAATCGCTTTACCTGTAATGGCCCCAAAGCTGCTCTTGATAGTGAGGCGGCGCTTTCCATGTCGTTGGCATTGCATGAATTTGCAACCAATGCAGTAAAATATGGTGCTTTATCGATTGAACAAGGACGAGTGGAAATTACATGGGATTTTGATGATGGCAGATTTCATTTTGCATGGCACGAAATTGGTGGGCCTGAAATTACTAAACAACCAACCCGCAAAGGCTTTGGGGCAAAATTAGTGGAACGCTTATTGCCCGCAAGCTTGAACGGTGAAGCAAAACTTGATTATGCGCCAAATGGTTTTAGCTATCACCTTAGCGCCCCAATTAGTGATTTGATTAAACCACTTTAAGCCAATCCATGCGTCATTTACAGATTATATTACTTTGACTATTATTTAAAATTTTGGCTTAATAAAAGATGCTATGTCTTGTTATAATTTATAGTGATTTATAGATTGCCTCTCAACATTTCGCTTATTATTTTTAACTGGTCTTTTATTGGATTAGGTTTAAAATTATGTAGTTTTTGTTGGGATATTGGAAAACAACATTGACGACACTAAATATTGTTGGCACAAACAGCAAATAGCAAAAATATGTGGCAAAAAATGCGGCATATGTTATTAAATGTTTAAGTTTTTACTAAACTATCCATTGTCACTAGCACTAGTTACCATAAAGTGTCACCATCAGTGTCATTGCAAAGTTTAGGATTAAATTGCAAATATTATCTTTCTAGAGGGGTTTCCCGTGCACCGTCATTCTTATCTTTTTACTAGTGAATCCGTTTCAGAAGGCCATCCTGATAAGGTTTGTGACCGTATTTCTGATGAAATTGTTGACATGATTTATAAAGAAGCGCGAAAAACTAGCACCGATCCGTGGAGTGTTCGTATTGCATGTGAAACCATGGCAACCACTAACCGTGTTATCATTGCAGGCGAAGTTCGCGTACCTGATACATTTTTGAAAAAAGATAAGCAGGGCAATTTAGTTGCTGATGAGCAAGGCAATCCGCAAATCAATCCATCGCGTTTTCGTGCGGCGGCGCGCCGTGCCATTAAAGAAATTGGCTATGAGCAAGAGGGTTTTCATTGGAAAACCTGCCGTATTGATGTGCTACTCCATTCGCAATCAGCTGATATTGCCCAAGGTGTTGATAATGCGGCTGACCGTCAAGGTGAAGAAGGTGCTGGCGACCAAGGTATTATGTTTGGTTATGCTTGCCGCGAAACCGAAGATTTAATGCCAGCACCCATTTATTATGCCCATAAAATTTTGGAAGAAATTGCCACTGCCCGCCATAAGGGCGATGGCGAAGCTAGACTATTGGGGCCAGATGCTAAAAGTCAGGTAACGGTGCGCTATATTGATGGCAAACCAACAGAGGTAGTTTCAATCGTCCTATCGACTCAACATCTTGATGCCAATTGGGATTCAAAAAAGGTGCGTGAAGTGGTTGAACCCTACATTCGCAGCGCTTTACATGACATTAAAATTTCTGACAATTGCAATTGGTATATTAATCCAACGGGTAAATTTGTTATTGGCGGGCCTGACGGCGATGCTGGCCTTACGGGTCGCAAGATTATTGTTGATACTTATGGCGGGGCAGCCCCTCATGGCGGGGGTGCTTTTTCTGGTAAGGATACCACCAAAGTTGACCGTTCTGCTGCCTATGCCGCACGCTATCTTGCTAAGAATGTCGTTGCTGCTGGTCTATCTGACCGTTGCACTATCCAGATTTCATATGCGATTGGCGTTGCCCAGCCGCTTTCAATTTATGTTGACCTTCACGAAACGGGCAAGGTTTCCGAGGCGCAGGTTGAAGCAGCAATTCGCGCGGTGATGGATCTTAGCCCAACCGGTATTCGTAAACATCTTGATCTTAATCGTCCCATCTATGCCAAAACTTCAGCCTATGGGCATTTTGGACGTAAACCTGGCCGCGATGGTTCATTTTCTTGGGAAAAAACCGATCTTGGCAAGGCATTAAAGGCAGCAATTCAGTAATGCAATCGGATAAAACACCACATAGAACCCGTATGAGCGAGGCTTTTTATGGCCGCCGTCAAGGCAAGCCCCTACGGGACAATCAAATTAAGCGGCAAACAGATCTTTTGCCGCAGCTATTGGTAAACCTTGAGCAACCAGCGCCACAATCGCTAAAAGAATTATTTGCAAAGCCAGTTGAAGCTGTACGCCTTGAAATTGGTTTTGGTGGCGGCGAGCATTTATTGCATGAGGCTGGTCGTTTCCCTAATACCGGCTTTATTGGGGTGGAGCCGTTCGTCAACGGCATGGCAAAGCTATTAGCAGGTCTTGATGAATTGCCCGATTTGCAGTCCTCATTACGCCTTTATAATGATGACGCAACCGCACTGCTTGACTGGCTGCCTGACCAATCACTTGATGGCATTGATTTATTTTATCCAGATCCTTGGCCTAAGAAAAAACATTGGAAGCGCCGTTTTGTGAATGAGAAAAATTTGCAGCGTTTTGCCCGTGTTTTAAAAAAGGGCGCATTGTTTCGTTTTGCAAGTGATATTGATACCTATATTAATTGGACATTATTACATTGCCGCGAGCATGGTGGTTTTGAATGGGTAGCGGATAATGCCAGTGATTGGCATACACCCTATGAGGCTTGGCCCGGCACACGCTATGAAGCAAAGGCGATACGTGAAAACCGTACACCAGCATATTTGACATTTAAACATATTTAAAAGGGGCAATTCTGCCCCTTTACTTTTTTAATACTAAAAATACATTAGAGTCAGGCCCTAGATAGCAGTTTTGCCATTCGATAGATGATAAGCCTTTTCATAATATTGGCTTAATCATATTGAGTTTATAAGGTGGAGGCGACAGATGAATATTGGTTTTTTAGGCACTGGCACGATTTCTGATGCCATTATCCGCGGCCTTGCTAAATCGGATATTACCAAATCAAGCATTGATAAATCTAAAGGGGCGGTTAAATCAATCATTGTGTCACCACGCTCGCAATCTATATCCGCTAGACTTGCCACAGATTTTCCAAGCCTTGTGCATGTGGCATGTGACAATCAAGCGGTGATAGACCAATCGGATATTATTTTTATTGCTTTACGGGTGCAAGACGCGCAAGACTTGCTTAAACAATTACAATTTAAACCGCAGCAAAAACTTGTTAGCTTTATTGCAACCGCGTCAATTGATGATATTGCCGCTTGGAGTGGGCATAAGGGTGCCATTCTTCGCGCGGTGCCGTTACCATTCGTAGTGGATCATCAAAGCGCCACGCCAATATTTCCAAAAGATCAGGAAGTTGAAGGAATTTTTGCCAAGATTGGTGGCGCACTCAGCCTTGCCAATGAAGAAGAATTGAAAATTTTCATGATTGCAGGCTCACTTATGGGCAGCTATTATCGTTTTGCTGGCAGTGCAAATCAATGGTTGATTGATCAGGGCATTAATGAAAATATTTCAACGCAATTTATCAGTAAATTATTTGCAAGCCTAGCCCATGAAGCGCAATCACGGCAACAAATTGACTATAAACAACTGGAAATTGACCATTCCACTAAGGGTGGCACCAATGAGTTGGTCGCCAAGACCTTTACCGATAATGGTGGCATTGATGCGCTTATTAAAGGACTAGATAGCGCGCTTGAAAAAATGCAGTAACTTAAAATTTTATTTATTTTTATATAAATTTGCGAATTAGATATCTATAAATAGTTAGAAGATAAAGAAGGCAGCTATGGAAAACAAAGTTATTGATCCTAAAAAGACCGCTTTAATCTTGATGGATTTCCAAAATTTTATTTTAGAGAATTTTATTTCGCCAGAGCAAGCGGCACATGTAACGACAAATGCTGCAAAGCTACTTCAATGGGCACGCCAAGCCGGTGTTTTGGTTATCCATGTTAATGTTAGTTTTCGCCAAGGTTATCCTGAAATCAGTTCACGCAATGTTATGTTTGGTGATATTAAAGCCAATAAGCGAGTTATTCCCGGCAGTGACGAGATGATGATCTACGCGCCGCTTGCGCCACAAAATAACGAACCTATTGTTGGCAAACATCGCATTAGCGCATTTTCAGGTAGTGATTTTGATATGATTTTGCGGGCCAATAATATTGAAGAACTGGTGCTTGCTGGCGTTGCAACTTCGCATGTTGTTTTATCTACCTTTAACCAAGCCTTTGATCTTGATTATGGCTTGACGGTAATTGAAGATGCTTGCACCGATGGCGATCTTGATATGCATGATA
This sequence comes from Bartonella sp. HY328, assembly GCF_025449335.1. Classification (NCBI taxonomy): domain Bacteria; kingdom Pseudomonadati; phylum Pseudomonadota; class Alphaproteobacteria; order Hyphomicrobiales; family Bartonellaceae; genus Bartonella; species Bartonella sp. HY328. The sequence goes on from NZ_CP104883.1 coordinate 68,511, forward strand.
TTTTAATCAAAAAGCATTTCCCAAGACATGCAATGGTAATTTCTACGCAAGATTTTATAACTAGACTAGACTGAGTATTTTAAAATACTCAGCAATGTTTAAGTAAGTTTAACCAATTTTATTGCCTAGGTGGTGTATCACTTTTTCGTAATTATCTTTCATAACGTCACCGATTAAACCATCTACAATCAATTTACCTTTTTCCATAACAATGATGCGATCAAAACGATAAAGATTTTGTAGATCATGAGTTGCAACGATAAGACCATTTTCACCAACATATTCAAATATTGTATCCCAGACAGGACCAGCCAAGGCAGGATCCAATGAGGATGTCGGTTCATCAAACAAATTGAAAATACCAGGATTACGCAATAGCCTTAATAGCGTTAGCCGCCTTGCTTCGCCACCAGATATATTTTTTGCACCCTCGCTTAAATGGCGATTACTATCGGTTAGAAAGTGATTTAACCGCAATTGATGGAATGCCATCGAAAGATGACTAGCATTTTGTCCAAAGAATACCGCATGATGAATATTGCCTTCAAGAAATTGCGCTTGTTGAGGATTATAGCGAATAAAGGATAAATGCTGATCATCGCTATATTGGCTGATTGCTTTATCATTAAGAAATAAACGGGAATTTATATTTGTATCAAGACCAGCCAAGGCTTCCAATAATGTTGTTTTCCCTGAACCGCTTTCGCCAATAATCGCGACCTTTTCACCACATTTAAAGCATAAGTCCTGATCTATGGTGATAGGCGCGCCATCAAAGTTAGAGATAATTCCATGATTTAATCTAAGGCTGGTTATTTTTTCAACAATGTCGCTATTCTCTAAGCCTTTACGAGTAAAGTCTGGCTCATTTAACAATTTTGCTAAATATTGTCGATCTGAGGAAAATTGGTCTGCAAAGCGATAGGCATCCCCAATTTGGCTAACAGTCGTAAAAAGTAATGTTAGAGCTGAAAAAACAATGACAAGATCACCTGCGCTCATACGCGGCGTTGTCGATGCTTGATCTAATACTGCAGACAAAAGCATAAAGCCGGTAGCAAGGGCAATGCTAAGCGATTGATTTAAAGTTAAAAATGAACCCGAAAAGGCCGCTTTGACCGAAGATGTGACATAGCGGTTAAAAGCATTTTCAAGCGGCTTTGCGGCGCTTAGAGTTGCTCTTTCAAGCTTTACGGTTTTTGCAGCACCAAAAAGTGTTGCCAATTCGCCAACTAAACTATCTTCACAATCATTGACATCATCAATGTGAGCACGACGCCAAACAATAATATAATGGGTGATGATGACATATATAACGCAACCAATAAGCGTAAAAAACAATATCTTGATACCACCAACTACAGTAACAAGCCCTATCATTATAAACAATTGAATGATCAATGGTAAAATAGTGATAATAACATAATATAACAATTTTTCATGGGCCGCTATGCCTCTTTCAAAGCCTTTGATTAATAGACCAAGCCGTGTTGTATTAAATAATGAAAATTCCTTACCAAGCAAAGCATGTGTCCAATTAACCGATGCATCTCGCACCGCCATTTGTACAAATTTCGTAAGCACCACAGCCTGCAAAGGGGTAAGGAATACCTGCACTAAAGCCGCAAAAGCAAAGAGCAAAAGCCAAATATATTGTGCAGCGACATTAAAACCTATCGGATTAGTAATGGCATCAACAATTTTTCCCAATATAATAGGTGGCAAGATCAATGCAGCCTTACCCATACACACAATAGTAAGAAGTAGGAGAAATAATCCTAAACGCTTTTTAATCATTGGGATTAAAAATATATAATTCGACATTCCTCCTCCCTTTATACAATATTTTTCTTATTGTTGCCCCGATCATAGATTGGACTATTAAATTTGCAAACTGGTTTGTTTAATTAATTAAATTATCTATTTAAATGTTACGATATTACCTTATATGTAAGGCAAAATTTATAGCTAGCGTTTTTAAATTACAGTTTGAAGTGCATTTGTTTTATTTTTCGCAATAGCTTCTTCTCATTTCAAAAGCCACATTTATAGAGTATATATGCTTTTATTATAATTCGCCTTTTGTGTTGTTTTTTTCAAAAAGAAAATGCACCAAATAATCAAAAAAATTTTGTGCCATTAAACAAACAAAAAGATATTATTGATATAGCTAACAAAACTATTTTTTCTTGAAAGGTTCGGTTCGAACATGTTTCGTCTTACACGACATTCCCTGTTTATCGTTTGTTTGATGTTTGGCACGCTGGTAGCATTGATTAGACCGGGCCAAGCGCAGCTTGTTGTGGATGTAACGGCTAACCAGTTTAAGCCGATTCCCATTGCAATCACTGATTTTTTATCGGGCGACCAAACAGGTGCAGAAATTAGCCAAATCATTGCAGCCGATCTTGACCGTTCAGGTCTTTTTCAGCCGCTTGATCAAACGGCATTTTTAGAACGCATTACCAATCCTGATGCGATTCCTCGTTATAATGATTGGCAACAGATAGGTGCGCAAGGTCTTGTTACCGGCCGTGTTACCACCCAGCCCAATGGCCAATTGCGTGTGGACTTCCGCCTTTGGGATGTATTCAAACAAGATCAGCTAGAGGGGCGGTATTTTATATCCTCGGTTGTAACAACAGCATCAAAACGCCGCATTGCCCACCAGATTGCTGACATTATTTATGAAAAAATGACTGGTGAAAGCGGCTATTTTGACACACGTATCGTGTTTATTGATGAAACAGGACCACGTAATAAACGCGTTAAACGTCTTGCTATTATGGATCAAGATGGCGCTAATGTCAGCTATTTATCTACCGGACAAGAGCTCGTTTTAACACCGCGCTTTTCGCCAACTCAGCAAGAAATTACCTATATGGCCTATGGCAGAGATAATATGCCAAGGGTCTATTTGCAGCAAATTGAAAGCGGACAAAGAGAGCCAGTTCCTTTTAGCAATATGACCATTGCACCACGTTTTGCACCCGATGGACAAAAGGTTGTCATGAGTCTTTTGCAAGATAATGGTAGTTCCAATCTTTATGTCATGGATTTGCGCTCACATATGACAACGCGCCTTACGTCAACCTTGGCGATTGATACTTCGGCATCTTACTCGCCCGATGGTAGCAAGATTGTTTTTGGTTCTGACCGTTCTGGAAAGCCAAAACTTTATGTGATGAATGCTGATGGCAGCGATCAAAAACCGATTTCTTTTGGTGATGGTAGCTATTCAACCCCTGTTTGGTCGCCACGCGGCGATTATATTGCTTTTACTAAGCAATTGCAGGGGCAATTTTCCATCGGTGTTATGCGTCCTGATGGTACTGATGAGCGTATATTGACCAGTGGCTTCCATAATGAAGGCCCTACTTGGTCGCCAAATGGTCGTGTAATCATGTTCTTCCGTCAAGATCAGGGCAGAGGTGCAAAGCTTTACACAATCGATGTTTCTGGCCGCAATGAACGTCAATTACCAACCCCAAATGACGCATCTGACCCAGCTTGGTCGCCTTTGTTAAAATAATTAACAAAGCAAATGCAAAAATAAAAAGGCACAGAGTAATCTGTGCCTTTTTATTTGCGTAACATTTTTATCCTTATGATAATTCTGCCAATGCGCATTCTAAGCCTTCTGCAACCAGTTGGTCGGCACGCTGCTGGCTTGCCGCTTCACTATAGCAACGCAGTTCCGGCGCATTGCCAGAAGCACGAAAATGAATAATCTCGCCATTTTGCAAAATAACCCGCAAACCATCAATTGCATCCCAGCTTTTAACTGTGCCAAAGGGTTTAAAAAAGCGAATACGTTCAATTCCGTTGGAAAGAAGGACAAGAAATTTTTCGGTTTTTTCACTTGGCACACCTTGCACACGGCTGCTAGAGGTAAAGCGCAATGGCAATTCCTCACAAAGCGCATTAATCGGCAAATTATTCATTTGTGCTAGACCTAGAACACAAAGAATCGGCAATAATGCATCGCGGGTTGGCAATGCCGGTAAAACACCATTTTCTAATGCCGCATCACTGCCAAGCAATACACCGCCATTAGCCTCAAAACCAACAATCATTGATGAGCCATCTTGTTCAGCCTCATTCATATCGGCAATTACATAGGGCGAACCAACTTTACTGCGGTAAACATGAGAAAACCAGTTAGAGGTTTCTACGAGTGATGTTGAAGTGACCGGTGTCACCACCGCATCGGCATTTAAAAATTTTGCCGTCAGCATGCCAAGAATATCACCACGCAAGAAATTACCATCACCATCGGCAAGCAATGGTCGGTCACCATCGCCATCGGTGGAAATAAGCGCATCAAGATCATACTCCTTGGCGGCTTTTTTGGCTATATCACGGTCTTCTTGGCGCAAGGCTTCTGTATCAACTGGGATAAAATATTCAGCGCGATGCAGCGGAATTACCTCCGCTCCAAGCTCGGCGATAATATCCACCATAATATCACGGGCAACCGAGCTATGTTGATAAACGCCAATGCGCATTGATGAAAGGCTAGCAAAGGGAAGAACCGAAAAAGCCCGTTGGCGGTAGCGATCAAGCGCCGTAAGCGAGCTATAGGGTAAAATTTCAAAATCATCATAGGGAGCATGTAGAGGTAAACAATTTAAAATTCCCTGTTCATCAACCTTGGTGATTTCACCATCGGGCCGATAGAATTTCAAACCATTGCGATCTTCAGGAATATGACTACCTGTCACCATTATGGCCGGGCTTTGCTCATAAAGAGCGGATAATGCCAGCGCTGGGGTTGGCAATCGACCATAATTTTTGACTTTATAGCCCTCTGCAATAGCAGCCGCCATCACCGCATTAGCAATACGTTGGCTGCTTTGTCGCAAGTCACGGCCAACCAATAAGGTACCATCCTTATTTGAACAATCACATTTGCGCAAAAATCTTAAAAATGCAATTGTATAACGCTGGCAAATTTCATCATCAAGCTCCTCAACCAAGCCACGTAAACCGCTTGTACCAAATTTCAAATCGCTCATGATTTAGATCTACCCTAATTGGAATGAATGGATATGGTGCTTATGCTCAATTGTCATGCTGTTGCATTTTATTGATAAAATCAACAGCTACTTTTTCTCATGCATCACCATAAGACTGATAAAATTTTTAATCTATCAAACCAGTGTTTTGATTTTCCTTAAGCCTTACGATAAGCGCTGTTTTTTAAAGATTCGTAAAATCCATGACTTAGCTCAGAATTCTTCTAAACTTTTAGTCATAAAATACAGTTAAAAAGCCAAAAAAGTGCACTTTGAAATAGGATTGCTTAAATTTGAGCTAGAAGGATAAGTTTTTTATCTTTATATATCACACTATAAAATGGAAATGTTGGCAACTGCTCGTATATCTTCTATAAGGTGGATAGGCTATGTGCCAGATTGAATGAAGCTTTTGCTTTTATAAATTTTAAGGATATATCCCATGAATGCGCCGCTTGGTAATGTTGCTGAAGCCCTACAAGAAGAGGCTGCCCCATCTTTTCCTATTCCTGCCAATGTTTTTGCTGAAAAGGTGACAGAAGTTAAGCATTATACCGACCGCTTATTCAAATTTCGTATTACGCGGCCTGAAAGTTTCCGCTTCCGCTCAGGCGAATTCATTATGATAGGCTTGCCAAATGCTGAAAAACCTGTTTTTCGCGCATATTCTATTGCCAGCCCATTTTGGGACGAAGAAATTGAATTTTTCTCAATCAAGGTTCCTGGAGGCCCACTTACTGAGCATTTGCAAAAAATTAAAGTGGGTGACACGGTATTAATGCGCAAAAAGCCAACTGGTACTTTGGTGCTGGATGCGTTAATTCCTGGCAAGCGACTTTATCTTTTATCAACCGGTACCGGCGTTGCACCTTTTGCCAGCCTTATCCGTGATCCTGAAACCTATGAGAAATATGAAGAAGTGATTCTTATTCAGACAACCCGTGAATTAGCGGAGCTGGATTATGCCCGCGATTTGGTTAAACAAGTAAATGACGACCCACTCATTGGTGAATTCGCCAATCAATTGAAATTTTATCCTATGACCACCCGTGAGCAATCACCCCATATGGGCCGTATCACCGACACTATGCTTTCGGGACAATTTTTCAAAGATACTGGCTTGCCAGCGATTAACATAGAGGAAGACCGCGTGATGATTTGCGGCTCAATGGCAATGCTTAAGGATTGCGCGGCGATGTGCGAAACATTTGGTCTGGTGGAAGGTGCTAATAATGCACCAGCGACTTATGTGGTTGAGCGGGCTTTTGTCGATTAATCCAAAGTTTTAATATTTAAAGAACCAATGAAAAGACATCCCAAATGCCAACAGCTATAAGCCTTTGGGATGTATTGACACTGTCATCTAGCAGCCTATTTGCGATATTCATCCTTATATTGTAGTTAAGCATTTGCGTAATAGTAATATTGACGCAAACCATACAACAACAGCATTGGTGGTTTAAAGGTTAATCCTACTATTTGATATTTTCGGCAATTAGGTCAATGGCATGAATAAGACTGCACTTTTAAGCTTTATTTTTTTAGGCTTTATCTGGGGAACAAATTTTGTTTTTATAAAATGGGCATATCCCTATTTTGGTGCTGCACAAATAACTTTGCTCTGCGTTATTTTTGGATTTATCCCTGTTTTTTTCTATGCACTTTATAAAAAAGCGTTGCATGTTTCGCAATTGCGTTACTGCCACCATTTCATAATCATGGCATTATTGGTGATGGTCATTTATTATTTTGCTTATGCCGAAGGAGCGATACGCCTACCGGTCAGCACCGCTGGTCTTTTAAGTGGCACTGCACCACTTTTTACTTTTTTATGTGCCCTATTATTTTTAAAAGAGCAAAAAATCACTTGGCTTAATGCTTTTGCCATTTTCATTGGTTTTTGCGGTATTGCACTACTTGGTAATCCCTTTGCGCAAAGCGACTCCTTTGATATGATCGGCATTGGCTATATGATAATCGCGTCATTAAGCCTTGGCGTTTCCTTTGTATATGCACAAAAATTTCTGATGCCGCTCAATATTCCAATCATTGCATCAACGACCTATCAATTGGGGTTTGCAATTATTATCCTTTTGCCGTTCATTCCATTGAATAATATTGCCCCCATTTTTAACGATCCCAAAGCATGGATTGGCCTAATTATCGGTCTTGGTTTATTAAGTACAGGTGTAGCTTACGTCGCCTATTATTATATTGTTGAAAAATCTGGTGCAATTTTTGCCTCCAGTATCGTGTATGTACCACCGATTGTTGCTCTCGCTCTTGATATATTTGCATATCATCACAATGTTGGACTAAATAGCTATTTAGCAATTATTCTTGTACTGGCCGCGGTTGCACTGCTTGAGCTTGATTCATTTAAAAGCCGTGCGCAAGCTTTTTAGGATTATATCGCGCCAATTTCTTTTAATAAGATGCGCATTCTTTGCATAGTAAATGAAAAGCATGTTTTTTAAACGTAAAACCATTCAAGAAGCCTATAGCGATAATTTTGTTCTATCGGATAGGACTTTACCCTTAAAAGTTATAGCAAATAGCCGTGCTAAAAGATTGACCTTGCGCATTGAAAGTGGTGGCAAAGGCTTGAAGGTGACCGTGCCTCCACGCACCAGCAAAAAAGCAGTTGGCGAATTTTTAAACCGCTATAAGGGTTGGCTTGAGACGAAGCTCAACCATCTGCCACCACCAAGCCTTGATGAACCAATGCTTAAATCGGGGGTCAAGATTCCAATTTTTGGCAAACCCCACCGCATTTGTCATTTGGACGGGCGCGGCACAACAAGCTTGGTGACTGATAGCGAAGCCGACCCTCAAATTTTAGTTTATGGCGCAGAAAAGCATTTGCCAAGACGGCTAAAAGATTTTCTCATAAAACAAGCAGAATTGACGATCACGCCTTTGGTGGCAAAATATGCAACCGAAGTTGGGCGCAAACCAAAATCTATTCGTTTTAAAGATACAACGAGTCGTTGGGGATCATGTACTAGTGATGGGGCATTATCATTTTCATGGCGCATTATGATGGCGCCGCACAATGTCATTGATTATCTTGTTGCGCATGAAGTTTCTCATCTCATTGAAATGAATCACAGCAGTGATTTTTGGAACCTATGTGAAAAGCTTTGTCCCGAATCAAAAAAATGTCGAGCTTGGTTAAAACGCAATGGCCAAATGTTGCACGCAATTGATTTTGCTTCAAACTAACGACCTTTCTCGATAAAACCGATTTTATAGTCAGCGTTTGATAATATTTTTTCCTGCGCCGATAAATATTGCCAAAGGATATCCCCAGAGAAGAATCCGATAATTTCCGCAAATATTTTTATGATTCTTTGTAAAATTTAAAAGATTCGCGCTGATATGCAAAAAAATAAGGCATATTCGCCACGGTCGAGCATCGAAAATGGACGAAGAAAGGCGCAAATATGTCTAAAACAAGATCAGTTAACATTTTGTTTACTAAAGAATTTTTGCTTTTGTGCTTTTTCAGGCAAGTTTGTGCACATTTCTTTAGGTGTGGCTTTTTTACTACAGACATTTTCGTCAGAGCGACTATATTGAACCTAATTGCAGTCCTTTGCATGGAGAAATGAAAATGAAAATTAAGTATCTTTTAGCAGCATCAGCTGCAGCCCTTATCGCAGCAACAGCAGCAAACGCAGCTGACATCGTTCAGCCAGCTCCTTATGAGCCAGCTCCAGTTGTAACCGTTCCTACTTTTAGCTGGACCGGTGCATATGTTGGTGGTCAAATCGGTGGTTCATGGTCTGATTCAAATGTACGAACAGAACGTAACGTTGGCTTCCTACCACTAGGTTATACAAAAGGCACAAGCTGGAGCCCAGATGGTGATGGTTTTGTAGGCGGTCTATATGCTGGTTACAATTTTGAAGTTGGCAACAACGTAGTACTCGGTGCAGAAACCGATTTCGTATGGGGCGACGTAAAAGACAGCTATTCATCAATCGACCGTTATGCAGCTGATTCAGTATACAACTACAATACTGAAGGCAGCATCAAGCAAAAATGGGCCGGTGCAACTCGCGTTCGCGTAGGTTATGCAATGGATCGTTTTATGCCTTACGTAGCTGGTGGTGTTGCTTATACGAAAGTTGAGACTTCAGGTCAAAACTATTTGACAAGCGCAAATCCAGCAGCTCCTACAGTTCAAGCTGGTAGCGTTCTTGGTTACAATACTTCAAACACAATGACTGGTTGGACAATCGGCGCTGGTGTTGACTATGCTGTAACAGACAATGTTCTTGTACGTCTTGAATACCGCTATGCTGATTATGGTGATAAGACAAACACTTATACCCATACAAGCGGTCAAACATTCAAAGAAAAAGTTGACTACAAGTCAAACGACGTTCGCGTTGGTGTAGCTTACAAATTCTAATCTGAATTTGTTTCTAATAAAAAAGCCCCGAGTAAATGCTCGGGGCTTTTTTATTGCCTAATTTATGGCTTTAATATTTTTAGCGCAAATACCAACAATACATCTTTTCTCACGTATGATTATCAAAGATTATCTATAGTGAAATTTCCGCAACTAACTTGAATAACTTTATTGACAATGGCTTTGCCGATAATGCCCAATATTGAGCGTGATAAGGTCCTTTTCATTATTTTTTTATAAATTGTATCGTTTTTTTATAATATCTTCCCCATTTAATTCTTTTAACATATCGGTAAAAATTGGTGCCACATAACCAATCATATCCCAATTATTCATTGGTGTAACAAAGCTCGAAACTGATAAATCAGGATGACATAAGATATTCCCAAATGTTTTCGGGCGTAAATCTATAAGCAAGGATGCTTTATCATCCCCAGAGAGTGGCAGCAGAGTTTTAGGAAGTTGCGGCCCGATTTCATCATTATAGGGTTAGGGGCTATGATACCAATCTACTGCTCTTATAAAAAGCTTAGCCCATTGCACCAAAGACAAATTGATGTCAAGTTTGGATTCATAGAAATAATCAACTTTAAACCACCCACAATTATTGGTTGGGGCTGGAACAAGTGTTGAATATTTCAGCATAAACTCCACAAAATCGTCAGGCAGGCGGAGCCAACCATATGTTCAATTCTTTGTAATTGTTCTCGTGTAGTTGGTTGATAATAATCCAGGCCCGCAGCCTTTTTTTGTAACCAAGCGCGGTAAGCAATTGGATTTATTTCTTCAAGATTCATGAAATATTCCTCCCTTTTAAATCTGTTTTTAAATCAGATGAAATGCGAAATGAGTGGTCATATTTATGCTGCACTATCTATAGAATCAGCCTTGTCACCATTTTTTCATTTAAGGTAAATACGCAAAAAAGATCAGTTCGCTTGATCCTTAAACGAGGGTAATTAGCTAGGCAAAAACACCTAATAAGACTATTGTTTAAGCGATCAATAGATTGAAGTGCCAGCAAATTGTAGTGTCGTTTTCAGCACATAATATTGCAATAAAATCAATTAGCAATGTTAGAAAAAAACGATCACCGCCCTAATAATGCGTGATTAAAATTTTGACACAATGCATAAAAATAGAAAGCGTAGATAAACTATTACTTTAACAATATACAAAGCTACGCTAAGAGCATAAAAGCTATTACTCTCGCTTCATTTTTCCAGCAATTGCCGCATTAAGAATGGTAAGTGCTGCTTTTTGAGTAAAGCGAACAGGACTCATATGGGCAAGAGGGTGATTAACCGCCATTTGCTCTAGCAACAATTTTTCCTTACGCTTTATTTTGGTTGCACCAACCAAGTTTGTCAGCTTGCTTGGTACACCTGCTATACGACGTAGTTTTAATAAAGCTTTTGCAAATCCGATAGAGCCGCCCTTAATGCCAAGGCGATTAGCAAGATCGGTTAATCGCGGATCAAGGGTCTCAAGATTATAGGTCAGGACATGGGGCAGCAAAAGTCCTGCGGCTTTGCCGTAAGCAACACCATAAATAAAACTCAAACAACGAGCTAAAGCAGCTGTTGCACCTTGTCTGTTGGTGCCAGCAAGACCCGCCATCACCGCGGCACTTAATAAATGAGCATGGGTTTCATGATTAGCAGGATTATTGATTAATTGCGGCAATTGCGTAAACATCGTTTTTGTAGCTTCAAAAGACAAATTATCGGCCAAAGGATCATAACCACCAACGCACCAAGCTTCTATGGCATGGACAAGAATAGCAAGTGCGGAATCAACTAAAAGAGCCTTATTCTGTTTACCGGCAAGGGCAGTATCAAACAGGACTAGCTTGGGTAATTCCATCTGATGTAATGTGACAACCGGATATTTTTCCCCCACTCGATAGGAAAAACCGTAAGGTGAAAACTCGGTTGTATTACCGGCGGTCAAAGTGACAGCAATGACGGGCTTTTTAATTTTACTCGCAGCAAGGCGGGCAAAAGCAATGATGCGGCTCGAGCCAACCGCCACCACACAATCAAATTCACCTTTGACAATAATTTCATCGGCAAATTCGATGCACTGATCACTAATATAACCTATATCTTCCGAGTAGGTACCAAATGAATAATGTGCGCGGTCAAGCCTACGCAAGAGATTCCTCACAATAGCCGAATGAGCTGTTAGCTTATCACAAATAATAATAGGACTTTTGTAGCCATAATAATCAAGTTGCGCCTCAATTTCACCAATGCGACTTTCGCCCAACAAAATGCGAGTTGGAATACTCCATTCAACCTTGGTAATACTATTATTCAACATAATGAGTAATCTCTTTAAAATGCTTTGACGAATAGAAAAAAACATTTAGATTTTAATATTAATATGGGATATAAAAACAAAACTTCTATAAAATAATTGTCGTCAAAAAAATAATAACTCTATATTCTAAAATTTGCTCTTTTAAATTCCACTCGTAAAAAAACTCCCCTTCTAAAACTCTCCCCAACATTATTTTAGCTTTATAATATATTGAACAAGATATAGATTTGATAATTTATGCAAAAAAATACCAAATAAAATATTTAGCATATTTTAAATAGCTTTTTTAGATTTTACAATATTCTTGATTTTATACGCCTAAATCCTTGCCCTAATTATTATAACTGCGAGTGACGCGGTCAATAACCCGCCTCCCCATTAAACTTGCAGCAAGATCCATCATCAAGGTTGCAGTTTTGCCGCGCTCATCTAGAAAAGGGTTAAGTTCGACAAGATCAAGGCTTGAAACCAATTTGCTGTCACTTAAAAGCTCCATAATCAAATGTGCCTCGCGAAAGGTTGCACCACCAGGCACGGTCGTACCGACTGCTGGCGCAACCGATGGATCCAAGAAATCCACATCGAGGCTGACATGCAATATGCCTTTGGCTTGCTCAACACGCTCCAAAAAGCGTCGCAATAAAACGCTTACACCAAACTCATCAATATTGCGCATATCGCAAATGGTAATTGGTGTTTTGTTAAGAGCAATACGTTCATCACTATCAACGCTACGAATGCCAAAAAGGCAGAAATTTTTAAGAGGAACCGGATGTGCAAGCGCAGGATAATAGCCTTCAAAGCCTTTTTGTCCGCTTAAGTATGCAACTGGTGTGCCGTGTAAATTACCACTTTTTGTACTATCAAGCGTATGAAAATCTGTATGAGCATCAAGCCATAAAACAAAAAGTGGTTTACCAATTTCCAGCGCATAGCGTTGCATACCAACAACACTACCAGCCGATAAAGCGTGGTCTCCCCCCATGAATATTGGAAAGCCCTGCATGCGCTCTTGATAGGCACGCTCCGCAATCACGTCAATCCAATCATGCACCTGCGGTAAATGATAGATTTCCTTATTGGGATGGTGAAGCTTTGACTGATAAGTTGGCGTTATATTACCAGTGTCAATAACATTGTGCCCTAAATCTTCCAAAGCCTTAACGATGCCAGCGGCACGATAAGCACTTGGTCCCATCTCGCAGCCCAACCGTCTTGAGCCATCTTGTATGCCAACTCCAATGAGACGAATATCCATGCCTTATTCCGTTTATGTAATTTTAAAAAGAAACAAACTATCGCTATGTTATGCCGTTTTTATGTGATGTCATAATGACAAAATATTGAAAGCCCCCCAACTCATTCTAATATAGCATAAACAATAGATAACAAGCGGTCAAAACCTTAATTAATAACGGCAAAATATTCTTGCTCCAATTGCGCGATGAGGTCGGCTGCCGGCATAAAACGCGCCAAAGGCGCGCCACAACCTGCCCAATACCCACCAATATCAAAATTATGCTCTTTTGCCTTGATTGCCATCACCTGCTTTATCGCATCATAGGCATATGGATAGTCTGCAATAATGCTATTATCAATATTCATACCCCAATGGACAAAATCGCTATCAAGTGCACGTGCTGGCCGCCCAGAAATCACCCGGGTCATAGTGGTATTATTAGCTGCATCTGATTTTAACAATTGTCGATAATGATCATTTGCCGCACTTTCAGCACAACCAATAAAGGCGGTGCCAAGCTGCACGGCATACGCACCAATTTTTTTCAAAGCAGCAATATCTGCCCCATTCATAATCCCCCCTGCAGCAATGATAGGAATATTAAATGTGCTAACCAGAATATTAGTTAAAACATGAGTTGAAGATTGTCCGTCAACATCATCAGGATTGAAAATACCGCGATGCCCCCCAGCTTCATAACCTTGCGCAATGATGCCATCAAAGCCGTTTTTGGCTATAAAATCGGCTTCGGTAAGATTAGTTGCGCTAGCTAATAAAGTAGCGCCTGTTTTGCGAAAAATGTCAAGAATATTGGGGTTAGGAATACCAAAATGAAAACTGACAATTTTAGGATGCAAATCGCAAATGGCTTCAGCAAAACGCATATCATTTTTGATGGAACCATAAACTGCTTCAAGAGGTTTATTGAGTTGGGGATTTCCAGCAAACAATCTATCATTCAACACTTTGCGCCAATGCTGGTCTTTCTGAGGATCAAGCGTAACTGATGGCTCATGACAAAAAAAGTTTATGTTAAAAGGTGCATCGGTTAAGGCCTTAGTTTCCTCAATCATTGACACTGCATCTTCTAGCTTTAAATTACCGATACCAAGGGAACCAAGTGCACCAGCATTGCAAACGGCTGCAGCTAATTTTGGGGTGGATACACCAGCCATGGGTGCTTGAATAAGGGTAGAACGAAAATCATTGCTATTTATTTGCAGCTTAAACATTATAGTACCTTTTATTCGTCCAATTTTTTTGAACTTATCAGGAAAATCAGTACGCATGCAATTTTTATCTGGCATGAGTATTTTCCGCTACAAACTGTCTTGTTAACACCACAAAATATACAAAATAGTTTTTTGCATGACAGAATAAGCGCTTGCCCGATAAAGAAGCGAATAATTTGGTACTCGGTTAGACGGATTGGGACACCATACCCGGAATATGATTACTGCTTATTTGCGCCTGACAAAACTCATAAAATGCTTTAATTGCCTTCGTATGCTGGGCACTTTTAAGACTAAAAAGGCCAATTTTCATAACTGGCACTTCATCAGCGATAGGAATATATTGGATGGCTTTGCCATCAAGTGCTATTTGCGAGCGCGGAGCAACATTGGCAATTGAATAACCATAATCATTAGCGACCATGGTACGGATCACATCTTGATGAGGCGAACGAATAGCAATATTTGGGCTAAGGCCCTGTTGTTGAAAGAGACTAAAAAAATATTCACGACTATGGGGCAAATCCAAAAGCAATAAAGGCTCATCCGCAATTTCTTTGAGCGATACCGCACTACGATCTGCAAAATTATGTCCCTCGGCAATGATAAGATGAGGTGGTAAATCAGCTAGCGGTGTAAACTCAAAAAAATCTGGCACAAAACTATCATAACTCAGTCCAACATCAATAGCGCCGTCTTGAATGCCTTTCAATAAAACATCATGATTGGCAACACTTTGATTAAGCGTTATCGCTTTATACTCTTCCGTAAAAGCCTTTGATAATGCGGGCATGATCATCGGCGCAAGAGTCACCATGCAACCAACGGCAATTTGGCCGCGCAATTGACTCGTGACATCTTCAGTCACATTATATAGCTTTTCGGTTTCATCAATGATTTTCTTGGCTTGTATAAGTGCTTTTTTTCCCGCTGAAGTAAGTGCTAATCCCTGCGCATGGCGGCGGATAAACAATTTGGCTTGCAGCTCTTCTTCAAGATTGGCAATCGCTGTCGATATTGATGGTGATGAGACTTTAACGCGTTCGGAGGCAAGGCTGATGCTACCTGTTTCTGCAGTCGCTATAAAATATTCAATTTGCCTTAAAGTAATCCGCATCCTAACCCGTTCCGTTAATAAATTGATTGCTAATTAATTTTAATAATATCAAAGTCAAAATAACGTATATAAGATTTAAAAACTTAATATAAAATTTTCACTGCTATCCAACAATTAAAATCAATATTTAATTTAAATATTTCTATTTTATATCATTAAAATACTTGAATAAACCAAATAAAAATAAACTGAATACAAAACCACTTAAAAATATTATATAAAAATAATATAACACTGCTATGACAATGAAAGTTTAGGGTCTAGACTCATTAATTTTAATAATAATGAATTTTACAAAAATAAAGCAATTACTCAAGAAAATAAGATAACAAATTGTGTCATACAGTCGCAATAAGAGTAGATTCAAAACGCCTCAAGAATACAGCAGAGCATGGCGGGGGTAGCATAACTCTGCTGCATCTTGTTACCTCAACAAATGAAGTCTAAGCTTCATGAGGGGCATGTAAGATCAATCAGAAGACCTGCGGGGGGGGGAATGGTCAAAGGCTGATTGATCTGCTGCTAACACTATTGATAATATTTATATTCGTCAATAATTAAAAACTAAATTAGTATTTTTTTTGATTAGCTTATGAAAAAAAATTTTGTTTTCCTAATTTTTCGCCATAAACTGTTTCGAAATGGAACATTTAGAGTTTAATTACAAAAAATACCTAACTAGTTAAATATAAATTTAAAATTAATATTATTTTGCGTATAAATTACTAAAAAACTAAATAGTTATTATTAATTTATATTAACTTTTGATTATATCTATATAATTTTAGTATAAAAAAATTTAAAATAATTGTTTTATAATTCTTTATTCGATATAATTTAATTTCTGTCAATCATTTTAGTTTTTTTTTATAATAAATGTAAGGTTGCCTTATTTTTTTCATAAACAACGTTATAATACTTGCAGCTTTTAGCTTTTGATTATTAAGTCGGCCTTTAATTCCACGTTGAATAATTTGACTATCTCTTTTCGTGAATCACCCATAATATCAACGATTTTTCAAATATCTAAAAGGGTCAAAGATGGTGGTTTTAGAAAAAAACCTTGAACAATGGTTTAAACAATATCCTTTATTGAAAGATATGGTGGATCTACACCCGACCAGTTGGTTTAATTCAGCCTGTGCGCCTGTTAGCGAGGCGCTTGATGATGTTGGGTTGGTAAGAAGTGATATTGATGAAGCAGCCGCGCGATTACAACGCTTTTCCCCTTTTATCGCCCAAGCATTTCCCGAAACAACCGCAACAAATGGTATTATCGAATCACCGCTTTTACGCCTTACAAAAATACGAGAGATTTTTAATTTAAAAAGCGATACTCCAATCATTCGAAATTTATGGCTTAAAGCTGATAATGCCTTGCCTATATCAGGGTCAGTCAAGGCGCGTGGCGGCATTTATGAGGTTTTAAAACATGCTGAAGATATTGCTCTTGCAGCGGGGCTTTTGGCCCTTAATGATGACTATCGTCTTTTCGGTAGCCCCCAAATCAAGGAGTTGTTAAAAAATCGCAAGATTACCGTTGGCTCCACGGGCAATCTTGGGCTATCTATTGGTATCATCAGTGCAAAACTTGGTTTTCAAACTTACGTCCACATGTCCGCTGATGCGAAGCAATGGAAAAAGGATAAATTACGCGCTAATGGTGTGCAGGTTATAGAATATCAAACCGATTATGGCAAAGCGGTGGAAGAAGGGCGTCGGCAGGCTAATGGCGACCCCAACTGTTATTTTATTGATGATGAAAATTCACGCAATTTATTTTTAGGCTATAGTGTGGCAGCACAACGTCTCGCCAAGCAATTTGAAGATGCCGATATTAGAGTAGATGCCGAGCACCCACTTTTTGTTTATTTACCCTGCGGTGTCGGTGGTGGCCCTGGTGGCATAAGCTTCGGCTTAAAATGCGTTTTTGGTGACAATGTTCATTGTATTTTTGCAGAGCCCACCCATTCTCCAGCCATGTTCCTTGGGGTTTATACCGGCCTTCATGACAAAGTTAGCGTTCAAGATTTCGGCATTGATAACAAAACTGCCGCAGATGGGCTTGCAGTTGGCAGGCCATCTGGCTTTGTCGGCAAAGCAATGCAAAGATTGATTGATGGTTATTATACGGTAGAGGACAAAACCCTCTTTAGCTATTTAGCTCAACTCTATAATAGTGAAAACATTAAGTTAGAACCATCGGCAGCGGCTGGCTTTGCCGGCATTCCATTTGTTTTGCAAAATAAGGAATATTTAGAGCGCCAAAAAATCTCACAGCAAGATTTGCAAAATGCTACTCACCTTGTTTGGGCAACAGGCGGCGCAATGGTCCCTGATGATGAATTCCAACGCTATTTGGCACATGCCAATAAAAATATTTTATGATACCCCATATAAGCAAAAATATCGCAAATATTGGGATTAGATTTCAGATATAAAAATTAAAAAACTTTGCTGTAAAAAACTTACAGCAAAGCCTTATCATAAAATCAAAAAACTAATTTAATTGGCATTATTCAAATCAGGTGACGGCATATCATTTGCTGGTATTGGCAGGCGCGCCACCACATGACCTTGTTTATAATTATAAATAACCAATTCAGTACCACCGGATGGTGCTAAAGTTTCAAGTGAGATAAGATCACCCGAAAGGCTATGGGATAGAATACGCGTACCAATGGGTAAATCAATCTCGCGATTAATGGTAGCGGGCGGCGTAGTGGGCAAATTATTATTAGCGTTTTGGCCATTTCCAGCTGTTTCGGCAGCGCTGTTTATTGACTTAACCGCTAAATCATTGGGCACTGACGATTGGGTTATTTCTGCCGTTGCTGGCGTATCAGGTGTACGCGTTGCCTTATAAATAACCGCAACAAAGACCGCAATCACCAATAAAAGGGTAATAGAAACCGAAACAATCATCAAGCGCATTAATTTACGCCTTACACGTTCTACAGCTGGATCAAGAGTGTTTTGATTTGGAGCTTCCTGATAATGGTCTTGTTGATAAGTGTAATCACCGTCGTCATAACCATGATTGTGATTATTTTGCATTTCGGATTTTCTCCATTCAGCCTAATATTATAGCCGGTGTTCCGGAATTTAATTTTGTGAGCCATTTACTAATATTAAAACAAAGTCAATAGGTTGTAATTGTAGATAATGGCATTTTTAAATTTTTCTAGCCTCTACACTACCTAAATTCTTTAAAGGCTTTATTAATAAAATTGATTTGGCGCGTTTTACAGCAAAATCAAGTGAAGTCTTTTTTGCTAAAAGCCACCCCTCCCCATTTCATCAATGGCTTTTTTAAAATGATTTTATCAGGAAAAAATTATGAAACGCAGTTTGGGTTTGAACCATCCGCCACAATGCTATAAATAAACATCTAAGCGAAGCAATTGGTAGCAATTTCAAAGGCAAAGATTGGCAATTTGAAGGATCTTTTTGGATAATTAAAGCAATAGGCCTAAAAATATCGTTTAATTTGATATCGATTATACAAACACCAATAGCTTTCACATTTAAAAAATGCGGTAATTTAAGTAAAATATCGCGACTTATCGCGCCAAGAGAACATATTATATAGGATTATAATGCAAAAACTTATAACAGAAGCGGAAACCAAGAGCAAAAGGCTTGACCAGTGGCTCGCAACCGCATTAGCGGCAGATTTTTCTAGAAGCCGTCTCCAAAGCCTCATCCAAGAAGGTGCTGTTTCTGTTGATGGCAAGGTTATTTTAGAACCCAAATTCAAATTAAATGGCGAACAAACAATTACGCTCATTTTGCCAGAACCAGTTGATCCAGAACCACAAGGCGAGGATATCCCTCTTGATATCCTTTATGAGGATGAAGATCTTATTGTACTTAATAAGCCACAAGGTCTTGTTGTCCATCCAGGTAACGGTAATTGGCAAGGCACCATGGTCAATGCCCTTGTCTATCACTGCGGCGATAGCCTATCAGGCATTGGCGGCGTTAAACGTCCAGGCATAGTGCATCGTCTTGATAAAGATACCAGCGGCGTGATGGTCGTTGCCAAGAATGATTTTGCCCATAAGCATTTAAGCGCACAATTTGCCGATCATGGTCGCACTGGCGCATTGGAGCGCGTTTATAGTGCTGTCGTATGGGATGTACCTGCGCGTAACAATGGCACAATAGAAACCTTTCTTGGGCGATCAACCCGTGACAGAACGCGCCAAGCCGTCGTTGGTGAAAGCCGCAGCGATGCCCGCCATGCTGTAACCCATTATAGCGTTATTGAAAAATTTGGGGCAAGAGAAGATGCAGGGGCCTCAGCAAGCCTTATTGAATGCCGGTTGGAAACGGGTAGAACGCACCAAATTCGCGTCCACATGGCGCATCTTGGTCATTCATTGCTTGGAGACAATGAATATGGCGCATCTTTTAAAACAAAAGCAAACCGCTTACCAGACGAGGTAAGAGCGGTTGTTCAAGCCTTCCCACGGCAAGCACTTCATGCTGGCCAATTGGCATTTGAACACCCCAAAAGTGGTGAAGTAATGCATTTTGAAGCACCCATGCCGCAAGATATGGCAGAATTAGTAGCAGCGTTACGCACGATCAAGGTATAAATTTACAGTCAAGGTTTAAATTCAGAATTAAGATTTAAGTTCATTGAACGAATTGAAACTATTAAGCCCATCAGAACCATTCATGCAATGATTGGTTCTGATGGGCTTTTTGCAAAACATCTAAGTGATTTGTGTAAAATTAACGGTTTTCCCCCGGTACCCATAAAATATCGCCGCCCTTATCGCTATTGGCATAGCGTGCCGCTACAAAAAGCAAATCAGAAACGCGATTAATATAATGCAATGCCGCAAGATTAATCGGCTCGATTTCCTGTAGCGCAACCATATCACGCTCGGCGCGCCGACTAATCGTGCGGGCAAGATGCAAATATGCGCTTGCATGGCTACCGGCTGGCAAAATAAAAGAGCGTAACGGCTCCAATGTCTGATTTAAAATATCAATCTCTTGTTCAATACGACTGACTTGCGCGGCAACAATACGCAAATCATGGTTGTCTTGAACATTATCATCACGCAATGGCGTTGCCAGATCCGCACCAAGATCAAAAAAATCATTTTGAATGCGTAGCAGCATCACATCAAGCATACTGCCTTGCTCTATGTAAAGCCGCGCAACGCCAATGGCCGAATTTGCTTCATCAATAGTACCATAGGCTTCAATACGTGGATTAGATTTGCGCAAGCGCGAACCATCAACAAGGCCCGTTGTGCCATCATCACCTGTACGTGTGTAAATTTTGTTTAGCTTAACCATGAGATTACCCTTATTGATGAAAATGCAGTAACTTAACCTTAAAATTTAGGCTTGCTCTTGGCAAGCAATGACACCGTAACCAAAAATTATATATAAGATAAGCAAAAACTGGCGGACATGATAAAATATCAATTCAAGATCAAGGAGACTAAGGCCTAAAAAACAAAACCTAGTAAATAGCCTTTTATTGCGCCACTTTGCTCTTCAAGACATCATAACCATAGATAATGCATGATTAGATGACAGCAATCAGCATGACACAAAATTTAAAGAAATTTAAAAAAATGGAAAATATAAAACCAGATGGCTTTTAGCAAACTGGAGCGGGCGATGGGATTCGAACCCACGACCCCAACCTTGGCAAGGTTGTGCTCTACCCCTGAGCTACGCCCGCTCATCTGCGTATTGAAGCAGTATACTTCATTTCAGGATTGGCGTTATATGCAGCAATCACTTACAAATTGCAAGCGCAAAATTGAAATAAATCTCAAAAAATATAAAAATAATTTAAATCCTATAAAGAAAGGAGATTTACCAGCACTTATTGGACTTTTGATAGCGCAGTCAAATGGCATTCGATGCTTGATTATTTCAGCATGTAATGTGAATAGATGCTAATATTATAAAATTATTCAAAATATATGCTTAGTGACATAAGCAAATGCTATAGCAATTTATAAGAAATATATGCGCAAGATTTTGAAAATTGGAGCGGGCGATGGGATTCGAACCCACGACCCCAACCTTGGCAAGGTTGTGCTCTACCCCTGAGCTACGCCCGCTCATCTGCGTGTTGAAGCAATATGCTTCATGTCAGGATTGGCGTTATATGCCGCAACGGTTATGATAATGCAACAAGAAAATTCATTTTTTTATAAAAAAAATATAATGATATGATTTTATTGAATAATTTTAAATTTAAATTTGCATGTTTTTTTGGTAAAATGCGTTTCTGTAAAATTTTGATTCCTTTTAAGACAATTGCTTGCAAATTGGTACTTGCAAATTGGTACTTGCAAACTGGTACTTGCAAACTGGCTTTCGTTAAAATCAAGATGGAATAAAAGGCAGGGTTTTTGTTTTCAAGCATATCAGCATTAGATTTAATTTTGTGGTTGCGTAACCAAGCAGCAAGCCTTAAATCAAAAGGCATATAATAGAAAAGGATTCTTGGCAAAATGGCGCAACGAAAGGCCCATGAGGTTGATGGTTTTATTCGCAAGCCCTCGTCAACTTTTCCCATTATACTGGTCTATGGGCCAGATAAGGGATTGGTATCTGAACGCGCATCGCTTTTTGCCAAAAATACTGGCATAGACTTACAAGATCCTTTTTCAACCTTAAAGATTGATGCCAGCGAAATTGATAGCGACCCTGCTCGCCTTAGTGATGAAGCCCGTACTGTATCGCTATTTGGCGGCGAACGCTTAATCTGGGTACGCAATGGCGGTGCACAAAAAGGCTTGGCTGAGGCAGTAAAATGGTTGATAGCAACACCGCCACAGGGCACTTATGTTTTAATTGAAGCTGGTGATTTGAAAAAAGGCGTGACTGGCTTACGCGGTATTGTTGAGGCCGGGTCGTGTGCGATGGCGCTTCCTTGTTATAGCGATAATCAAAGTGGCATTGATGCGCTTATTGACCAAGTGCTTGATGAATTTTCGATGAAAATCTCATTAGATGCACGCAAATGGCTGCGTGAAAGCCTAGGTGCTGATCGCTTGGCCTCGCGCGGTGAATTAGAAAAACTATGTTTTTATGCCAAAGGGCAGAGCGAAATCAGCGTAGAAGATGTCGCCAATGCAGTTAGCGATGTCAGTGCGCTTTCGCAAGATGAAATTATTGATGGCGTAGTTTCAGGTAATGTTGATAGTTTCAACCAGCATTTTGACCGACAAGTTGAAAGTGGAGTCGCTTTATTTCTTGTTTTAAGCGCAGCTCAACGGCAATTCCAACAATTAATGCAGATGCGCGCGCAAATGGATAATGAGGGTAGTTCAGCAAGCCAGTTAGTGAAATCGGCGCGTCCACCGATATTTTTTAAACGAGTACCCATTGTCGAACGGGCATTAAATAATTGGACGATGCCGCGAATTATTCGCGCTATGGAACGGCTACAAACTGCCGTGCTTGAAAGCCGTAAATCCGCAACCCTTGCCACGCCAATTATCCGCCAAACATTACTCGCTTTAACGATTGAAGCGGCACGCGCAGCGCAGCGTTAAAAAACTAAGCTTGCCATATTATCCACAATATTGGTGAAAATAGCAAAACGCATTAAAGCTCTTTTCAAGAGATTGTTCACCTTTATCTGGCACAATTACTATTCAAAATGACAAAGACTCATTTTAGTCGCAGTTTTTTGAAATGCATAGTGCTTGAAGGTTTACGCCTCATTCACGCATAAAGATTATGATTTAGACGAATGACATAGAATACATATCTAAAAAGCGCAAAAACTTTAAGGATATGCGGTAATGGATAGAATATGCTTGCAACGATTGATACATTTTTAGCGCAAAGCCTTGCGGGTAGCACTCAGACACCAACATTAATCATTTGGTTTGGTATTTTTTGCGCCAAGGGGCTTTTATATTTCATACCGCTACATTTATTGCTTTTATGGTTTGCTGGCGGCAAATTCGAGCGTCGTGCTGCTTTGACAATTGTTGCAAGTATTATAATCGGTTTATTTATCAGCCATTTGATTGGTCTTGTTTTTTACCGAGAGCGCCCCTTTGTTGCCGGTATTGTTGAAGCACTTATTCACCATTCACCCAATGCGTCATTTCCTTCAAATCATGCCACAATTTGTGCCGCCTATTTTTTTAGTCTTTATTTATTGCGCTATAAAATGGCCGCAAAATTTGCGCTTGGCTTACTCGTGCTTGTTTGTTGGGGACGTATTTTTGTTGGCGTGCACTATCCCTTTGATATTTTCGCAGGAATTATCCTTGGTGGTCTAAGTGCTTATGGCTGCACCCGCTTTGTTTTACCTAAAATCCCAGCAATTTTTATAGCTTTTCCAGCACAAAAACTATCAGAGAAGTAAATATTATCATTGCTACGTCCTAAAACAAACCTTACAAAAATATTTCAATAGTAAAAAAGAAATTGCATTGATGCCATCGCATGCAATTTCCAAGTCTTTAAAAAAGCTTCATCATAAGAGCGTTTTTTGAAAAGTATGAAGCGGTTTTCGGACAAAAAATGCGGTGTAAACAATGGATTAGAGCGCCAATCTGACCCAACCAGATCGGTGCTCTAGTGGGACGGTGCAAGGGCTGGAAATTCGCTTAAATCTTCATCTTGATAACGGTTATACAAAAATTGCGGCCTCGCCATTGATGGGTTAAGGTCACTATCATTGAGTATAGTAGCTAATGATTGGTTGAAACTTGCAGTGACATTATCGCGAAATTGCTGATAGCAATCCTCGCGCATGTAAAGATAACCTAGCACCGGCATGATTTTAATAAAAGGCTGTGCAAAATCACATTGCTCTGGCCAATAGGCATAAGCCTCAGTTGGGTTAATCCCATAAACCAAGCGCCAAATTCGTGTTTTGTCCCAATGACGCTCTGGCATGAAAGAAAACGCTTCACCGCCGGTTTTATATTTATAATAATAATGCATATCGCGATTAACAATCAGCATTGGCGGCGGCGCAAAAGTAGCCATCAAAGCATCATATTGTTTAAAAATTGCTTTTTCATTGATATTTTCAATATTAACGCTGCGATATAATGATGTGCCTGTAAGCAGCATCAACGCAACCGCCAACAGGCTCATTTGCAGATATTTTGCAAGTGTTTTTGGCTTTGGTATTGGCTGGTCTTTCAAAAACCATATACTGATGAATAAAACGAGTAAGGGAAAGGCTAGCGCGATGCGTTCACCAAAATTCATTGTCTCTTGACCAAGGCTTGGTAAAAAACAAGAAAATAGCGGTAAAAAGTGCCATAGATTACTTTTTGACGACCGCACCGCAAAAAATAGCAAACCAAGCACCCAAATACCGCAAAAGAGTAGCTCCAGCTTTATTGCAAGCGGCAAAAATGGCTCGCTTAATAAGGCAATTAACCCCAATTGAAGTTGATTACTTTGAAAGCGGTAAAAATCAAATAGCCCCAAGTATAAAACACCGCTCACCAATGCAGCAATGAGACCGATAGAGAGAAGAGTAACCGCAATCAGTATTTGCCATTTTAACTTGGCAATATTACCACCCTGCCCTGCGTGCAATTTTACCTTGTTATTATCTTTTCTTTTGGACCAATAATAGCCGATAAGGGATAGCGAAAAAAGCCCGATATAAATGATTGCCGATTTATGGAAAAACACCGCAAGACATGAAAATCCCATAAAAACAAAAATATAGCGCGGATAGCGATACATAAAATTTACGGTAATCACTAAAATAATCCAACTGGTAAATTGTTTAGGAAATTCAACCGCCATAAAATAAAAGCTAGGTGAAATGAAAATCCAATACAAAATAATAAGCGCTAAAGCACCGTTTTTTATAGTTTTTAAAAGGAGATAAAAGGCAAGTAAAAACAAGCCAAAACTAAGAGCGATATAGATTTTCACCATTGCTTCGCCATTATTGACAAAATATGCAAGCGGTCTCATCAGCCAAAACAGCCAACTATCATCGGGAATACGCAAGCGACCATGATCAATGAGGCTTTGCGCTTGCACTGCATAATAATAGCCATCATAACCATAAAAGTAGCTTTGATGAAACAGAATAAGCCCAAGCTGAAGCGCAGCCATAAAAATGGCTAAGCAAATAAAGCCAGTTCTCCAATAATGCTTCATATTTTTGTACAAAACGGCACACGCTTAACAGGGACTACAAGGTCGGTATAAATATCGGATTTTACGGCATAAACATCTTTTTCAAGTAATATTTTACGCAATTTTTCCCGAAGTTCACCAATGGTTTTTGCTTCAACCACAAATCCGTCATCAAGTAAAACGCTAAGCCCTAAATCTTCACCTTCATATTCTTCCCTATCATAGATTGGCATAGCAACAAGGAAATTTAAAAGCTTTTTTTGCTCACTTTCAGCAAGATTTGAAAATTTTTCTATTTTAAAAAGATTTTGGAAAATTTGTGGGGCGGCATGGGCAATTTCATCATTTCCCTTACCACTTATATAACCAACACTGCGTGAAAAAGACGTTTGATATTTTTTACCAAATAGTCTCATCTCATTTGGTTTTACAAGCTCGAAATTACCTTCTGCAACTGTAGCAAAGGGGCGATTTTTACTATCTGGCTTGAAACGCGCAGGATAAAGCACAAAGCTGCCATTACTACGCAATCGAAAGGTTGAAACATAACAATGATCCTTGCGCAAGTACTTCTCGCTCAAAGTTGCCCAATCCATATCACCAAAAAAACTACTAAATGTTTTATCGGTAAAAGCATTGTCCGTAAGTTCGGCGATTATTGGTATTTCTTGACTAATAGGCACAATAATTGCGCCCTTATTGTCAATAAAGCGCAATTCGGATAACACAACATCTCTATAGGCTTGCCCTTTATAAATATCGGCAATTTCCAAAACAATTTGGCTATTCGTGATTGGTTTTGGCAGCATAATTTTTTGCATGGCTTGTTCGTCTTTGACCGCAATTTTTTCGCCATTTATCAAAAGAGCTTTCACGCGGCTATTAGCATAAAAATGCTTATCTGACCTTTGATAGCCATTCCATATCATCACACCCGCAATATTGTGTTGGTTTTTAAAGTTAAGGGCGATTTTGGTGCCAATGCCATTGCCTTTTTTACCATCTGTTGCAAAGGCCATGCTGGTATTGGAATCAAAAAGATGGCTTGGATGATAAGCATTTTGTGGATCAAGAATTGAAGTGGCATTGAGTTCTATCAATGGTGCTTCAATCGGTAAATTAACCGCCAAAGCATGCGGCTCATTATAAATTTCTTTAACTAATGAAGGTCCACCAAATGACTCTAAAATATCTTTATTCACAAGATCAATTGAAGTGACTTCCCATTTTGCAGCTAGGTTACCGTCAATGATGCGAAAAAATACCGATTTCGCTTTATATTGGAGTTTAAACGAGCCGTCTATACGATATGGTTCGCGCCTTAAAACATAAACGGCCTTACTGGGATCGATCTCGAAACGTTGAACAACAAAAGGAATTGGATCCCTATCTTCTCCCATTGTATCAGCAATAGCATCACTACCATCAAGATAGGCGGTAAAGGTGAGGCCTTCGCTATTACCGGTAACCGTTATCACGATATAATCTAGTTGGAAGGGCTGTTCAAATTGAAAGGCAAAACCTTCATTCACCCCGCCATCCTTGGTTTGTGGTTGCCAAGCCCCTTCACAATTTTTATCTAAAAGACAAATAATTGACGTTGATTGCTCTGTTGCGCTTGTTGGTGATGCCATTAAAATAGTTGGCACTATTTGATCTGTTGCGCTTGTTGGTGATGCCATTAAAATAGTTCGCACTATTTGATCTGTATTGTCTTGCGTATATCCTAAAGTTGGTAGGAAACCAATAATGACAATAATGACAGGGCAAAGCCGAAATAGATTATTAAAAAAATACCTCATCAGCTTATGCCCCTTTTTATAATTGAATAATCAATGGATATTGGCAAAAATTTAACAGCCATAAATGCTAACTTTTATTATTAACTCTGTATCTTATATTCTTCAACAGGCGAAATAAACCACATTTTCTCAAATATTGGTTTAGATTTTTGTACAAAATGGCACCCGATCAACAGGGACAACAAGGTCGGTATAAATGTCAGATTTTACCGCATAAACTTCTTTTGTCAGCAATATTTTACGCAGTTTTTCACGCACCTCACTAATTGTTGCCGCTTCAACCACAAATCCTTGGTCAAGCGAAACAAATAGACCAAGATTAAAATCTGGTTGATCCGCGTAAATTTTTTCAGGCTCTTCATAAAGTGGCTCATTAATAAGCAAACTCAACAGGTCTTTTTGTTCTTTTTCGCTAAGGTCAGAAAATTTTTCAATGGTAAAAAGGCTTTGAAAGATACTAGGTGCGACTTTAAGGAGCGCATTATCTTCATTTTCCTTTAAATAACCTGTCATACGTGAAAACATGGTTTGATATTTTTTGCCAAATAATTTGAATTTATTTTGTTGAATAATTTCAAAGTTACCCTCGGCAGCTATAGCAAAAGAATGCAGCCTATCAATGCCTTTAATATTGTGCGAATAAAGGGAAAAACTTCCATTGCTACGCAAGCGAAATGAACCAACATCACAAATATCAGCTTCAACTTCGCCGCGTGCAAAGACCATTTGACTCAAAAAACCACTAAAACTTCTATCGACGAAATGATTGTTAGTAAGTTCTGCTATCAATGGCGTTTCTTGGCTAACGGGTAAAATAATCGCGCCCTTATTGTCAATAAAGCGCAATTCGGACAGCACAACATCCCTATCGTCCGCCCCTTCATAAATATCGGCAATTTCCAAAACAATTTGGCTATTGGTGATTGTCTTTGTCAGCATAATTTTTTGCATGGCTTGTTCGTCTTTGACCGCAATTTTTTCGCCATTTATCAAAAGATCTTTCACGCGGCTATTAGCATTAAAATGCTTATCAGACCTTTGATAACCATTCCATATAATCACAGCCGCAATATTTTGTTGATCTTTAAAGTTAAGGACGATTTTAGTGCCAATGCCATTGTCTTTTTTACCATCGGTTGCAAATGCGTTACTGGTATTGGAATCGAAAAGATGGCTTGGGTGATAAGCATTTTGTGGATCAAGAATTGAAGTGGCATTAAGCTCTAGCAATGGTGCTTCAATCGGTAAATTAACCGCCAAAGCATGCGGATCATCATAAATATCTTCAACTAAAGATATTTCACCGTTTATTATTTCAAAAATATTTTTATTAACAATATCAATTGAGGTCACGGTCCATTTTACTGGTGAATTACCATCGGTAATACGAAAAAATACCGATTTGGCAGAATAATCAAGCGTAAGCGGTTTATTAATGACAGAGTACGGATCGCGCCTTAAAACATAAATGGCCTTCTTGGAATCGATCTCGAAACGTTGCAAAATAATACGAATTGGGTCGCTATCTTTATCTGCGCCATCAATAATAGTATCTTTACCGTCAAGATAAGCGGTAAAGGCAAGACTATTGCTATCACCTTCAACTGTGATGGAGATATAATCAAGATGGTAAGCTTGTTCGAATTGGAAGCCAAAGCCTTCATTAACCCCGCCATCCTTGGTTTGTGGTTGCCAAGCCCCATCACAATTTTTATCTAAAAGACAAATAATTGATGTTGATTGCTCTGTTGCGCTTGTTGGTGATGCCATTAAAATAGTTGGCACTATTTGATCTCTATTGTCTTGCGCAATTGCGCTTATTGGTAAAAAACCAATAGCCGCCAAACAAAGCCCCAATAGATAATTGTAAAAACGCTTGGTCATTGCCTTCCCCCCTTTAATGCAATTATTCGATGATTGGATATTGCCGAGCATTTGGCAATTCAAAATGCCACCATTCACTATTAATGCCTTTAAGCCCTGCTTTTTTCATTAAGCCAAACAATAGGTCGCGATTTTTGCAAGCAAGACTATCGGCTTTGGGGCATTTATAGTGCGCTGCGGCCTTACTGGTAAAATCATCAAAAGCAGTTGGAAAAAGCAATATTTTCCCATTTTCATCAGCTAAAGCCACATCAATCGCCGCGGCGCGATTATGGTTTGAACCGTTTTTTGGATTAGCAACATAACGGCGGTCGGGCATAATATCCCACATGGCTTTTTGTACAGCAAGTGGACGAAAACAATCCAATAGAACAAGTTGCAAGTGTTGATCTTGTAAATCCTTTTTAATTGTTTCAAGTTTTTTTGCTAAATCCTTATGAACAAGGCAGGTGCTTAGACCATGCTCTTTATAAATAGCACGATGCAAAAAATTATTGTCACTCGCATAGCGCAAATCAAGCAAATAAGGCGTGCCGTTTAATGTTATCAATTCAGCATTATCATTAAAATCTTTGCTTTGCCCAAAAGATGAAATACTGATTAAAAAATAGATACTTAAGCTAATTAATCCAAAAATCTGCTTCATTGAAAATCCTTTAAACTATCAACCACATCAAATGCATCGGGCACATACATCATCGGCGCAATATTTTTACGATAGAGCGTCTCGCTTATTAAGCTATCCCCTTGCCATTGCTGGCGCCAAATTTCATTAAAGCGGTAAAACTTGCCCTCGCATTGCAAAAATCTATGATTTTTTTCACAAATATCATATTTTACATTAAGCGTGTCATTGACCAAAATGTCACCAATCAAATGGTTTTCATCAAGGCTAAGACGTAACTGCCAAATATTTGGGCTATTATTGGTAAAGCGGTAATCAAGATAATTATAAAATATAGTTGCCCCACAACCAAATGGCACAAGCCGCTCATCATCGCGAAACATATCACGCGAATGGTGATGATGCTCAATAATATCTAAATTGCTATGCAATATCAACCAGTGCAGCATATTGGCAATTTGACAAAGACCACCGCCAATACCCGCCCTCATTGTATCACCTGACAGCTCCAAGCCTTTGCGAAAACCGCGCAGGCGATGGGCATGCCCCACTAATTTATAAAAAGAAAAAGTTTCACCAGGGTGAATGACAATACCATCAAGGAGCGGAATTGCCTTTTTTAAATTGGTAATCTTATTTAACTGCAACTGATGATAGTCTTCACCAAAATTGCGAATGAGCTTTGATTGATGGGAAAATACCCGATGGGGCAAACTGTCGACTTGCCGCTTTCGCGCAAATTTTTGTTGATCTTTGCTATTGCGCCAATAACGCAAACATCTTTGCCGCCAGATGGCGACAAAAAACAATATCGGATGTTTTTGGCTTAATCTTTTGGCCACACGTTCCCCCATCTGTAATCAAACCATATAAAAATGCTAAAATGATACAGTATTATTTAAGGCATTGATTTATTATTTTATAAAAAATTTAGAAAAGCTCGGCATTAAATTAATAAAAATATTAAAATAATAGTTTTATACAGCAAAATAATTGTTTAATAATAAAAATAATCATTGAAGAGGAGAAATGATGGCAAACAATAATGAAAATGACAATCAAAGCCAACAAAATGGTGGCGCGTTAAATCCTCAGCAAAGGCGTGCTATTATAGGCTATGATATCAGTTTTTATGAAATTTATCTTGAAGGCAATGACCTTTCACTTGCAACAATAAAGCAGATCGCCAGTCTTTATGAGGTAAATTTTGTCAAAGCAAAAGCAATTTTAAGCAAAGGTAAGATTTTTATCAGCAAAGGCCACCCGCTTAAGATATTTTTTTGGCTGAATAAATTTCATCAACTCGGTCTAAACTATAAAATCTATCCTAATTTTCCTTATGATCCTTTTTTATTTGCGGATGAAGACTTAAGCTTTCATCAAAAACACTGGAAACTTGGTGACGAACCGGCTTAAAAAATTTGAAATATTTTGAGGCAAGCCATGTTGAGACAAGCGATGCTTTGCGAGGGCAAAAATGAAAAAATATATATTTCTTTTTATTGGTGCTGTTTTTGTAGCTATTATGCTCATTGCCTTAAATATTGATAGGGAATTTAAACAGGCTTTAGCAAAGGCCGAAAAAGGTGACGCAAACGCGCAATATGAAGTTGGCGAAAGCTATGCCAAGGGCAAAGGTGTTGAGCTTGACTATAAGCAAGCCTTTCATTGGATTGAAGCATCAGCAAAGCAAGGCAATGTGAATGCACAAGCTCGTCTTGGTTGGCTCTATGCGAATGGACAAGGTGTAGACAAGGATTATACCCAAGCATTATATTGGTTTAAAACTCTCAGTGACCAAGGCAATCCTAAAGGACAAATAGGCCTTGGTTGGCTTTATGAAACTGGCAACGGTGTCAAACAAGACGAGGAAGAAGCAGTCCGTCTCTATCGTTTGGCCGCAGACCAAAACAATGCAAGGGGGCAAACGGTCCTTGGAATTATGTATGAAAGTAGTACGGGCGTCAAACAAGATATCAATGAAGCTCTACGCCTTTATCATTTGGCGGCAGAAAAAGATGATCCAGCCGCTCAAACTATTTTAGCAATTAAGTATTTTAACGGCACTGGCGTTGCACAAAACAATGTTGAAGGACTGCGCTTTTTGCAATTAGCAGTAGATCAAGACTATGCTAGGGCACAGAATTACCTAGGTATATTATATTTAGAAGGTGAAATCGTTGACCAAAGTGAACGCCAAGCTATCCATTGGTTTAAACTTGCTGCGGCTCAAGGCTATCCACCAGCACAAACTATAATGGGCTTTAGGTATCTTATTGGCGAAGGTGTAAAACTAGATAGGCGTAAAGGCATGCGCCTCATGTATTTAGCTGCAGAACAAAAAGATATTACAGCACAAGCTTGGTTGGGCTTTCACTATAGCTTACGATATACAACTGAATTAATGGTACGTAATCAGGAAGCAAGGATTAATGGTTCCGAAAAATATAGCGATAGCGGTCTTATCAAAGATGGAGAAAAGGCTTTTGGCGATGACCCTGAAATACAAAAATTGCGTGCGCTAGCTATTTATTGGCTTACATTGGCGGCAGACCAAGGCCATGAAAGTGCCAAAGAAGCCTTAGCCAGATTTCAAGCAGAGGATGAAAACAACGAAAATGAGGAAAATGAAAAAGATCCGAATTTGTCGCATAAAAAAAGTAACGATGAAAAGCCTAATCGCGTAACCGTTAAAGAACCGAACATATCCCATACATTAACTGTTGCTGAAGCATTTAACCGCGTCAATGAAAAAGACGCAAATTTATCGCAAGACATTGTTTTTGCTGAAGCACTTAATCGGGCAAATGATAAAGATCAACTAAAAAAGCAAGAAGAAATAGCAGCCGCTCAAAATGCTGCTGAAAAAGGTAATGCACAAGCGCAATATAATCTTGCAACCCTTTATTATAACAGCGATGAAAGCCCTAACAACATGCAATCAGCATTTTCTTGGTTTCAAAAAGCTGCAGAGCAAAACCATGTTGAGGCACAATTTAATTTAGCTATCATGCTATATTATGGTATTGGCACCCAAAAAGACATTGCCAAGGCAAAATATTGGTTGCAGCTTGCCGCCGACAATGGCAGTGCCGAAGCCAATGCCTATTTAGAAATGATTAAATAAAAATAAATTAGTACTTTATCGCGTTTATAAAAGCACAACTACCCATTGTCATGGTTAAAATATTTTCAATCCAAAATACTAAAATCTTATTTTTAAGAGTTTATTTAATTTGCTTTTTTATCACGTTTTTCAATAGCCTCACGTGGACCTTGGGGCAAACTTTGAAACATCGTTTCAATTTCTTTGGGTTTTGTAATTCTATCTTCAACAATAATATTTAATAATTTGAATAGGCTAAGAGCAATTTGTGGATCATCTTCAATATTAATTTCACCTGGGTGAACAGCATTATTGCCAATTACACGACATATATCCGCTGCTTGTTGTATGCGTGGTGACAAACCTTTTTCTACAAGAGATTTAATGTCATTATTAATATTTTCACCTTTTTCCCCAAGATGAACCATTAATTTTTGTAAGCATAACCGAAGTAAAGCAGATGCACCTTTAGGCGACAGGTTTACAATGCTTCTTGCTTCCATATAGTCAATTTTACAATTTTCAGGCATATCAATATTTGGTAGTTCGGCATTGCTTGCAACCGGAACAACCATCTTTTTATCATACCAATATGAAGCTCTGTCGCAGTGTGTACACTTTGCCATGAACATATCTGAAGATATTGTACGCGTATAATATCGAAGATATAATTCAGTCCAATCTTGTCTAGAATAAACATCACAATAGGGGCAACTATATGCTTCTTTTTGGTATTCTGGCGGATAATATGAGGTCATCCATTTAACCTTTTAATATTGGATTATTTTTTACAAATATATCAAAAACTATTTAGCAGATAAGATAATAAACCAGATAAAACAAGATAATAGCTTGAATATAAATTTAATTTTTATAGTTTTGGCGTAACTATCTCGTTATCTGCCCGCGTATTCATATTAAATGCCGCAGCCATAAGGGTTTTAGTATAATCTTCGCGCGGATTAGCAAAAATATCCTTTGCCGCACCCCGTTCCACCACTTTACCATCACGCATCACCAATACTTCATTGGCAAGGGCTTTAACCACTTTTAAGTCATGGCTAATAAAAAGATAAGAAAGATTGTGTTTT
The DNA here is from genome assembly GCF_025449335.1 of Bartonella sp. HY328. Lineage (NCBI taxonomy): Bacteria > Pseudomonadati > Pseudomonadota > Alphaproteobacteria > Hyphomicrobiales > Bartonellaceae > Bartonella > Bartonella sp. HY328. The sequence continues at coordinate 102,493 of NZ_CP104883.1, forward strand.
TGCTGTAATTCACGCAGCAAATCAACCACTTCTGCTTGCACACTCATATCAAGGGCAGAGGTTGGTTCGTCCAGCATAACAAAACGCGGATTTAACACCATGGCACGCGCTATCGAAATACGCTGCCGTTGGCCGCCTGAAAACTCATGTGGATAGCGGTGGCGCGTTTGCGGATCTAGGCGCACCTCCTCCATCGCAGCAATCACCTTATCCTCACGTTCATCATAGGTGAGTTTTGGCTGATGAATAGAAAGCCCCTCGGCAATAATTTCTCCCACCGACATACGTGGCGACAATGAGCCAAAAGGATCTTGAAAAACAATTTGAATATCGCGGCGCAATGGCCGCATTTTCTTATAACTTAATTTATTGATATTTTTGCCATCAAATTGAATAATACCTTTTGATGAAATCATACGCGTTAAAGCAAGCCCTAATGTCGTTTTACCTGAACCAGACTCGCCTACAACGCCGATGGTTTGGCCGGCTTTAATATTGATATCAATATCATTAACCGCCTTGATATAATCAGTGGTTTTACGGAAAAGCCCCGTTTTAATCGGAAACCACACACGCACTTTTTCACCACGCATGATAATTGGCGCATTGGGATCAACCGCAGGCGGATTACCCTTTGGCTCGGCCGCCAAAAGCTTTTTGGTATAGTCATGTTGTGGATTAGCAAAGATTTCTTCAACCGATGCCATTTCAACAATTTCCCCCTTGGTCATCACCGCAACACGATCAGCAATTTTGCGGACAATGCCAAGATCATGAGTGATAAACAACATCGACATTTTATGTTGTTTTTTTAAATCTGCTAAGAGGTCAAGGATTTGCGCCTGCACCGTTACATCAAGAGCAGTGGTTGGTTCATCAGCAATTAATAGCCGCGGATTATTGGCTAATGCCATGGCAATCATCACCCGCTGTCTTTGTCCGCCAGATAATTCATGCGGATAAGAACGTAAACGTGACGCCGCATTTTTAATGCCAACTTGCTCTAAAAGTTCAACCACGCGAGCACGCGCCGCATTAACACTCATTCCTTGATGGATACGCAAAATTTCACCAATTTGCTGCTCGACCCGATGTAATGGGTTAAGCGATGTCATTGGCTCTTGAAAGATCATCGAAATATCTTTGCCGCGCACGCGTTGCAATTGCTTTTCGCTAAGCTTCATCAAATCCTTATCCATATCATCTTGGCGAAACAGCATTTCACCTGATGGATGGCTAGCCATGGGATAGGGCAAAAGTTTTAATACTGATAAAGCCGTGACAGATTTTCCGGACCCTGATTCACCCACCAGCGCAACGGTTTCGCCGGGCATAATATCAAAGGACACATTTTTTACCGAAAGCTTTTCTTGACCATCCTGACGAAAGGCCACAGAAAGATCGCGGACTGAAAGCATTGGCGTCATTGAAGTGTCTTTCTTGGGTCAAATGCATCACGCGCTGCTTCACCAATAAAGGCAAGCAAGGATAAAAGCACGGCAAGAGTGATAAAGCCGGTTATTCCAATCCAAGGCGCATTAATATTGTTTTTTGCTTGCAACATTAACTCACCAAGCGAAGGCGAACCAGGTGGTAAACCAAAGCCAAGAAAATCGAGCGAAGCAAGGGCAGAAATACCAGCGGTTAACAAAAATGGTAAAAAGGTAATGGTGGCGACCATCGCATTTGGCAATAAATGGCGGATCATAATGGTGGCATTGGAAACACCCAGAGCCCGCGCTGCATTAACATATTCAAAATTACGAGCGCGTAAAAACTCGGCGCGTACCACGCCAACTAATGTTACCCATTGGAACAGCAACATAATTGCCAGCAAAACCCAAAAACCCTGCGCAAAAAAAGCCGATAGAATAATCAGCAAATATAGGGTTGGGATAGACGACCAAATTTCAATAAAGCGTTGGAAAATAAGATCGACCCAACCACCAAAATAGCCCTGTACCGCGCCAGCAGCAACACCAATAATCGTCGATAATACGGTTAAAATAACCGTAAAGGCAACCGACACGCGAAAACCATAAAGCGCGCGCGCAAAAATATCGCGAGTTTGATCATCTGTACCTAAAATATTCCAATTGCCAAATTTACATTCGGGATTAGCCGCACCGCCAGCATAAAACTTGCACCGCTCATCCATGCTTTGCATCCAAAAGGGTGGCGACAAAGCTTCTGACTGCTCGCCTTTTGTATCATAAGAATAATGGATAGGAGGCCAAATAGCCCAACCATGCTCTTCTATTTCTCTTTGGATGTCACTATCACGAAAATAAGCCGCCGCCAAAGTGCCGCCAAATTTTTCATCGGGATAATCAAAAAAGGCGGGAAACAGTAATTCACCCTTATAGCTTGCAATAATCGGCCGATCATTGGCGATAAAGGATGCCCCAAAAGAGCAAAGACATAAAAATATAAATATCCAAAGGGCCCAATAACCACGGCGATTTTTTTTAAAATTGCGCCAACGCCGTTGGTTAAGTGGAGATAAAAATGGCTGGCGATGTTTTTGTTTATTGTGCTTTTGCTCGCTTGAATGGTGCACATCCTGCGCAATTTCGCCAGCCAAGCCACTTGTCAAGCCACTTGTCAAACCATTGGCAGCAACTTCATTCGCCATAATATTTGAAGGATTATTGGCCATTAGACATCCCTCTTGTCAAAGTCAATACGCGGATCAACCGCCATATAGATAAGATCTGAAACAAGTGAAACGACCAAACCCAGCAATGAAAAAATAAACAATGTGCCAAGCACCACCGGATAATCACGCTTAACCACTGCCGTATAGCTCATTAACCCCATGCCATCTAAGGAAAATAGCATTTCAATAAGCAGCGATCCTGTGAAGAAAGAGGCAATAAAAGCCCCAGGAAAACCAGCAATAACCACCAACATTGCATTGCGGAAAACATGGCCATAAAGCACTTTGCGATCACTTAACCCTTTGGCACGCGCAGTGACCACATATTGTTTACGAATTTCTTCCAAAAAGCAGTTTTTTGTAAGGAGTGTCGTTGTTGCAAAAGCTGAAATTACCATAGCAGCAATGGGCAAAGTAATATGCCATAAATAATCAAGGATCTTGCCACCCCATGACAATTCATCAAAATTATCAGAGGTTAATCCGCGAAGTGGAAACCAATCAAAGAATGAGCCGCCTGCAAAGAATACAATCAACATGACGCCAAACAAAAAGCCGGGGATAGAATAGCCAATAATGATAACGGCACTTGTCCACACATCAAAGGCAGAGCCATCTTTAAGCGCTTTGCGAATACCAAGGGGAATAGAAATAGCATAGGAAATGAGCATCAGCCAAAGGCCAAGCGATACCGATACGGGCAAGGTCTTTTTAATCATATCAATAACAGAGGCATCAGAAAAAAAAGATTTGCCAAAATTAAATGTACTATAATCACGTAACAAAATAAGATAGCGTTGCCATGCAGGCTTATCAAAGCCAAATTTTTCCTCTAGTGCTTTAATAAAGTTAGGATCCATACCTTGCGCACCGCGATAAAGCGATTGACTGGAACTAGACCGCGAACCAATATTTTCAGCGTTAATGCCCATGTCACCACCACCACCAGAAATACGGTTAAGTGCGCCATCCCCACCACCTTGCAATTGAGCTGCAATAGTTTCAATAGGCCCACCTGGGGTAAATTGCAAAATAACAAAAGTTACAGTTAATATGCCAATAATGGTTGGTATAATTAACAATAAACGGCGGATTATATAGGCTGCCATCACACTTCCCCATTTTTAGACTGCGGCATTATCCACGCGGTTAATGTCATTTCCATTTTCTTTCTTTGAACATGCAGTTAGCTTTTAAAAATAAACAGTAAGCGGATTGTCGCTGATTTTGCCGCACGGATAAAAATAAACAATAAACCTATATGGTAAATAAAGTGCAAAATAACGGTTAATCAATAAAGTTAGTTTTAGTGATAAAGCCAATTAACGATTCCCAATGGATTGCTTTAAAGCTTGTTCCTTTTGCTGATCAATTGACCAAGAAAAAATGTCATAACCGGCCGCTTCTGGCTGTGGACGCGGAATATCAAATTTATCCCAATAAGCAATATTAATCTTTGATGATGTCCATTGCGGTACCACATAATAATTCCACAACAAAATACGGTCCATTGCTCTTGTTGCAGCAATCAAATCATCGCGATCCTTAGCATAAATAATCTCGTTAATCATTTTATCGACTGCAGGATTTTTGATGCCTACATAATTTCCACTATCATTTATATCAGCTGCAGCGGAGCTAAAAAAATTAAGCTGTTCATTGCCCGGCGAGTTCGATTGGCCAATTGCAATGGAAATTACATCATAATCAAAATTAAAAAGACGATTTTGATATTGCGCATCGTCAATGGTGCGCATTGTTACATCAATGCCAAGCCGTTTTAAATTGGCAATATAAAACGAGGTTGCCCGCTCGAAACGAGCATCATCTAACAAAAATTCAATTGTAAATGGTTGACCTTGCGCATTAACCAATTGATTGTTTTTTAACCGCCAACCAGCATCTTGCAATAATTGCATAGCTTCACTTAAATTTTTACGCAAGTCAGTCGGTTTACTATATTTTGGTAAAGTGAACGGCTTTTGAAATAATTCTGCCGGAATTTCATTCTTAACACTTTCCAACAGCTGCAATTCTTTACCCTTAGGTAACTCCTGGGCGGAGACAAAATCAAGGCCATAAAAATAACTGGTGATGCGCTCATATTTATTAAAAAATAATAAGCGGTTCATTTGTTCAAAATTAAAAGCAAGGTTTAATGCTTTGCGCACCCTGATATCATTAAATTTCTCACGACGTATGTTTAAAAAATAGCCTTGCATGCGACCACTTCCATGATTTTCAAAGCTTTCACGCTTAACCAATCCGTTTTCTACCGCAGAAAAATTATAGTTTTGCATCCACGATTGGATAGTATTTTCTTGCCGAAAATCGCTTATGCCGCCTTTTTTAAAGGCTTCCCATTTAGCATTATCGTTAAAATAATAAGTATAGCGAAGAGCATCAAAATTATAGCGGCCGACATTAACTGGCAAATCTTTGCCCCAATAATCATCAACCCGCTTATAAAGCGTCGACTTACCCGGATTATAATTTTCTAAACGGTAGGGGCCAGAGCCAAGAGGTATTTCACGTAAAGGTTTTGAAAAATCACGCTGTTTGCCACTCGCGTCTTTTGCCTCCCACCAATGTTTTGGCAAAATACGTAATTGTCCAAGAATATTTGGCAGCTCTCTATTTCCAGCCTTTACAAAGGTAAAAGTTACTTCATTTTTTCCCGTGACTTTAGCAGATTTTACGGCGCTATAATAGGAGCTATTACGAGTTGAGTATTTTTTAATAATGTCAAATGACCATACCACATCTTCGGGCGTAACCGGCGTACCATCGTGAAATTTAGCTTTATCGTTTATTTTAAATTTCACCCATGAATAGTCATCAGGATATTGGACAGCAGTCGCAATAAGCGGATAATTGACACCTTCTTGCTCAGTCGAACCTGCCATCAAAGTATCATAGATCAACAAAATATTGCGATCAGCCGTACCTTCAGGAATAAAAAAATTAAAATTATCAAAGGTACCTTGCAGCGCTATGTCGTTAAATGTCCCACCCTTTTTTGCATTAGGATTGACATAATCATAATGCTTAAAATCAGCACCATATTTTGGTGGAACGCCAAGGCTTGTACTTGTTCGCCATATTGGTTCAGTTTTAGGCAGGCTTTGCTGCGTGTCGTCAGATTGAGGTTTTTCTTGCTGATTGTTAACAGGATTAGCAAAGGCTATAACCGCGCAATGAAACGGTATAATCAAAGCAGTTAAAAGTATGATTTTTAAAAATTTCATTACTCTTTGCATATTGAACCTTTACCTAACAACCCATTTATAACCATCTATGGTCTGCATTTTAAATTGCATTATCAACGCATTTTGCCAAACCTATGGCAAGCATTTCATAATTAATTATCTTTAATAAATGAATAAGATAGACTTTTACACCAACAAAATAATGTAAAAATTATTGGCCAACACGATCTTGTTCTTTATCAACCTTTGGTAAATCCTGCGGATTATCGCTTAAGGAGCGTAAATAAAGCAAAAGATCAGCTCGATCTTGTGCATCTTTCATGCCCTTATAGGTCATGATTGTGCCTTTTAAGGTGCGTTGTGGTGCGCTTAAAAATGCGTCCAAGCTTTGATAATTCCATTTTGCACCATTTTGTCCCAATTGGCGCATGGCGCTTGAATAATTAAAGCCATTAAGCGAAGCAGCTGGACGATCGACAATCTGCCACAAATTAGGTCCTAGACGGTTTGGACCATTCTCAGTGGGTATATGACAAATACCACACTCACCAAATAATTTTCGCCCATGTTCTATATCACCTGTTGCAAGGCGCGCTTCCAACGTCTTAGTTGTTGCAGTTGTTTTATCAGCGACATTATTTGCGCTTGGCTCTTGCACAAGACTATTTTCACTTTTTATTGGATCAGGATTGCTATAAATTGTCTCACTAACATAATAAAGTGTGATAAGCACAATAAGCCATAATAGGCAGACAAGAATAAAATTATTAATGGTAGCAACGGAAATGCGAAACATGAGACAAAGAAAAACCTTTTAAAAATAGCTTTGGTAAAATAGAACTTTTGTAATAAGACTGCAACGTCTATAAAGTCGCAGCACACCCACCATCGGCAATGATTTAAAGTGGTAATGCTGTTTTTGAGGATATTTCATGACCCAATCCGCCCTTATCATTATTCCAGCCCGTTTGGCTTCTACTCGTTTACCCGGCAAGCCACTTGCCGATATTTGCGGCAAGCCGATGATTGTCCATGTCGCAGAGCGCGCGCGAGCTGCCAATATTGGCCCGGTTGTTGTCGCAACCGATGATGAAACCATTAAAGCGGCGGTGCTTCAACATGGTTTTAATGCGGTGATGACAGCCAAAGAACATGAATCAGGTTCTGACCGTATTTTTGAAGCTTTGCAAAAGGTGGATAGCAATGGCAAATATGATGCGATTATCAATGTTCAGGGCGATTTGCCCACCATTAGTCCAGATGAAATCCGTGCCGCTTTTGCGCCGCTTGATGACAAAAATGTCGATATAGCTACCCTTTGCGTTGAAATTACCCGTGAAGAGGAAAAAAACAACCCCAATGTCGTCAAAGTTGTTGGTTCGCACATTATGCCGCAACGTTTGCGCGCCCTTTATTTTACCCGCGCCACCGCACCTACAGGCCCCGGCCCACTTTATCATCATATCGGGCTATATGCCTATAGGCGTGAAGCTCTAACCCGCTTTGTTAGCCTAAAACCTTCTCCATTGGAGCAACGCGAAAAGCTAGAACAATTGCGTGCATTGGAAGCTTTTATGCGCATTGATGTTGAAATTATCAATAGTATTCCCCTTGGTGTTGATACCCCAGAAGACCTTGAACGCGCCAAAGAAATCATAAAATTAGAAAATGGAAAGGCTTTAAAATAATGGCTACACAACCAGCGCAACAAAAAGCAAAAATAGCCTTTCAAGGGGATTATGGTGCTAATTCCGATACGGCCTGCCGCAATATGTTTCCCAATATGGAGCCTTTGCCTTGTGCAACTTTTGAAGATGCATTTAGCGCCGTTGAAAGTGGCGAAGCAGAGCTTGCGATGATCCCAATTGAAAATACTCTGGCTGGTCGTGTTGCTGATATCCACCATTTATTGCCGCGCTCACCTTTGAATATTATTGGCGAATATTACCTGCCTATCCATTTTCAACTTATGGTTTTACCCGGTGTAAAACGTGAAGAAATTAAAACCGTTCACAGCCATATTCATGCACTTGGCCAATGCCGCAATATTATTAAGCAAAATGGTTGGAAGCCAATGGTTGCTGGCGACACAGCCGGTGCCGCCAAACTGGTTGCCGAAAAAGGCGAACGCAGCATGGCAGCTCTTGCACCATTTTTAGCGGCAGAACTTTATGGCCTTGATATTTTACAAGAAAATGTTGAAGATTCAGCCGATAATGTTACACGCTTTGTGGTTTTATCCCGCAATGCTCATCGCCCCCAATATGACGAAAATGACGAAAATATTGTTACAACGATTGTTTTTCGCGTCCGTAACGTACCAGCCGCGCTTTATAAGGCATTGGGTGGTTTTGCCACGTGCGGCATCAATGTTACTAAGCTTGAAAGTTACCAGCTTGAAGGACAATTTAAAGCAACACAATTTTATATTGATATTGAAGGCCACCCAGAAAGCCATCTTGTGCATTTAGCGCTTGAAGAATTAAAGTTTTTTTCAAGTGAATTGCGCATTGTTGGGGTTTATAAGGGCTCAAACTTACGCGTTGAACAGCGCAATCTTTAAAATATTATTAGGGGACAACAATGGAAAATGCCGTTAATATTCGTTATTTACAACAAGCGGACCACGAAGCATGGCTTGAATTATTTCGCCAATATCTCATTTTTTGTGAAACTGATCCTGAAACATTTGAAATCGATGTTGTTTGGCAACGCATGATGGACAATAATTTTCCAATTTTTGGCATTGGTGCTTTTATCAATAATGAATTGAGCGGCATTGGTCATTTTGTCATTCATGCCTCAACTTGGACAAGTAAACCCTATTTTTACCTAGAAGATTTGTTTACTGCTGAACATTCGCGAAAAAGAGGCATTGGCAGTAAAATACTTGACTTTATCCACGAAATTGCCAAGCATAATGGCGGCGACTATCTTTATTGGATAACCAAAGAAAGCAATAAAGCCGCCCAAGCCCTTTATGATCAAAAGGCTGAAAAAACTGATTTTATCCAATATCGCATTAAAATCGAAGCTTAATTTTTTTCAAAGTTATTAAATAAAGGCATTTTATTATGAGTGATCAAAAAGGCAAAAAGAAAACTTTGCTTCACCGCCGCCATTTTTTAGCCCTAGGCATCGCGCTTGCGCCTAGCATTTTATTGCCGCAAACAAGCTTTGCCCAGCTTAGTAAATTTTTTAAAAAAGAAGATGAGGTTACCCAGCTTTTTAATGCAATCCGCAAGGAAAATCGCCTATCCTCTATGAGCCCAGATCCATTGCTGCAAAAAGCTGCCCAAGACCAAGCAGAGCGCATGGCACAAAAGCAAAAAATGGGGCATTCGATTGGTTGGGGCAATGATTTTGGCTCACGCGTTCGCAGATTTGGTATAAGAGGCGCAGCAGCTGAAAATGTTGCGGCAGGCCAACCTGACCTTGCAACAGTTTTTAAAGCATGGATGAACTCCAAAGGCCACCGCAAAAACATGCTTGATCCAGAATTTAACCATTATGGCCTTGCCTACGCCGTATCACCGCAAAAACCAAACTATCGCTATTGGGCTTTAGTACTTGGTAAATAATAAGCTAAATATATCTTGTCAAAATATGCTTGTATCAATCCATGGCTCTTTGGTTAGCCTAAGGGCAATAAAATCCATAAGAGCTTGGACACGATGCGGTCTTTTACGCCCTGGAGGCGTTACAATATACAGCATTAATGGCTTTATTTGCCAATCATCCATTGCTGTTTGTAGACTGCCATTTTGCAATTCATCCCAAACCATAAATTCTGGCTGTAACGCAACACCCAAGCCAGCCAGTAAAGCTGGGGTTAAGGCTTCGGCATTATTGGCCTGCATTTGCGCTTCGGTAATTTGAGTAAATTCGCCATATTCTTGATGGACAAAGCTCCAACCTTTTTTACCATAATTATAAGTGTATTTTAGTGTCTTGTGATTGGCAAGGTCGCGCGGGTGGAGGGGCTTGCCATATTTTTTAAAATAATCTGGCGCCCCAACAAGAAGAATACGTACCGAACAAAGGCCTCGCACCACAAGACTTGAGTCAACCATATTGGCAATGCGTAATGATAGGTCAATTTTATCCTCGATAAGGTCAATCTGCTTATCGGAATAATCGGCATCAATTTCCACATCGGGATGTTGGGTTAAAAAGTCAGCAAGTATGGCTGCTACATATTTAACCCCAAAGGAAATCGGTAATGAAATACGTATTTTGCCCCTTAGGCTGGTTGCCTGTTCGCTGATTTCTTCTTCAATCGCATGACCGTTTTCAAGAATTGCAATTGCACGCTCTAATGCCGCTTGTCCTGCTTCAGTTAAAGAAATTGCTCGTGATGTGCGCTGCACCAACATAACATTTAAGCGCGTTTCCAAACGGGAAATAGCTTTAGACACTGTTGCTTGTGAAAGATTAAGATCTGCTGCTGCCTTAGCAAAAGAGCCAATTTCTGCCACTTTAGCAAATATTGCCCATCCCTCTAAATCGGGTAGAATTGTCGCCATGGCTTTAAACCCATTTTTTTAAATATCACTTTTATTCTTACCATAAATCCATAAAGCATTTAAAAAAATATGCAAATGCGATAGCAAATTGGTAAGATAGCAAAATTGGAAAGCTTGCTATTCCCTTTTGCTCATTCTCAAAAAAGCAGTGCGGTCTTATATTCCTCATTAATCAACACCTAAATTAATAAGGAAAAGAAAATGATTGAACATAGACCTTTTCAACAACTTGGCGCAGCAAATCATGGCTGGCTCAATGCCAAGCATCATTTTTCATTTGCCAATTATCATGACCGCAACCGCATGCATTGGGGTAAATTACGGGTGTGGAATGATGATATCATTGCAGCTGGTACCGGTTTTCCAACGCATCCCCATAATGATATGGAAATTATTACCTATGTGCGCGAAGGGGCCATTTCTCATGCCGATAGTCTTGGCAATAAGGGGCGCACGGTTGCGGGCGACGTGCAGGTGATGAGTGCTGGCACCGGTATCGAGCATTCTGAATATAATCAGGAAACAGAAGATACCAAAATATTTCAAATTTGGATTTTGCCTGATAAAAAGGGCGAGCGTCCATCTTGGGGAACCAAACCTTTTCCAAAAAATGAGCGCTCGGGGCAGTTTGTCGTTTTGGCAAGCGGCTTTGATGGCGATGATGATGCCTTACCCATCCGCACCAATGGTCGAATATTAGGCGCGACCTTAAAAAAAGGTGAAAGCGTAGATTATCACTTTGCTGATCAAAGCCGCTTTGGCTATCTTGTTCCAGCTAAGGGCAAGGTCGAAATTGATACCATCATCCTTAATACCGGTGATGGCGCAGCTATTCGTAATGAAGACATGATCCGTGTCACGGCACTTGAAGACGCAGAACTTGTCTTGGTGGATGCCGGTGCTATTTAGTTAAGCCTTGTAAAATATGAATAGATGTAAAATATCAATAGATTTGGCGGAAAATTTTTTAGAAAACATAAGAGTTAAATATAACTCAGTTAATCATCCGCTGCGAGTGAACAGCTGCGGATGATTAAAGGCAAAGTCCATTGATTAAAAATAGGGTCAGAACCTATTAATTTAAATGAAATGGCACAATAAACAGCAAAAATATACAAGGAGGAAAGCGAAAAGTGGGTGGTATACCCATTTGAGCTTTACGACGCAGTAGATTACAGCTGTTTTTGTGTCCTTTCAGGATACAAGTAAATTTTCGCGATAACTTTGTCGAAGTTCCTTGAAAATATTCATATTTCTCGGCGGATCTTCTCTTGTTCTCACAAAAATTTCCTCATACCATTTCGTTCAAATTAATAGGTCCTGACCCTAGTCAATAGTGATCCTAAAACTTATAACCAGGAATAATGAGCGGGTTATCGCTTAATGCTTGTCTATCGGCAGTATCAATCGCAGGTCGATTTAAAAATGCATCAAAAAGCCCGCGGACATAGGTTTCATCTAAACCATCACCAATAATCACAAGGCGCGTCTCGGGCTTATTATCTGGCCAATTATCAAGGCGTTTTGGTGGATGGAACATGCCCTGCACACCATGAATTATCAATGGTTGGTCTGGCCGTTTAATGGTTTGGACAATACCTTTCATCCGCAAAATACGCTCGCCTTGCGATGCGCGCATTAAATCCACAAAGGCTTCAATCGCAGCATAATCAACGGGTTGATTATGGGTAAGGCTAAATGAGCGAATTTTATCGCTATGGCGGTTTACATCATCATGATGATGGCTGTGGTCATGGTGATGATGGTTGTGATGATGCTCATCGTGGTTATGGGCATCATTATGATGGTCAAGGCGTTCCTCATCGGCAAGCCAGCGTTTGACATCAGCAGTTTTATTATCAATATCATAAATACCGGCGCGGAATAAATCGCCAATATGGTGTTCTATATCGCTACTTAAGTAAATCTCAGCACGCGGATTAATGGCTGTAATTTTGCTTTTTAAATCGGCTAAATGAGCCTTTCCTTCAACCATATCTGCTTTGGTAATAATGACTCGATCAGCAACGGCTAATTGTTTGACAGCTTCTTGGTAGGTTTCCAAAGTTTTAATGCCATTTACCGCATCCAGAGTGGTAATAACACCATCGAGCTGTAACGCTTCAATAATAATCGGATGAGCAAGCAATATTTGTAAAATTGGCGCAGGATCCGCAAGACCCGTTGTTTCAATAATGATGCGAGTTAAATGATTGATTTGCCCCATTTGTAATTTGTCAATTAATTCTGCAAGCGTATCAACAAGATCACCACGAATAGTGCAGCATAAACAACCATCAGAAAGCGAAATGATCCCTTCATCAGCCTTTTCAACCAAAAGATGATCAATGCCCACTTCACCAAATTCATTAATAATAACAGCGCTATCTTTAAGCAGATTATCGCGCAACAAGGTGTTTAAAAGGGTAGTTTTACCAGATCCTAGAAAACCAGTTAAGATGGTTACAGGAATATTGCGTTTTAATTGCATGGGGCTATCCTTTTAAACGGCGACAGTTTTTTGGGTGGTTGAACTTAGCAGATTTTTAAAAAACCGCAAATCTAAGCTTAAAGCTTTTTAACGCTAAACCAAGTAGCTATTCGCATTTTAAAATACAAACAAAAACCTATAATACTACAAGTTCCAGAATGAATCCTAAGGGCAGTAAGTTGCTTTAGGATAATTATGGGCATTATTTTAACAATCATTGCCCATAATTTTTAACCCAAGAGCTAAACTACCTTAATCCCTTTTCCAAGCTAAGAGCCGCAAAGCATTTAAAGTTACAAGCAAGGTTGCACCCGTATCAGCAAAAATGGCTAACCATAAATCGGTAAACCAAAATAAAGTAGCAAGCAAAAATATAATTTTTAAGCCCAGCGCAATGGCAACATTTTGGTGAATATTACGCATCGTGGCTTTTGCCATTTTTATTAAGGTTACAACATCGCTAACACGATTACGCAAAATGGCAGCGTCTGCCGTTTCAAGTGCAACATCAGTACCAGACCCCATGGCAATGCCAGTATTTGCCAAGGCAAGCGCTGGTGCATCATTAATGCCATCGCCCACCATTGCGGTTAAGCCTTTGGTTTTTAACTCGGCAATAATTTTTGATTTCGTTTCCGGTAGCAATTCGCTATAGGCTTCTATGCCAAGCTCTTGGCTAATAGCATTTGCTGTGCGGCTATTGTCACCCGTTAGCATAAGTGGCTTTATGTTAAGCTTTTTTAAGGCGGCCATTGCCGACTTTGCGTCTATTCTTGGTTCATCACGTATTGCAATAATGCCAATGACTGCACTTTGTTCTATAAGTACGATTGTTGTATTGCCATTTTCTTCTAACTTGGTAATTTCCGCCTCAATCAATGGCGTTAAGGCAGCATAATCTTTGGCAAAGCGTGGCGCACCAAGAAACAGTGTTTTGTCATTATAATTGGCAATTAGGCCCTTGCCTTGCAACGTACTAATATTGCTTAAATCATATGGCTTGATATCATGCTCTGCTGCATAAGTGATAATAGCTTGAGCAAGCGGGTGGCTAGATATGCTTTCCATGGCACTGGCAATACTAACGATATGGCCAGCGTTTTCATAAAGCGCATTATTATTGACTGCAAATACTTTGCTAACGATTGGCGTGCCATTGGTGAGCGTACCAGTTTTATCAAAGGCAATAATGCTTGTTTTAGCAAGCGTTTCTAAAACTTGCCCACCTTTAATTAATAATCCACGTTTGGTACCGCTTGCTAAAGCCGATGCAATGGAAGCTGGAACCGAAATAACCAAAGCGCATGGGCAACCAATCAACAATAAAGCAAGGGCTTTATAAATCCATGTTTGCCAATCACCATCAAACACTAGCGGTGGTATTAATGCAGTAAGCAAAGAGATGCCAACAATAATCGGCATATAATAGCGGGCAAAATTGTCAATAAAGCGCTCGGTTGGAGCTTTCGCTTCTTGGGCACTTTCAACCAGTTCAATAATGCGGGCAATGGTATTATCGCTCGCATTTTTTAACACTTTGATTTTTAAGGCATCACCAAGATTAATTGAACCAGCAAAAACACTATCGCCTTGCTCTTTTACCTTTGGCATTGATTCACCGGTTATCGGTGCTTCATTTACACTTGATATACCATCAAGAACCACGCCATCGGCAGCAATCCTATCACCAGTGCGGGCAATAATAATATCGTTAATTTTCAAAGCATCAACCGATGTTTCGATAAGCCTTTCTTTTGTTTCAATAAAAGCAGTTTTAGGGGCAAGGTCATGCAATGCTTTGATGCCCGCGCGGGCACGCCCTGCCGCAACCCCTTCTAATAATTCGCCAATCAAGAAAAGTACAATAACAATGGCGGCTTCCTCCGCAGCATTGATAAAAACTGCACCTATAGCGGCAATGGTAATCAGCATTTCAATTGTAAAAAAACTACCCGTGCGCATGGCGGCAAAGGCGCGGCTGGCAACAGGATAAAGGGCAATTAAACTAGCGGCGGTGAAAGCAGGCGCACTCCATTGCGGTTTTAAAAAGCTAATAATATAGGCAAGAATAACAAGGCTAAACGCTGAAAAAGCCATGCGTGCTTTGGCAGTTTGCCACCAAACAACGTCATCTGTTATATTGTGTGGCTTTTGCTCGTTTAAAAGCTTAGCACTATAACCAAGGCTAGCAATTGTCTTTTCAATTTGTTGTGGTGTAGCTTTGCTTTCATCTATTTGTAAAGATAAGGTTTCGCGCATTAATGATACGCGTATATTATCCACCCCTTGCATATTTTTCATTGCATTAGTGATTTTTACTGTACAGGCAGCGCAATCCATGCCTTTAATTGCCCAAACCATGTCGCCTTGTTGGGGGATATTTTCGTCACTTTCAATAAGTTCGCTTTTCTGGTCATGGTGATGATCGTGATCATGGTTATGCCCGTGATCGTGATCATGGTGGCAATCGTGCTCATGGTTGTGATCGTGCCCGTGATCGCGCTTAAGGCTATGTTTGTCATCCTCTACATTTTGCCTTTTTTGCGTAAATTCACTGTTTGACATGGTATAAGCTCCAATTTTAGCCTTTCATTCCAACTAAAGGCTGGTATTTTATTCCTGTCTTTCTTATGTAATCCCTGTAGTAACTACAGGTTCAAGAGGAAAAATGACCATGCGGCAAAATTCTATAGGCGAATTGGCAAAACGCACTGGCTGCAACATTGAAACCATTCGCTATTATGAAAAAATTGGTCTTTTGGACGAAGCTGAACGCACCAGCGGCAACCAACGGCGCTATGACGAAAAGCACTATAATCGGCTGCTTTTCATCCTTCATGCACGTGAGCTTGGCTTTTCGATAGAGGCGATAAGGCAATTGATTAAATTGTCAAAACATCCAGAGCAACCCTGCGGCGAAGCCGATCATATTGCTATGACCCAATTGCAAGCAGTGCGCCAACGCATTGAACGGTTAAAACTATTGGAAAAAGAATTATTGCGCATGACCGAAAAATGTGAAAACCACACCATTCACGATTGCCGCGTTATTGAAACCCTTGCCGCTTGTGGTGATTGCTTTGGCGACCATCACCGAAAATGAAAACGCCAATAAAATATATAAGGCATTTTATTGTAACGGGTTGTGAAGAACTTCAATAGTAATTATACTTGTATTTATATAGTTTTGCGCTATTTTACGTTTTTTATAATATAATAGGTTCTAACCCTAAAGCAGCTATAAAAATAGCCCGGTTGTTGTCCTACTGGTACTTGCAAGGAACGTTTTAAATCCCATGACTCTATCAATCACCACTTGGAATATTAATTCGGTGCGATTGCGCGAAAATATCGTGCTTGATTTTTTAAACCAAGAAAAACCTGATATTTTATGCTTACAGGAAACAAAATGTCCTGATGATGCCTTTCCATCTAAAAACTTTAGGGCTGCCGGTTATGAACATATGGCGATTAGCGGCCAAAAAGGCTATCATGGCGTTGCAATCCTATCACGCTTACCATTGAGTAATATGAAAACAAGGCTTTTCTGTACTATTGATGATAGACGTTATGTGTCAGTGGTTTTTGAGACGGGCAGTAAAAAAATTCGTTTGCATAATTTTTATGTTCCTGCTGGTGGTGATGAGCCTGATCCGGAAATTAACCCCAAATTTGCTCATAAGCTTGCTTTTTTAGAAGAAATGCTGGCAATCCGCGCGGATGAAAATGATGGCATATCTTCCATTTTGGTTGGTGATTTGAATATTGCACCCCTTGAAAACGATGTTTGGTCGCATAAGCAATTGTTAAAAATTGTTAGCCATACACCGATTGAGGTTGAAGGGCTAAATAAAGTCCTTCATCAAGGTGCATGGGTTGATTTAATGCGTGAAATTATTCCACCTGAAGATAAGCTTTACACTTGGTGGAGTTATCGCGCAAAAGATTGGCAGGCTGCTAATCGTGGTCGCCGTCTTGATCATATCTGGGGATCAAAAGATTTGGTTAGTCATTTAAAGGCTATCGATATAAAAATAGAAGCACGCGGCTGGGAAAAGCCATCCGACCATGTGCCCGTGACGGCACGTTTTGACATTTAGCATTTATTGCACTTTGATTTATAAATAGGGCCGCTCAACCGGCCCTTTATTTTTTCTAAAAAAATGCCTTTGCCATTAGAGTGCTTTTCGATCTGACTGGATCAGATCGGCGCTCTAATCCTTTGTTTACACCGCGTTTTTTGTCCGAAAACCGCTTCACACTTTTCGGAAAACGCTAAAATAATTATAGTCAAAAATCTACAATCGACATTTAGCTTAAGATCATTGTTGTTGGCGATTAGCGTCGTCTTAAAATACTTAAAACCTCACGGCTGGGGTGGCCATCCGCTTTTAAGCCATTACGTTTTTGGAAAGCTTGGATTGCTGTTTTTGAAGCCTCACCAATGCGTCCATCAATCGGGCCATTATAATAACCAAGAATTTTAAGATGGTTTTGCAATTCTTGACGCTCGCTCATGCTGATGGGCGTAAAAGGGCGGTTCCAATCACGCACCAAACCACCATAGCCAGCAATTCTATCTGCTAATAAGCCCACGGCAAAAGCATAACGATCAGCTGAATTATAGCGTTTAATGACATTAAAATTCTTAGTTACCAAAAATACTGGCCCTTCGCGTCCATCAGGTAATTTAAGAGTTGCTGAATCGTTAGGAAAAGGAAATGCAGAGCCATTGGCACGGCGCAAACCAAGACGCTGCCATTCAGCAAGGCGTAATGATCCACTAGGGAATTTGCCCGTAGCTGGTAATATAACTTCATAACCCCAAGTTTTGCCACTCTGCCAACCATTTTTGTGGAGCAAATTAGCAGCAGTTCCCAATGCATCAGGAATAGAATTCCAAATATCACGCCTGCCATCGCCATCAATATCAACCGCATAATCTAAATAACTGGTAGGAATAAATTGGGTGTGTCCTAAAGCACCAGCCCAAGAACCAGTTAAATGCGAACGGTCAATATCACCACTTTGCAAGATTTGCATTGCTGCTATTAATTGCGTACGGCCAAATTTTGCCCGCTTGGGATAGCCATAAGCAAGGGTTGCGAGTGAGCGTATAGCATCACGCATAATATCATCGCGCTTTAAGGCGGCGCCATAATTTGATTCCATTGACCAGATAGCCAGCAAAATATAACGGCTAACACCAAAGCGCTGTTCAATAACATTGAGAACTTTTGCCCATTGGCGACCATGGGCTTGCCCTTGAGCTATTGCTTCATCTTGAACACGATTATCAAAATAATTCCATGTCGGATCTTTAAATTCGGGTTGCCATGCTGCCTTTTGCAAAACTTCAGGATCTGGCGCGGTAACGCCGCGAAAAGCAAGATTAAAGGTTTTATCGCTAATACCTGATTGACGCGCTGTGGCCCTAAACTGCTCAATCCAGCGCATAAAACCAGCATCAGCAAAAGCCGGAGAAACGCCAAGGAAACTCGCGCCGAAACTTGCACCAAGCATGGCAAAAGCTGAACCAATAATTAATTGGCGGCGTGATGCTCCTTTAGCATTAGGTGCATCATGCTGACTTTGTCTAACATTCTTATGCCCAAAATAACTCATGATAATCCCCTTTTGCAATGATCAAACCTATCATTTCATAGCAAGAGTTATTAAACCGTTTATAAATATACATTTCTTACTTATCATACAGGATTTAATTAATTTTTCAAAAAAACTATAAATTAGATAATCCTTTTAAAGCTATTTAGGCGTTTTTTTCAAAAACTACCATGATCCGCACATAGGCAGAAGGTGCTTTAATGTGCGCTTTGATGATTGTTGGCATGGTGTAATTCTTGATCAAGGCGTGCTTCTTCTTCGGCTTTGGGGCGAATAAAGCGACCAAGCAGCAAATAGGCAACTGGGGTTACGTAAAGCGTGGCGATGGTAGCTAGCCCAAGTCCACCAACAATAACCCAGCCAAGTGCAATACGCGCCTCAGCACCAGCTCCTGATGCCAAAACTAGCGGCACACCGCCAAGAATAGCACATATCATAGTCATCGACACGGGTCGTAAGCGAATATTGGCAGCTTCCTCAATCGCTTGGCGCACATTCGTACCACGATCACGCAATTGGTCGGCAAATTCAACAATTAAAATACCGTTTTTGGCCATGATACCAACAAGCAAGACTAAACCAATCTGGCTATAAACATTAAGACTAACTCCAGAAATCATCATTGCGATAACTGCACAGCCAAGTCCAAGTGGAACGGTTGCCATAACAATAATACCAGAAATAAAGCTTTCAAATTGTGCTGCCAAAACCAATAAAATAATCACAATCGCAAAGCCAAAAATCAAAATAAGACCAGCCGATGTTTCACCAAGGGTTGCGGCTTCAGCAAGAGGCAAAATATAACTACCTGATGGTAACTCATTTTTCGCAATAGCTAAGACATCTTGATAAGCAGTTCCAAGGGCATAGTCCGGAGCAAGATTGGTGGTCAATGTTACCGCCCGCATACGTGATTCACGTTGCAACTCTGGTGGTACGGGTCGCTCATCAACACTAGCAATAGCTGAAACTGGCACAAAACGGCTATCGCTGGTTTTCATATAGATATTTTCAAGATCGCTTGGATCATTAACTGGATGGGTAGAGGATACGATTTTTACATCATAACTACGATCACCCACATAGACCGAGCCAATTTTGCGCCCGTCCAGCATAGATTGCACGGTTTGTGCCATACCAGAAATATCAATGCCAAGATCGGAGGCGCGGGCGCGATCTATATCAATAAATAATTGTGGCTGTGTTGCATCAACCGCTAGGCGTGGTTGTAAGAAGTTGGGGTTTTGCTGCATTTTGGCAATAATTGCCTCTGCCGCAGGTTGCAAGGTTGCGTAATCCTGCCCTAAAATTGCAAATTGCAAACCATTACCCGCACCACGAATGCCAAGGCTGTTGCCTTCACGGGTAAGAACGCGCACCGATGGAAACTTGCGCATGGCGGTATTAATGTCGCCAATAATTTCCTGTTGACTGCGCGAGCGATCATTCCATGGTGCAAGGGTTAAAATAATAACACCGCGATTGGTCGAACCGCCCGTACCTGCTACGGAATAGGTGCTAACAATTTCACCATTTTCTCGCAAGGGCGAAAGAATAGCCTCAATTTGCTTGAATTGGTCATTAAGATAATCAACCGAAATACCCTGTGGTCCTTCAATTGATAGAAAGATAGATGAGCGATCTTCCGATGGCGTAAGCTCTTGCTGCAATGTATTAAAACCTGCCCATGAAAGTCCGGCAAAAACGATTGAAGCGACAATCACCATTAAAGGTTGGTTTAAACAAAATTTCAGAGTTTTGCGATAAAAACCGCCAATAAAACCACCTATTTTTTGAAACAATAATGGCTCGTGATGATCGCTTTCATTGGCCTTATGCTCTTTTAAAAACCGCGATGCTAACATTGGGCAAAGGGTAAGCGAGACGACTGCCGATAACAAAATCGCAATAGCTAGCACAAAGCCAAACTCTTTAAATAGACCACCAGCTTGACCTGGCAAAAACGAAATTGGAATGAATACCGCAGCAAGGGTAAGAGTGGTTGCGACAACGGCAAAAAACACTTCATTAGTACCCAAAACTGAAGCCGCACGTGGACCGATGCCCATATTACGGCGGCGAACAATATTTTCTAACACCACAATCGCATCATCAACCACAAGCCCCGTTGCCAGTACCAGTGCCAGCAAGGTTAAAATATTGATGGAAAAACCGACTAAATAAATAGCGGCAATAGTACCGATAAGTGCAACGGGAATTGATAAGGCTGGAATAAGCGTTGCCCGAACATCCCAAAGAAATAAGAAAATAACCACGATGACGCCAAGAATGGCAACGATCAAGGCAATTTCAACCTCATGAATTGCGCCTTTGATGAAATTGGCATCATCACTGGTGATGCGCACTTCAACGCCATCAGGCAAGGTTTTGTTGAGCTCTGCAACTGCCTGCGTAATGCCCTTAGAAATATCAAAAGTATTAGATTGCGCTTGCCGGATAATACCAAGCCCAACGGCAGAACGACCATTGGCATTCACAATTGACGTTTCAACATCAGGCCCTAAGGTAACATTGGCAACATCGCCAATGCGAATTTTGGGGGTAATATAAACATTTTCAAAAGCTTGCGGCGTTGAAAGATTAGCCGTTGCACGCACCACCAAGGATTGGTCAGAACTGCGCAATGATCCAGCTGGAGCGTCAAGCGCCATATCTGACAAGGTTGTGGTAATATTACCAACCGTCAAACCGTAACTGGCAAGGCGTGCCTGATCAATATCAATGCGGAAAATCTTATCCCGATCACCAAACATTTGCACATCGGCAACGCCAGCAACAGCAGAAAGCGTATCAGCAATCTGATCGTCGGCAAGAACGGTTAAATCATCAACGCTCATTCTATCAGACATCACAGCAAGGCGCATTACTGCATCGGCATTGGAATCCGCCTTAATGATGCGTGATGCGTCCGCGGCTTCCGGCAGATCATTGGTAACGCGCGAAATGGCATCACGAATATCCGCTGCTGCTACATTAAGATCAACACCATCATTAAATTCTACCGTCACGCGACTGCGCGCAAAGGATGAACGCGATGAAATGGTCTTAACGCCTGTAACGCGCGCCACAGCATCTTCTAAAACTTGGGTAATTTCACGGTCAATGGTTTCAGCAGATGCACCAGTAAAATCTGTTGCAACAGTAACCGCAGGGCGGTCAACATCGGGCAATTCGCGAATATCAACACCAGAAAGGGCTGCAAGACCCGCAACAACAATCAGGGCATTAACAACAAAGGCGAAAACTGGCCGGCGAATGAATAGATTAACAAAGCCACCCTTGCTGGTTGTCTTTGGCTTTTTTGTTTCGCTCATGCCATCTTTATCAAGGGAATTGTTATTTTGCATTGGTACCATCCGCTTTGGCTTCTTTATCGCCCTTAGTGGTTGGCTCTTGTCTATTATTATCAGCTTGTGTACCACTTGCTTGCGGATTATCAAAGCGCACTTCTATACCCTCGCGCAGTGACTGCACGCCTTGGATAACAATATTATCCCCCGCTTCAATTCCGCCATTGACCAATACATTATTAGAATTGCGCTGAATGATTGATACAGGAGTTTTAAAGGCTTTATTATCTTTAATTCGCCAAACATAAGCTCCTGAACCACTCCATTGAATGGCAAGGGGATTAACACTGGCATAGGGATCACCGGGAAAAGTGAGGCTTACCTCAAAGGACATGCCGCCGCGCAAGACATCATTCTTGTTTAAAATCTCTGAGCGCACCCGCAAGGTGCGACTTGCCTCATCAATTTTGCTGTCAATAGCACTAACGGTGCCAATAAAGGGCTGGTCACCTGGGCGTGCAATAGATTTTGCACTGATCGATTGACCAATTTCAATTGATGGCGCATAGCGTTCTGGTACCCAAATATCGACCAATATCTTACTACGGTTATCAATATTGGCGATTGTTGTTGCTGTGGTGACATAATTACCTGCGTCAATCGGTAAAATACCAACCATGCCATTAATTGGTGCGCGAATAGTGCGCCTTTCCAGAGTTAATTGAGCATCTTTGACCGATAACTCTGCTTTGGCAAGTGCAAGCTTGCCGCTAATTTCTTGTACTTGCGATACGGTTTGCGTTTCGCGCAAGCGGATAATACGCTCATAAGCCTGCTTTGCATCTTCTAGCTGCACCTTGGCTTGTTCAAGGGCAATTTCCTCATTATCCGAGTCGAGTTTGGCAATTGGATCATTGATCTTGACATTTTGCCCGGCTTTAACAAAGAATTTTTCAAGCGTTCCTGCCGACCATGGCGTAACTGCAACTGTTTGATCAGCGCGGCTTGTGCCAATAGCGCTTAAATGATCATTTATGATTTCTTTTTTGGCGGGCTCCACCACCACAAGCGCAGTGGCATTGCCAGCACCTGCTTTTTGGTTAGGGTTTTGCGCCATAACTGACGTGGTAAAAAGCGGCATCGCCATTAATGATGCTAAGGCACTAACTGTACCTAAAGCGGCAACCGTTATTATGGTTTTGCCAATTTTCATCCATTCAGCCCTTTGATTTTATATGTTCAAATAATGCATTCAAGCAGCATTGAAATTTTCAGTTTGCGTGTGACAATGTTTCGTTTGATGTGAAAATGCTCGAATAGGTATTAATATTATGCAATTTTAATGCGGCCATATGACAAGAAGCCAGTTACTTAGGTTTTAGTGTTTTTAGTCGGTTTTTATTTAAAGTCATCAATCAAAAGTTATAAAGTAAAACGGGATTTAGCCCATTGTTTTATTTAAATAAATTCCGAAAAATTTAAATTGCCTTTCTGATCATATTTCAATATGGTTTGACATATTTTTGGTAAAGATACCTTTAATCATCAAGTTAAATAATTTTAATGTTTACAAAATACACGACTATATGAGCTAGTTTAGATCACTTCGATATTATTGCCTTTAAAAGAATCATAATCATTTATCTCCTGTTTTAAAAATGCTCTTTTAATAATGACCTTTTGATAAAGCCAATGGGATAATTTATTGGTTTAAATACTTTGCCTTAAAATCATTAGGGCTGCATGCAATAGATTGACAAAAAAGACATTCTTAAAATACAACAATCTATTCAATGACTTGCCTTCACTTCGCGCTGCACTCCACTCAAGATGAAATTTAAGGGGCAAAATTATTGCATAAAGTCAAAATCATTTCCAAACAAAAAACGGGTATTGCGATTTGTTCTGATCACTTTAATGTGTCATAATCAACACAAGCGCCAGTTAAATTTTGGTAATGAAGCCAGTTTAGCGGAAAACCAACTTTTCTTGGTGCCCTCTATATTTCGCCGCCCGATAAAACTGATTATAAGCAAAGCTATCATTTATTTGGATTAATTTTCATGATATTAAATACTAATGAAACCGCGACTATTGACATAAATATGTCAAGCCAAAAAAAATCGGCCAGTCAGGTTGCATCATTAAATTTTCACGCCGCCCATGAAAATAAAATTCCGTTTTTTTCGCGCATTCGCACACGCTTATTGCTTTTAATGGTGCTTTCAGTTCTCATTACTGAAATTTTGGCTTTTATTCCCTCCATTGCTAATATGCAAAGCCGCTGGCTTGAAAATCAGACCAAATCAGCTATGGCGCTATCTTATGTTTTACTCAATGAAGAAAGAATTGTCCTTGATCACGAGTTACAGCATAGGGTTCTTTCGGCAACGAAAGCCCTTGCTTTGACCGTAACTCGTGATGACGGTTCTATTGTGGCTATAAGGCTTAATGGGCAAGAATATTCAATAGACCAAAATATTGATCTTAATAAATATAGTGAAACAGAGTTAGTTATTAGTGGCCTGACAACTCTTTTTTCTAATACGCCTAAAATTATTCGTCTTTTTGCGCGCACCGACGATAATAATCAGGTATTTTCTATGACCTTCACCAATAGCGAATTGCGTGAAGAAATGCTGCGTTTTACATGGAAATTTGCGATAATTTCTTTAACTATTGCCATTGTCGCCACAACAATTATTTATCTCATTGTCTATGAATTATTGGTGCGCCCTTTGCGGGCGATCTATTTACACATGCTGGACTTTGTGGCCGAACCTGAAAATCCAAACCGTATCATTGTGCCAGAAAAGCGCCGTGATGAAATGGGGGTAGCGCAACGGCGCCTTGCAGACATTGAAGTTGAATTGCAGCAAAATTACGTGCGGCAAAAACATCTTGCTAATCTTGGCCTTGCAGTATCCAAGATTAATCATGATATGCGCAATATTCTAGCCTCAGCTCAGCTAATTTCGGACCATTTGGCCGAGGTTAATGATCCGCTAAGCAAACGCCTAACACCTAAATTGATCCACACCATTGATCGGGCAATCAATTATACACAAAGCATTATGGCCTATGGGCGAATGCAGGAGCAAAGACCCAATTTGCAATTATTATCCTTGCATGGGCTTGTTAACGATATAAAGGAAAACCTTGCCATATCGGGTAGAGAATTGGTAAATATTCATAATAAAGTCCCTGAAGATTTTGAAATGCTAGTTGATAGCGAACAGCTCAACCGTATTCTTACCAATCTGTTTCGCAATGCCGTGCAAGCCATGACCTCGCCGGCAGAAATGGAAAAGGATAAGTCGCGTGACATTACGGTTAGCGCTTACTATGAAAATAAGTCAGCTATCCTTGATATTATTGATAATGGGCCAGGATTACCTGCAAAAGCCAAAGAACATCTTTTTACGCCCTTTGATAGCAGTACAGGGCACGGTGGGACTGGCTTAGGTTTAGCAATTTGTCTTGAATTGGTGCGGGCCCATGGCGGAACAATTGAGCTTGTTGATGATGGTGAGCCAGGAACACATTTTAGGATTCGCATCCCCATGGCGATGGATAATCTGTCAAAATGGTATGGTGCGAAAAAAACCGCTTAATCATCTCCGCTACCTTTATTTTTGATGAAAATAAATCGCATTAAAATCAACACCTTATAAAATAGTCTATAAAAAATTGTTTTTTTTTCAAATTTAGGCTTGCAATTGTCATTTGAAACCTTTAGACACCGGCAAGCGCAACGCAGTGACGTTGCAACGGCATGCACCCGTAGCTCAGCTGGATAGAGCACCAGACTACGAATCTGGGGGTCAGGAGTTCGAATCTCTTCGGGTGCGCCACTTTTTTCTTTTACATTTGTTTTTCAAATTATGTAATCATGTGAGTTTTTTTTAAATAACCCACATGATTGAAAATGTTTAATGATCGTTTTTGGTTTCATCCTAGTTGGTTGAGGCACAGCATGCTGCCTATATTTGCAATCAGCGGAAAACACATGTAAAAAACGAAAAATGGTATAATATGATTTTATCGCAGCCATTATTTTGTAAAGAAAATGCGCGGATAACGATATAGCAATCCAATGGTTAAGATAAGCAAAAGCACAGTTTGGATGATTTTTGTATCAGGATGAGTTTGAAACAATTCATTGGCAACACTTGCACAAAGATGAAAAACTATGGCAACAATAATACTACGGCGCGCGCTATAATAAAGCCAATTCATAATAAGTACAAAAGGCAGTAAGCTAACGGCAAAATTCAAACTATATTGCCAGCCCTCGTCTATCAGATTGGCTTGGTAATAATTTACAATGAAGCCAAGTGGCATATGCCAAAACACCCAATAAACCGCAAAAATAATCGAAGTCCAAAACATATTGAAACTGCGACGCAAGCAATCAGTGCCATAGCTGTGCCAGCTTAACTCCTCAATAATTGGCGCAATCAGTAATGCAACCCAGCCTGAAAAAATGCCAGCACTAAAGGAAGCATGATCTGACAATAAAAACTGGCTTGGGCTATAGCCTAAAAATAAGGATATGGTCGTTGCACCCAAAATACTACCAAACATGATAATAATCGCAATAAAGCAAGCCTTTAATTGCAACTTTGAAAACCGCGTTAAACGAGTATAAAAATCTAATTTTAAAAAGGTCTTTTTCCGTATCATTAGCCAAGATATAAAAAACGGAAAAATCAGCCCAGCAAATTGTAAAATGGTAATGGGCACCCAATAGGATTTTGCTTCAAGATGGCTTAACCAAGCGGCGGTAAACCAAAGAGCAAAGCAGCCTATTGTGACAATCATATAAAACTGCCATGGATGTGAAAATAGCTGTAAAATATTTTTTTGATTGGACACTTGTTAATCTTTCTTTTGATATAAATCATTGCCTAAAAAGGCCTCAAGCAAGCGGCCCTGTTTTACCCCCAGCGCACGCTCCGCCAATTTTAAAACGGCAATAAAATGCGCTTGACATTCGGCTTCACTCCATGAAAACTGCTTATTACCAAGTAAATAAGCTTGACCAGCCAGAATGAATTGAATCGTCGACAAGGCATCTTCGACATCAAAATCCCCTTCGCAACAGCCACGTTCTATCAATGGGGCAAGCGCTACGCCTATCTGTTTGACCCAGGCGATATTGATCTGCTCATGAAGGTCAATATTATTAGCCGTATCCAATGCAGCATGGAGATAAGGTTGATCATTCTCGATTTCTTTTAAGGAAAAAAATGCAACAATAAAAAGCTGGAAGGCGCTCATGTCAGTCCTTGCTGCAATCTCGTTTACTTTGCTTACCATCTTGCCCACCCAATCCTCAGCCAAATGGCTAAGCAGAGCCTTTTTCGATGTAAAATATAAATAAAAGGTCCCCTTAGCTATTCCTGCAGTTTTTACTATGTCATCAATGGAAACATCTTTTACGCTACGCCCGCTAAATAAATGCGTTGCTGCCGCAATAATTGCTTGCTTGTGCTGGTCACCGTTTTTCACACGCATGAAATATCCTATCAACTCATTAAACATCTCGGTCCAAGACCTAAATTTTTGGCAGCAAAGTTGATCGCCATTTGACTGATCTACACTGCACACAATCAAACAATTTCGAACGTACTACCCCATGAAGACTAAATAGACATAACCTAACTAATCGCCATATTATAAATGACCATCAGTCATTAATGGTTTTAAATATGAATTGCAAGATCTTTTTTAAATAGCCCAATTCCAGCCTAAAACCCTTGCCAAGGGTTAGGCCCCATTAATTTGACCCAGAAAATATGAGGAATTTTTGCAAAAAAATAAGCACAAGGAGAGTTAAATATTTCAATAGCTTCAATAGCAGTCATAGGAAATCACGCCCAAGCGTGAAAGGGCAGAAATTTGCCATCATAGGCGACATAATCGCAATTTATTACAGCAATTTTATTTTTATTTCTTCATTTTAGACAATGATTTTTGATAGTATTTACCGCATCTAAATATTTATTATTTTCTTCCGCAAGGTTTATCCCTATCCATTTATTATCAACTACAATATCGCTCAAACTTGTCAGCAAAATTAAAGCATTATTATTATGATAAGTAATATTAATATCATAACTTCTTTTTAGCTGCAGAATCCTATTTTTGTTTTTATTAAATATTTTTTAAATTGCCTTTTATTTATATCAATATAATAAAATAATATAATATCTTCATTTATTGAATTATCATTTCGATATGCATCATAAAAATTAATTTGTATTGATGATTTATAATATTTATATAATTTATCTTCTTTATCGAAAAATATTAGAAAATCAGGATTTTTGGGTGCAGACTTAAAAATATTTAAATTATTTTTATTCAAGCAGCTTATAAATTCATCAAGGTAATCACTGCGTATGTGACTATGCGTTAGATGAAGAGAAATATTGTCTTGAGAAAAAGCTGAATTTATATAGAACGGAAATATCAGCAAAATAATAAGGCGATATTTAAACATAACCTTTTGTATAAGCATATAAAAATCCTTTATAACTTATTTGGGCATTGCTGAAAATATTGAACCTAGCTGACGTTAAGGCAAAAATATAAAAGTTTTATCATCTTTATTTTTTGGCCAATCGATTTTAAGGTGCCATAAATATTAGCAAGATTAAAGACCGAATTAATTTCCAAAGCAAAGAAACATTTAACTGCCAATTTAAAAAAACGAAAAACGATTAAGCCCACCAATTTAAAATGACAAAGCTTGTAATTTTATTTCATCTGGTGATGAAAATTCTATCCATCACCAGATTATTATCATATTATATTTATGGCTTTGGAATGGTGACATTCACCGTAAATTCGCCATTTTCCTCGAGTTGTAAACCTTCGTCAACTGCGATTTCCTCGTCATTAACGCGGATTTTTAACTCGCTACCCTTTGGTGTAACCGTGATGTGGTAAATGGCATCACCATTTTTATAATCAATCTTAAACTGTTTCCAATCACTTGGAATAGATGGATTGATATAAAGCCGGTCAGCCTCTTTACGAATACCCAAAATAGCCTCGGTTGCAGCGCGATAGAACCAGCCAGCAGACCCCGTATACCACGTCCAACCCCCCTGCCCTCGCCACGGCTCGACAGAATAAATATCAGCCGCAATAGCATAAGGCTCAACCTTGTAGATTTCAGGCTTTTGGCCATGACTGATGGGATTGACCATGGAAAAGACTTTATAGGCGTCATCGGCTTTGCCCATTTTTGCAAGTGCCAAAATGCTCCATAAAGCGCCATGGGTGTACTGGCCACCATTTTCGCGAACGCCAGGTGGATAGCCTTTAATATAGCCCGGTTCTTGTACGGTTTTATCAAAAGGTGGCCAAAATAAACGGATAAGGCCGCCTTCTTCATCAAGTAGATGTTCAAGCATAGATGCCATAGCTTGTTCTTGGCGATCAGATGCGGCAACACCTGACAAAACACTCCATGATTGGGCAATGGTATCAATTTTACATTCATCGCTCAAATGCGAACCAAGCGGTGCGCCATTATCATAAAAGCCACGACGATACCATTCGCCATCCCATGCATTATCATGCAAGGCTTTGGTTAAATGTTCAATATGACTATTCCAAGCATTGACATGGGCTTCATCGCCGCGTGCTTTGGCAAGAGGTATAAATTGTTGCAAAGTGGCACAAAGGAACCAGCCAAGCCAAACGCTTTCGCCCTTGCCTTCAACGCCGACAAGATTCATGCCGTCATTCCAGTCGCCGCCGAGCATGAGAGGCAAACCATTTTCGCCAGTTCGTTTTATCGCTAAATCAAGTGCCAAAGCGCAATGATCATAGAGCGAAACACTTAACCCTGAGCGCTCTGGTGTGAAATAGGAATCATGCTGACCTTCATTTAACAATTCCCCTTCGATAAAGGCGATTTTTTGGTCTAGAATATCGCTATTGCCTGTCACTTTAACATAAAGCGATACGCCATAGCCAAGCCATACCACATCATCTGAAATAAGCGTGCGTACCCCTGATCCAGATTGCGGCAACCACCAATGCTGAACATCACCTTCTTTAAATTGACGAGATGCGGCATTGATTAATTGCTCACTTGCAAGGTTTGGCTCGAGCAACAGCATGGATAAGGTATCCTGCAGCTGATCGCGAAACCCAAACGCACCACTTGCTTGATAAAAAGCAGCCCGCGCCATAATACGACAAGCATAGGCTTGATAAGGCAACCAATGATTGACCATTAGATCAAAAGAAGGATCTGGCGTTTTTACCTGTAAAGGTGCGGTAAAATCGCGCCAGAATTGCTTTTGCTTGGCCAATAGATCCGCAAAATTTGACTTTTTGGCTTCATCCAAAACAACTTTTGCCTGATCAATATTATTGCCATTACCAAGATAAAAAATTACCTCTTTCGTTTCACTTGGTGCAATTTCAATATCAATTGCTAAAGCGCTACAAGGATCAAGTCCAGCTTCAACACGATTAGAAAGGTCTTTTGCATCGCGTATAGCTTGCGGATGCTCAATTACCCCTAATGGGCCGATAAACTCATTACGGTCTGCACTGACACTGCTTGGCTTAATGGAGGCGGCAACAAAACTGGCAAGATCAGCCTTTTCGGTTTGATAAGGATTGCGTACAAATAAAGCTCCGCGCGCCTTATCATGGGTTGGTACAATGAAAGGTGCATTTTTAGCGCGTACTGATCCCAAAACCCATTCGGTATAATGATAAAGCCGTAAGCGCTTTTTCGTGGTTGAGTTGTTTTTAATCGTCAATCTTGACAATTTTACCGGATTAACGGGGTCAACAATATGGGTTAACTGGTAATCCACCTTGTCATGGGTTGACGAGAATTGCGAATAGCCCTGCCCGTGGCGCGCTTCATAAACCACATTATGATCACGCTCCACTGCAGATACCGGAGAGAAGCTACGCAAACTATCACGATCAACAATATAGAGCGCTTCACCAGGACGGTTCGAAACTGGATCATTCGCCCAGCGCGTCAATTGATAGTCGCGGCTATTACCAGCCCAAGTAAAACTTGAACCTTCGCTTGAGACATGCATGCCAAAATGCTCATTGCTAATGACATTGATCCAAGGATGAGGGGTGGTATTAGCACCAATAAGACGCGTGACATAGCTACCATCTGTATCAAAGCCACCATAATTATTCCAGAATTGCAAATCCTTGCCATTGGCAAAACGGCGATCATCAACCTTACTAATAAGGCCGATGGCCGTTGCCTTTGGTTTTATATTGGCTTCTTTATCAATCAAACTTGCTTCATCGCTGGTATTGGCAATGATCAGGCTATTATGTGGCGTAGATTTACCTAATGCTTTGTCATTCCCTATACTATTTGAAAGCTTACCATTGCTTGGATCATTGGCAATGCTTTCCATGCGCTTTAGCTGTTCTGCCAAGGTACCATTAGCGGCATGAAGAACAATGCGAGCGCTGCTAAGTAAAGTATCAAAACTTGCATCACTAATTTGATCGCGCCGAATGGTAAAGATATGGGGCTTTCCATTACTATCATTCGAGCGATTACGGTACCCTTCACACATCCAATCAATAGCGCGCTGTGTATCTTGAGCATAAGAAAAAGCACGCTCATTTAACACAACACAATCAACAATCAAACCGCGTGTGCGCCAAAATTCATGGGCGCGTAACAGACTTTGTAAAATGCCAATATCAGTCTCATTGCTAATGCGTAAAACGAAAATTGGATAGTCACCCGATATTGACATTGGCCAAAGATCAGATTGTTTACCAAGCCCCGTTGCAATGCGCTCTGATGGAAGCCAAGGCCGCTCAGGATAGATAAGATAGCCGGCATATTTTTGGAAATCGAGAGCTTGCTTTGGTGTAATGCCAACTTGATATAAAGTCACTTGCGAGCGTGTCCAAGCCACAGCAAATTCACGCGGGAAGGCATTGGGTTGGCGATAATAAGCAATGTTATTATCTAGCTTTTCACGATTATCGGCAACAAGTGTCCAAAAGACGAGATCAATTTTTTTGTGGGCAGGCACGCGCACCTTGCAGCGAATAGCAGCAATAGGGTCAAGTACACAGCCTGATGAGCCTGCAAATGTCTTATCACGATCAAAAATAATTGGTCGCCAGATGGTTCTACCACGGCCGATAAAGGCAGCACGATCTGTTTCAGCTTCCGCCTCGCGGATAGCACCTGCTGCATCGGTAACAAAATGACTTACATAAATATCACGATCATTGGGGCTACGCTTGCGGCGATGGGCAAAAATGGTTGCGCCGTCATCGGCAATTTCAGTTTCAACAAACATCCGAGAGAAAACCGGATGGGCAGCATCATTATCTGCGGTTGTTAAAACAAGTTCGCCATAAGAGGTAATCTCGATAATGCGATCTTTGCCAGTGGTATTGATAAGTTCGATCCGCCTGCCCTCGCCATCGCCTTCTGAAGCAACAATCACTTCAACGGTTGATTTTATGCCATCAACAGTTTTATGATATTCCGCTTTTTCAGCGGTGAAGACACAAAGACAATCTTCCTCACTCACACGGGTTGGCTCACTGGTTGCCGACCACCACCGACCAGTTGACACATCACGTAGGAATAAGAAAGTGCCTTGTTGGTCTTGCGCGCTATCAGCTTCAAAACGGGTCACCATTACATCATTCCAACGGCTATAGCCTGCGCCCTTTGAAGTGAGCATGACATTATAGCTGCCATTGGATAATAATAAGGTTTCACGCGCTGCCGCCAATGGATCGTTGATAATACGCATGGGCGCATCTTCAAAGCCGCCCGCATCGGAGCGCATTGGATTTGCAGTTTTAGCATGGACAACGGGGATTTCACGCGGTGCTTTTTCTTGTAATAAAAGCTCTGTTGCTTCAATCACCGGATCAGAATGGAAACGCTCGCGCATAATGCCATCAAAAATGACATTGGATATGGCAAGAATAGACATTCCGTGATGGTGGGCATAATAATTATGCACTATTGCACAATGCTTACCCTCTGGTACACGCGCAGGAGTAAAATCAACCGCATCATAAAAGCCATATTGTCCTAAAGCACCAATTTTGCGCAAATTGCGCAAATTGCTAACCGCTTCACTTGGGCTATATTGCGCAGCTAATAGGCTTGCATAAGGGGCAATGACTGCATTACGCGATAGGCCGCGCTTAAGGCCAAGACTTGGTACACCAAAGGGGCCATATTGATAGTTCATCTGCTGGTCGCGCGCATTAAATGCCGCTTCCGATATGCCCCAAGGTAGCGAGCGTTCGCGCGCATAGCGAATTTGCTCACGCACAACAAGACGGTTAGTCTGGTCAAGCAGCGAGCCAAGCGGCTCACGCATCACCAAGGGTGGCATCAAATATTCAAACATCGAGCCTGACCAGGATAGCAAAGCGCCTTTCCAACCAACGGGTACAAGCAAACGACCAAGACGGAACCAATGTTCAACCTTAAGATCCCCCTTAGCAATAGCAAATAGGCTTGAAAGCCGTGCTTCCGAGGCAAGCAAGTCATAGCAGCTTTCATCAAGCTCATTTTCTTGAACGCGGTAGCCAATCGACAATAAACGACGTTCCTTGCGCTCAAGGAAATCAAATTTCATATCAAAGGCATATTGGCGCGCTTGCTCGGCAAGACGCAGTAAATGCGCGCGCAAGAAATCGCTATCATGGTCACCGGTTATATCCAGCTCATGAGCGGCACACGTATCTAACAAACGCTCGGCCCAAGCTAGGGCCTGCGCAGAGCGGCTACTATGCAATTCATTGTCAAGTTCGCGTACCAATTTTGCAATATCACTTGCCATGAGGCTAATATCATGAATGCGGAAGGTCGCGGTTTCTGGTTCACTCAATAGTTGGAAAACGGCACGGCGGAAGTTTTGCGTACGCTCAAAAATACGCGCACGTAATGGGCGTAAAACACGCCGATCATTGGGGATTTCCGCCAAGGCCTCTTCAATAATATCATTAACATCATTAAGGCCAGCAAAATCGGTTTGTACATAAACGGCGGGCGCTTCTGCCCAAGACCGCAACGCCGATGACAGGGTGACCAAATGACCGGCAAGATTGCCAGAATCGACGGTTGAAACATAAAGCGGCAATAATGGCCGCAAACTATCGGTTTCATACCAGTTATAAAGGTGGCCTTGATATTTTTCTAACTTGTCAAGGGTCGCAAGCGAAAGCTCAAGGCGGCGCAAAGTATCACTAAAACTAATCCAACCAAAATCACGGGCTGAAACAATAGCTAGCAAATAAACGCCAATATTAGTAGGCGAGGTGCGCTTGGCAACAATTGGTTCTGGCTCTTCTTGAAAATTATCAGGGGGAAGAAAATTATTTTCCTCATTAGCAAATGTTTCATAATAAAGCCAAGTGCGCCGCGCAATGCGACGAAGTTCCGCTTTGTCACTGGCATGAAGTTCCAGCGAATCTTGTACAGCAGCCGAGCGGCTAACAATCCAAGCGATAAAAGGTGAAAAAAACCAAACAAAACCAAAAGGTAAAGCCAATAATGCAGCTGGAGCGGTTAGTATAATTGGTAAGGCGATAGCAATAAGACCAATAATGCTGGCTGGCCACATAAGACCAATATAGGAAATTAAGGTATTTGGCCCAGATTTAGTTGCAGCCGATGAGCGCCATTCCAATAAATTTTGATGAGAAATACCGAGCCTGTAAAGAGTGCGAATTATTGCATCGACCATGTAATAAGCGGTATGGGCAATAAAGGTTAATCGTAAAGTAGCTTCTGCGGTATTTGATGAAATGCTGGTTATGACCGCTTGTAAATGACCACGGATTGAATAATCGCGATTGATCGATAGCATATTACGCAAAACACCCAAAGTTGGCGCAATAAACATGCCAATAAGCAAAAATGCTTGCCATATCAAAGCTATTGAAAGCGGCATTAAGCACCAACCAGCGATCGAGGCAGCACACCATAAAAGCGGTGTTAATGATCTGCGCAGATTATCCTGCATTTTCCAACGCGTGATAAGGCTGATACCACGATTTTTAAACAAATAAGGTAAAAGTTGCCAATCGCCACGCACCCAACGGTGATGACGGGCAGCATCAACCTGATAGGCGGTTGGATAGTCCTCAATCACTTCAACATCGGTAACAAGAGCCGCACGTGCATAACCACCTTCAAGCAAGTCGTGACTTAGAACAGCATTTTCATCAATGCGGCCATCCATAGCGCGCTCAAAGGCATCAATGTCATAAAGACCTTTACCAGTAAAACTACCCTCACCGAGCAAATCCTGATACGTATCGGAAACTGCAAAAACATAAGGGTCAATACCACGATTTAGCGAAAATACACGTTGTAAGAACGATGCTTCTTCACCTGTGGTGAGTGATGGTGTTACCCGTGGTTGCAAAATACCATAACCAGCAATAACATTATTAGTCTTTGGATCATGAACGGGGCGATTGATTGGATGGGATAATTTACCCACCATCAAGGTAACCGAATCCGGCGTTAAACGCGTATCGGAATCAAGTGTCATGATATAACGCACATTGCGTGGTAAATTGGGATCAACTGGGAAAAAGGACGTATCTTGATCGCCGCGCAATAAAAGATTAAGCTCATGCAGCTTGCCGCGCTTACGCTCCCAGCCCATGAAGCAACCTTCGCTTTTATTATATAAGCGGCGGCGGTGTAAAATGAAGAATTGCGGTACATTATCACCAAAATAATGGTGGTTTAATTTGGCAATAGCATCGCGGGCATAATCAAGAAGATCAAGATCTTCCTTGGTTTCTTCTTCTTTGGCATCGGGCCAGTCGCTTAACAACACAAAGCCAATTGCACCATTGGGGTTATTTAAATAATGCACTTCAAGATTACGCACCTGTTCATCAACGCTATCGCGCGAATTGATCATGGTTGGCACCACAACTAAGGTGCGCGCATCTTCAGGAATACCATCCTTATACTCGTAACCAATAAGGCGGTTGGGTTCCACCGTCCATGAAATGAGTAGGTTATAAAGGGCGGAAGCAATATCCATTGATGGGAAAATTGCAAAAGCGGTAAAGAGTAAAGCAAAGCTTTGCGGCAGCCCTAAAAGATGCAAACAACAATAGACAATTGCCAACAAAACCAGAGTAAGGATGGTAACTGGGACAGCAATATTCCATATGCCAAGACCTTTGAAAAATCGCATAAATTTATCGTTGAATGTCGGCTCATAATCGCATCTTTTTTCAAGACCGCTACGCCCCTCACCCACTAAAAACCAAGCAAGCGAGCGAATAGCAGGATTTGCTTTGACATTTTCCTCGCTGCGTGTTTCATCGGCAAGCTCTAATGCCTTGCGGGTAACCGTTAATTCATCATTGGGCGAACGACGGGCAAGCTTTTCAATAATTCTGCGGTAATTATTACGCGAATGAAAATCAACTTGTGAAAAATCACTATTATTGCGCAGCAAAAAGTCAACATGGCTAACGCTTTCAAACCATGACGTCCAATCAACGTCATCAATAGCTTTCAAAGACTTAATGACGTTGCCCATGGTCACGCCGCCCGTTGCTTGCCGGCTGTGCTCATTGACCATGATTGTTTCGCTGTCAATATTTTGTCTGCTTAACTCGTCATCAATCAAGGTCAAGGCACGGCTGCAATCTACCGATGCTCCGCGTAAACGGTTGAGCAAATGGGCGGCAAAACTTGTATCCCCCAAAAATTCGCGATAACCAGCGAAAAGTTCGTTAACGTCGTCTTCCTCACCCATGGCAATAATTTTATCGGCCACTTCATTGGCGTTAAAACGCATTTGGCGGGCTTTTTCAATACGCAAGCAAAGACGGCGAGCATTATCAATCAATAAAAAGCGGATCGCTGATGGCAAAGCCCATAATTCACCAATACGTAATGGCTCTTTTTCTTGATAGCCCTCTACCATTTCAGTCAAGGTTTCAAGAGAAAAGTTACTATCTGTATGGGCAACATAAAGCCAAGCCATTGCGAAAATGCGGGCAATTTTGTCATTATCGCCATAGGCTGGCAATTGCTTTAAAAAGCCGCGTGGAAAATCGCGTCTTGTTTGTTGAATAGCTTTATCAATGGTATAATGATTATCAAGCAGCCATTGTGCTGCAGGTGTTACAGTTTCATTATTACGTGCTGCCGCATCAGTCGCGCGGAAGACATAAAGTATAATTTTAGAATCTTCTGACAGGCGAGCGCCAAAAATAAAAGGATCATATTCAGGCAAGGCAATAGGCTCATGCCCTGCCATCTCATTGGCAAGCTCGCGCAATTGACTGGCAGATTTATAGACTGCGCGAATAGGACGCGCTGCCAATTTCTGGCTTTGCCAATTTTCTTGTCCAAAATGAAACCAATTGCCCGATACAATGTTTTTTACCATAAATCGCTATCCCTATGCCCAAAAAGGCGATTAAGACCGTATTTTAAACCCTTGTAAACGCTCAATCATTATACGCTTGCAAAGACATATTCCAAAGTATTTTCGACTTCTTAGGAAGAAAACATAGCTTATCCTATTGTTTATCTTCTTTCAAAAAACGCATATTCATGCCCTTCAAAAGCCTTCAAAACCAATAAGCCACCCATCATTCACTCTACCATTCCATATTCCTTATTAGACATATGGCTATACAAATATGGCAGAGGTATAGAAGTGTTGCGTTTAATCAGCATATGCTCTCCTTTTCCCGATTTATGATGCAAAATAAAGCGCATGGAGTGCTATATTATAATAGCTGTAAAACCAGCTAATTCAAAGAATAATATTTCATAAAACCCGATTGACCATAACCAGCCTTGTATAGAGTGGCAAATAAAACATATTGATGGATCAATGCGGTTTTTAATTTTATTATTTTTTAAAAACCTTTAAAAAGCACAAAAAATCAACGAGATACTATAAAAAGCCACCTTATACCAAAAGAATAAAAACAAAAAAATTGGCAGAAAATAACCGATCAACCGCCAAGTATGGCAATAGATATTACAATAATGATAAACAAAATATGGAAAAAATTATAAAATCAGCAAAAAAGCCAACACGTTTTTTTTCACTATGTAATGAAGATGGTCTCAAATGAAAATTTTACATTTCACAATAATACAGGTTGAAAATTGATACATAAATAAAGGAGGAGTAACTAAGAAAATAACTAGGGGTAGGGCATATTCATTTGAACGAAAGAATATGAAGAAATTTTTATGATATTGGGGAAACAGACACCGAAAACACCAATATTTCCAAGGCTTTTTAACAAAGTTATCGCGAAAATTTACTTATATCCTGAAAGGACACAAAAACAGCTATTATCTAACATGTTGTAAAGCTTAAACCGATACACCAGCCACTTTTTGCTTTACTCATTATCTCAAAATTATATATTTTTGCTGTTTATTGTGCTTGTTTTATTGAATTAATCGTTCTGCACCTAAAGCATACTAAATTCTAGCTAAAGCATTTAGCTGGAGACTTGCAGGATTTGAGTTAAAAGGCCACTTCCAATAATGATAAGCCGTTTAAATTTTAACCAACAAGTAGTTTTAAAATTAAACGGCTTATCTTTATCATTAATATTTATTGCTGCTGATTATGATCGCCATTGCCAAGTGGCAATTCTGGAAGGAAGTCCTCAATATCTAGTTGTACTTCACTTTCAACGATTTGCTCACGCACTTCAATCATTTCAAAATAGCTTTCAGCAGCAAGATAGGGGTTGCGCTCTCCCTTTTCAGTGGATGGCGACCAGAAGAGCTGCACTGGCGTTGCAGCATTGCGCAATACTGCACGTACAGGTATTTCAGCCGCTTCTCCAAGTTCTAAAGCTTGTTCGAATTTTTCTAGCTTTGCCTCGCCTTCAATATGAAGGGCAATAAAATGTGCCTCGATCAATAGCGGTAAGGTAAGTGTAAGGCGCGGTTCTTCCGCCCCTCTTGCGTGAATTGGCACAACAAGGGCACGCGATTGTGGATCAATTGCCTGCTTTAAGCGGTCGCCACCTGGGAAAAATGACGCGGTATGGCCATCAAGCCCCATGCCTAGAATAACCACATCGAAAGGACGAGGAATATTATTTATGCGGCTTGCGGCTGAAAAAGCTGCTAGTTCTGCTGTGGTTGAGCGCATATAAAGCCCGATAAATCGAGCTCTTTCCGCGTAGTTTTTCAATAAATGTTGGCGCACCAACCGTTCATTAGAACGAATATTATCAGGAGCCACAAAACGCTCATCAACCAAAGTTATAGTAACCTTATCCCAAGGGATATCGATCTGAGACAAATAATTGAAAAACAACTTTGGTGTTTCGCCGCCAGAAACGGCAAGTGTTGCTTGGTTGCGTTCATTAATCGCCAAACTAAGCTCGGTTGCAACACGGTCGGCAAGCGAACGGGCAAGATCTTCTGGTCGATCAAAAGTATGGCGATCTATATGTAATGCAATCATAAAAAGGGCCTCAATCCATATCATTCCACGTGCGACCATCGCGCTCGATCAAAGCAATCGAACCAGATGGCCCCCACGTACCTGCCGTATATCCTTGCGCAGGTTGTTTTGTTTCATTCCATCCATCAAGAATTGGGTCAACCCATTTCCATGCCGCTTCTACTTCATCGCGGCGCATGAACAAAGTTTGGTTGCCGCGCATCACATCCATCAATAGCCGCTCATAGGCATCAGGATTGCGGCCAGCAAAGGAATCAGCAAAGCTCATATCAAGGGGTATTTGTCTTAAACGCATTCCGCCCGGACCTGGATCTTTTAGCATCATAAATTGCTTGACACCCTCATCAGGCTGTAAACGGATAACCAAACGGTTAGCCATAACCGGACCTGCGTCTTCACCAAAAATAGAATAGGGAATAGGCTTGAAAGTGACAACAATTTCAGACACCCGCTTGGTCATTCTTTTACCCGTACGTAAATAGAAAGGGGTACCTGCCCAACGCCAATTATCAATATCAACCCGCAAAGCGACAAATGTTTCTGTCGTGCTTTGATCGCTACCAAGATCCTCTAAATACGAAGCGGCGCGACCGGTTTCAGAAGCGCCAGCCATATATTGGCCACGCACGGTGGCTGTTTGCACATTTTTGTCAGTAACCTTGCGTAATGCGCGTAAAACTTTTAGCTTTTCATCACGCACTGCATCGGCACTATTGATAAAGGGAGGTTCCATCGCAACAAGGCATAATAATTGCAGCATGTGGTTTTGCACCATATCGCGCAAAGCGCCAGCTTTATCATAATAGCCTGCCCGCCCCTCAAGCCCGACCGATTCAGCAACGGTGATTTGGACATGGTCAATATGGTTAGAATTCCATAATGGTTCATAAAGTGCATTGGCAAAGCGCAAAGCCATCAGGTTTTGTACGGTTTCCTTGCCAAGATAATGATCTATTCTGAAAATTTGGTTTTCTTGAAAAACTTGACCGATTGCATCATTTAGCTCGCGCGCTGTTTCAAGATTTTTACCAATTGGCTTTTCAACAATGATGCGCGTATCCTTGGTAACTAGACCATTTTTGCCAAGTCTTACTGCTATATCTCCAAAAAGCGCAGGCCCCACGGCTAAATAAAAAGCGCGGACATTAACCGGTGCTTCCTCGATTTTTTTCTTTAAATCGCCCCAACCTTTATCGCTGGTCGCGTCGACGGCCACATAGGAAAGGCGCTTTAAAAATTTTTCGATCTGCTCAGGATTAATATCATCCTTAGCGACATGTGTTTTAATGGCTTGGGCAGCAAATTGACGATATTCCTCGTCACTCATCTCGCTTCGTGAAGCACCAATAATACGCACGGGTTCCGATAACTGGCCAACAAGTTGGCGGTGATAAAGCGCGGGAATAAGTTTGCGCTCGGCCAGATCACCAGCGCCGCCAAATACAATACAATCAAACGGAGGAATTGAAATACTATCATGGGCCATGAAGAATACCTTATCCTGATTGGTTAACCAGTTGTTGAAGTGGTTCTATTCATTACAAATAGAAAATCCTATATTTATTCTATAAACCCATTATGGTTAAAAAGGTTCATATATTTAATGCGGTTTTTTCCTATATTTATTCAACGTAATCCATAACACACAAGCAGAAAAACAAGTCAAACTATATGACGTCACTGCTTCGCGATTATTGGTATATTAATCACATTGCTCCATAAAGAAAATAGTTTATCTAACTGTTTAACGCGATATACAATTAATATTCGATATCCTAAAACTAATTTAAATGTCCATCTTATTTTGGCAGATATCATTTTCCGTTAACCAATTTACGGCAAACTCTTAGCAAAATTTGCATGGGATAGGTTGGTGTTTCCAACCTTTTATAAGGGGAAAACTTTGTCAAAAAATTATGATATCAACAAGCAATTATCGTTAAAAGGCAAAACGGCATTAATTACTGGGGCAGGGGCCGGCTTTGGTGCCGCGATAGCTCAAAAATTAGCGCAAGCGGGTGCCAATGTGGTACTTGCCGATATTAATTTGAAAAAGGCAGATGCCATTGCCAAGGATATAATGACTGATATTGGCAAAACGCAAGAAAATGCCGCCATTGCAGTTCAAGCTGATGTAACCCGTGAAGGTGATATAGATAATATGGTTACAAAGGCCCTACAACATTTCAAAAAAATTGATATTTTTGTAGCCAATGCCGGCTTTGCTCATCCGCAAGCTGATGTTACAAATGTCGATGAACCTACTTTTGATCTCATCCTCGCTGTTAACATTAAATCACTCTATTATTCAATTAAAGCTCTTGTGCCGCATATGATTGAAAATGGTAACGGCTCTATCATTACGCTAGGGGCAACGATGGCAGAACGCCCTCAAGCAGGATTTAGCTGGTTTGGTGCTGCAAAAGGCTGGGTAATGAGCGCAACAAGGGCATTAGCTTTGGAGCTTGCAGCCCATAATATTCGAGTTAATTGCGTGTGCCCAGCTCAATCAGATACTGCAACTTTTGACGTTTTTTACGGTAATCTTGCCGAGAAAAAACGCAATGAATTAATCAACTCCATCCCCCTTGGCCGCTTATCCAAACCGCAAGACGTCGCTAATGCTGCCCTTTGGCTTGCAAGTGAGCAATCATCCTTTACAACAGGGGCAATCCTTCCAGTAGATGGCGGCTACAATCTTTAGATTTTTAACTATATTTGCAAAAATGATGATGCCCTGCGCCAATAAATGGAGCTGTTAAAAATCGATTGGTACAGGTCTTAGCCAATAAGCGCCTATTTTATGCTAAGCCTTGCCGATAGCATGAACAACCGCGC
This sequence comes from Bartonella sp. HY328, assembly GCF_025449335.1. Lineage (NCBI taxonomy): Bacteria > Pseudomonadati > Pseudomonadota > Alphaproteobacteria > Hyphomicrobiales > Bartonellaceae > Bartonella > Bartonella sp. HY328. The sequence goes on from NZ_CP104883.1 coordinate 144,653, forward strand.
TGATAATACGCTTATTATCAACACGTCTAACCTTGTAAGAAATAGGGAATAAGACGGCACCTACGCCAAATACTTTCGTTTTATAAATCAATTTTGAGTTATCTTCCTAACGCCAATGAATGCTTTAAGAAAAACAAAGGAAAACCGTAAAATTAATATATCTTGCCTAAAAACCACCAGATGAGTGGCCAAGTTGTTCAATATAGACTTAACGTCAGACACAATAAAAAACCTCGTAACAGATAGGCGAGTTTTTAAAATAGAAAAAATATATCATTTTTATATTGACAGAATTAATATGTTGTTATTAATTATAATCAAGATTTTTGAAAGAGAATCTTTTGACGATGATTAAAAATAAATCCGTCCAAATTTGGTTTAATCAAAACAAAATAAATAAAAAAACTGTATATACCAATTACTTTAAATTCATATTTTGTATTTGTATATTAAATTTGGAAAATGAGACTAAAAATAGTTTATCCAATATAAATAAATATTACCCAAACCTTTAAAATCAATACATCAATTAAAAATCATTAGCGACTTAGTATATATCATCTTAAATTTAATAATATAAATGGAATTTTTCTTAGATAAATTTATAAAATTTAATTTCTACGATCGAAAATAGATTAAGTTTTGCTTAAAACGCTATAATTTTTGATGTTGTGCTTTTAAACTACATAAATTGGGAGGAAAACGATGCGTAATCTTGGCATTGCTATTATTGGTGCAGGTATGATTGGTGCAGCCCATGCGGGTGCTTACCGTAATTTTTTACCTAAATTTGCGCAAAAGATTAAAAATGGTTCATTGCATACTATTTGCGATGCCAATCAAGAACAAGCTGAAAAACTTGCTGTTGATTATGGTTTTGCGCATGTTTCAACCAATTGGAGCGCAGTTTTAGAAAACCAAGACATTGGGATTGTCTCAATTTGTCTTCCGAATTTCATGCATGTAGAAGTCACGCGTGAAGCCCTGCTTAAAAAATGCCATGTCCTATGTGAAAAGCCTTTGGCTTTAAGTGCGAGCGAAGCCGAACCTTTAGTTAACTTGGCTAAAATCAACAACTCCATCTCTGGAACAGTTTTCAATTATCGCCGTATACCTGCCATTGCAGAAATAAAACAAAGAATTAGCAATGGCGATATTGGAGACATTGTACAAATCATTGTCAATTTCCAATGTGATTATGCAAGTGACCCACAACTACCTCATTCATGGCGTTATGAATTTGCCAAAGCAGGGCCCGGCGCTTTACTTGATATAGGCACCCATGCCATCGATATGGCACGCTTTCTATGTGGCGAGGTAAGCGAAGTTACAGGTGCCATTGCCAATATATCGATTAAGGAACGCTTTTTACCGGCAGGCTCCACAACAGGGCATCAATTGGCAAGCCTTTCGACACAAAGCAAACCCGTTGACAATGATGATGTTATGTCAGCTCTTTTGCGCTTTGAAAATGGCGCACAAGGTTTTTTATCTGCGTCTCGTATTGCCATTGGTAAAGGGAATGTTTTAACGCTTAAGGTATTTGGCAGCAAAGGAACCTTGGAATTTGATCTTTTGAATGCCAATTCCTACCAAATTGCATTATTAAACAATGGCCAACGCTCAACCTTTCAAACCTGCTTTAACGATGCAAATTCTCCATATATTAAAGAAAATTTGCCTGTACCTCATGACGGAGTAGCGGTGGGCTATGCAGAAGTATTTGGCTTCATGATCGCTGAATTTTTACAGTCTATTGCCAATAATACGCCATTTAGTAATGGCTCACTTAATGATGGCTATCAAGCATCTCGCATTCTCGATGCAATTCAACAAGCATCCGATAGCAATCAACCCGTACGCCTATAAAGCCATCTATCAAGTGCGTTAATAAGAACATTGCGCATATTTTTAAAATCAAACTTTGATTTTAACAAATAATATGCAGCCATAATTAAAAATCTATCCAAATACAGTTTTAAAAATGGATAAATTTAAGGACTATGATATTTAGTGGAGGAAAATCATGAAATTAGGTATTACTACAGAAGGATTAGCACATCTATCATTGGTTGATGCGCTTAATACAATTGCAGAATTAGGTCTTGAATATGTCGAGTTTGGCCTTGGCGGTTGGAATACTGCCCCCCATGCCAAACTCAAAACATTATTGGCTGACGCTAAGGAACGAAACTATTTTTTAGGCCTTATTAAGGAGCGTAATTTAAAAATTTCAGCCCTTAATTGCTCAGGCAACCCGCTTCATCCTGGCGACATTGGTATGCAAGATACACAGCTCACCAAGGATACTATTGCTCTTGCCAAGTTAATGGGCGTTAATCGTATTGTTATGATGTCCGGTCTTCCAGCTGGCAATGCCACCGATACCTGCCCCAATTGGATCACAACTTCCTGGCCATTAGAGGCAGTTGAAATGGCTAATTGGCAATGGAAGGAACGCCTGATACCCTTTTGGCAAGAGCATGCGAAATTAGCTGAAGAAAATGGTATTAAAATTTGCATTGAAAATCATGGTCGTCAATGTGTTTATAATATTGAAACATATATGCGCTTACGCGATGTCATTGGTCCAACTATAGGTATTAACTTTGACCCTTCTCATTTAATTTGGATGGGCGGCGATCCAGTTTCTGCTATTAAAGCACTCGGTAGTGAACATATTTATCATGTGCACGGCAAAGATACCCGCATCGAACCTGCAGCAAAGATTAATGGCACATTAGATGACAAGCCTGTAACCCCGATTGAAAAACGTTTTTGGAACTATGTACCCGTTGGACATGGCATATCAAAACGCGGTTGGCGCGATATTGTGCAAGCTTTGCGTGATAGTGGTTATGATGATGTTATTTCAATCGAAAATGAAGATTATACACTAGATAGCTTGCAGGCTATTCGTGATGGTGTAGATACCTTAAGTTTTGCGATTAAATATAGTAAACAACAAGCAGCATAAAACTGTTTATTTTTGATCGGTTAACAAATAATATAAAAGCCTATTTGATCGTTCTGACCTTTCTTATAGGCTTTTTGTATTTAGCAACCGCACGTTGCACTAGCCACGACTTATTCGTTTTGCCGCTCTATTTTCGTTGATCTATGAATGATTGGTTTTAAGCAGATAACCAAATGGGTGATTATATTCATTAACAGCGAAAGACGCGGATATTGCCTTATTCCTCTTTATCCCTTGGACATGCTGATAGACGCGTTATTAATTAAACAATCAATTTTACTAGCCGCCTATAATAGCCATCACTAAAACGCGCATATTGTAGACTATTCATGGGTTCTAGTTTGGTTTGGCAAAAGGCTGGGTAATGAGCGCAACGAGGGCATTAACTTTGTAGCTAGCACCCCATAATATTCGAGTTAACTGCGTGTTCACGGCTCAGTCAGATACTACAACTTTTGATGGTTTTTACGGTAATCTTGCCGAGAAAAAACACAATGAATTAATCAACTCCATTCCTCTTGACCGCTTATCTAAACTGCAAGACGTCACTAATGCTGCCCTTTGGCTTGCAAGTGAGCAATCATCCTTTACAACAGGGGCAATCCTACCAGTAGATGGCGACTACAATCTTTAGAGCGTACTCACATTTCTTATCGAAGCAACAAAATGCTTCAAATTTTTTATTTTGACACAACACCCTTTGTTAAAACTTCAATCAACTGTTGCGCTTGATTATTGCGCTTACAAAAATTTTAAACATTTTTAGCATGAACAGTTGCACATTTTTCCAACTATATTAAAATTTTAGGGGATTTTACCGTTATATATAAAATTTCCTAATCGAGCTTTCGCTGTGCCCACCAAACACTTAGCTATAGAAATAAAGGCCATACCTATGGTAATGACCTAATGTGCTATTCGTTAAAATCAATATTTTTTCGGATACTGCCAATAGCCAATAAATACTTTTTAATATTGGCTTTAGCCCGCTCGCATTGATCACCCATGCTATATTTTTTTACTCGTGCAGAAAGAGCAATATCATTATTGGCAAGCATCGTGGTTGGAGCAAGTGCATGACTTGCGCTAAATTCTGGATTTTGCCATCCTTGCGTACATAACGCAGGACTTAACTGAAAACTGCCATATTTACTGCCAATTATCCGCCTTGGACTGAACATATACGAGTCCACCAAATGGCAAAAATTTTCTGATTGTTTAAGCAGATCTCTAGCACGCTTTTTACTAATTAAATAACCACCCGTTCCAGGATTATCTTCAACGACGCGATAAATTGAAAACGGACCGTCAACTAAGAATTCTTTAGGTTTTACCTTTAGTGGCGAATAAAATTTCTCGACAGATAAAAGGTCTATCCCCTGCTGCCATAGACCCGTAAGTAAAAAATCGTTAAGTTGACTTGATATAAAAACATCATCTTCAAACACCATAGCATAATCATCATTGCTCTCGCAAATCACTTCCCAACATTTACGGTGACTGAGGAAACAAGCAATTTCGGTATTTTTAAGCGGGCTATAACGGCCTGCCACGTAACAATTTGCCATGGAGCTGGAAAGGCTCTTACCATCGACCGCCGCGATCCGCTCTGGTAGCAAACCAAGTTTCTTAAATTGTTGCTCAATATGTTGCCAGCGATCAAAAGAACGATCAAGATTAATAACGTAAAACTTCATCAACTACCCGCGCATGTAAATATTTTGACCATCATATCAATTTCAGTCTACGTTTAAAGTCTCATTAACATAACTTAATTAAGTAGCCTATACCATTTAAACTTAAAAAAAATAATAGCATTGTTACTTAAACGCCCCTCATTAACATATCATAAAATTTTCATTTAACGTTCATAAAACGGAAACAATCCGTTTTATTTTAACAGGCTTCCCTGTTAGTTATTTCCAATATATTCCTTAATACAAATCTAAGAAATCAAAAAACCTAATTAAAACAATTAATAAGGAATAAAACTATGAAATTATCAATTTTTACATTAGCCGCAGTTTTAGCAACAAACTCATTTGCGTTTGCCGAAAACAATCGCGCATTTTTTGATGATGGATCGCCTGAAAATACCTATATTGCCGGTCAAAAAAATTCAGCCAATATCAGCAATGACATTAAAGCACCTAAGAATTTTAATGGCCGCAACAAGTTTGGCGATGGATCGGTTGAAAATGGCTATACTGCAGGCAAGAAAATTAAACTCGTTACAACGTCTCGCCATGAAGCAACCGATGAAGGAAGAAATGGCTTTGGTGATGGCTCGCCAGTCAACTAGACACTTTATATTCAAAATATTCAAAAGCGCAAATTTTTAAAGTATTTTGTGCATCTTGAAACCGCTGCATGAACCCCTCCTGCGGCGGTTTTTTCTTGCCCAATTGGAATTGACCATTGCCTTGCTATATCTAATAAAAAATACAACTTTCCACCAAAAGTAAAACACACCTAAAACGCGATTGTCAAATAAAAAGCGACAATATGTCGATATTAATCTATCTATCATCTTTTAAAATAGTGTTTATGTTAAAAAATATAAGAAAAAAATACATAAAATCAACCGATAAGGAATATTACCATGAAATCATCAGTTTTGGCATTAGCCGTAATTTTGGCAACAACATCGTTATCATTTGCGCAAAATGGCCGTAATTTCTTTGGTGATGGCTCACCTGAAAATAACTATGTTTCTGGTCAGCATGTTACAACTTCCACACCCAATCAAAAAGATTACAGCGCAAATAGCCACGTAAGAACAACAAGCCGCGAAAGCGAAAATTCATATGATGGAAGTGCAGGGCGTTCTTCTATTGATTACGGCAGAAACAGCTTTGGTGATGGTTCGCCAAGCAATAATCACTAACATAATTGGATGAATGCTCCTTTTTATGCATGTAACCGCCTAATTTGTGAATATGCTCTGGGGCAAGAGCATAAAAACCAATGAGAAATAAAAAACCGCAACATCAGTCACGATATTGCGGTTTTTCTATATGACGAATTCAAACATTAGCTCTGTAATTTATATATTAGCACATGCTTGAGATAGATAAGCGGCAAATCCCCGTAAAAATCAAATTTCCTCACAAGGATTTAACGTCAATATTAATCAAAGAGACTTGATACGGACTGTTCTGCAGCAGTACGCGAAATCGCTTCGCCCAATAGGCTAGCGATAGAAATAACACGAATATTGCTGGTTTGAGAAATTTCGTCCGTTGGCTGGATAGAATCGGTGATAACCAATTCTTTTAGCTTTGAATTAGCAATACGCGCAGCAGCACCGCTTGAAAGCACGCCATGGGTGATATAAGCGGTAACACTGGTTGCACCCTTTTGCAGCAAGGCTTCAGCTGCATTGCATAAAGTGCCACCGGAATCGACTATGTCATCAAGCATCAAGCAATTTTTGCCTGCAACATCACCAATAACATTCATCACTTCTGATTCGCCTGGGCGTTCACGGCGCTTATCAACAATAGCAAGCTGCGCATCAATGCGTTTTGCCAACGAACGGGCACGAACAACACCGCCAACATCAGGCGATACAACCATAACATTATCGGTTGAATAATTGGCTTTAACATCACGAGCAATGACAGGAACAGCATAAAGATTATCAGTTGGAATATCAAAAAAGCCTTGAATTTGTCCAGCATGAAGATCAAGGGTTAAAACGCGGTGGGCGCCAGCTTCGGTAATAAGATTAGCAACAAGTTTAGCGGAAATTGGTGTGCGGGGGCCAGGTTTTCTATCTTGGCGAGCATAGCCAAAATAAGGGATTACTGCAGTGATACGGCGCGCTGAAGAACGGCGCAAGGCATCAATCATAATCAGCAATTCCATCAAATGATCATTAGCTGGATAAGAGGTGGATTGTAAAACAAACACATCCTTACCGCGCACATTTTCATGAATTTCTACGAAAACTTCCTGATCGGCAAAGCGGCGCACTGTCGCCGAACCCAAGGGAATATTGAGATATTTGGCAATATCCGCAGCTAAACGTGGATTTGCATTTCCGCAGAAAAGTTTCATTTGTCCATCCTCTGGCACTGTTGCTTGCCTAAAGAGCTTTTAAAAAAGTAATGCCATGTTGTTCACATTTTTCTCCTGATTGGATGGAGGAATAATGCTTATTTCCAATAAACGGGTAGAACGATTTTGGTAAAACTGATTTTCAAGTGATGAATAGTGAAATTAGTCAATTACCATGCATATTATAAATAAAGTGCTTATTTAGCAAACTTTATATCAAACAACATGCAAAACCGCATACTCCATCGCATAGTCCCATGGCTGTTAATGACTGTTTTTAATATAATTCCAATAAAGGCGTTTTAACGTGCCAAGGATAAAATGCAAGAAGACATTTTACATTCAACAGCATTTTAGCAAAAATTTTATGATTGTGGTAAATATGCCAAGCAAGTGGATAATCAAGTGTCAAAATGAAACAATAAAGTTGATTTATTTATTTGAAAGGTCGTTTCAATCGCCGGTATTTAAACATGAAATCCTTTCATAGTTCTATTCAGTTTTGTTGAGGGAATTTAAATTATGACGCCAATTCGTGCAGTGCTTTATTATGCCTTATGTCTTTTTGCATTCCTTGGACAAAGCACAAGCCAAGCTGTTGCTGGTGATTGGGCGCCATTGGCACCTACCGCGCTTGGTGGTATCGAATTTCCTTTTAATAAGGATATCAGTATCGAAAATGAAGTTTTGCATGTATCCAAAAATCTTATCCATGTTTCCTATATGTTAAAATCGATAAGTCGCAACAAGCGCACCATCGATATTTCCTTTCCCATGGTAGCTGTGGAACAAGAAGACGAGAACTCTTCTCCCACTTTTCCGCCGCCTTCGCTGAAACGACAGTATAATTTAAAATTTCAATTTTTGGTAAATGGTAAAGAAATTCAAGTTGCTAAGCGCTTTTTTGTCAAACAAATAGATATTACCGATATGCTCGTGCATAAGCGCCAGAAATTGCGCTCTCAAATTGTTTTTTTTAACGATAAAATCGATTTTGGAAATTATTACGTTAAAAACAATGACACAAACAAGGAATTTTTTCAAAAGCACAATATTGGTTTCGCATGTGATGATGAGTATTGCAAATTAAATGCAACAGTTGAAGGGATATATCAATGGCAGCAAGATTTAACACCAGATCTTACCAAAATCGAAGTGAAATATGTACCTTTAATTGGCGAAGGATATAGTTTTAGCAATCATTGGGGAATTGATAAGGAATTTGTCGCTACACGCGATGTATTTTATCCAGATGAACGCAATGCCACTCCCACCTTTCGTCAATATTTTTGTATTGATGACGCAAAAGCTAACGCCATAAAAAAAGCAACTCAAACAGGTGAGTACATCTCAGCTTATAGCATTGTTTATAATTGGAATAATGCCCGTTATTGGCAAAGGCCGATAAAAAATTTCCATCTTATTATTGATAAGGAAAATGCCAAACAGATTGTGTCCTATTGTCCCTATATTGGCAAAAAAACTTCGCCAACCCGTTTTGAATGGAAAACAAAAGACTTTGTGCCACAAGGAAAATTGCGAATATTATTTTTATCCAATCCATGACAATTTTAATAATTACTCTAATACAAAATAGAAAACCCATTGATTTTTTTAAAATCAATGGGTGATGTTCACTATTCTTTTGTTGACTATTGCAAGAACAATTAGCCATTTGGCTAAAGATAGTTAGCTATTTGGGGTTAAGCGTTTTTTCCAAATCTCGATTTGTTGGCGCACTTGATTAGGTGCTGTACCGCCATAAGATTGACGGCTTTCAACGGATTTTTCTACTGTGAGATAATCAAACACATCACTGGTGATGTCCTTATGGATGATTTGCAAATCTTGCAAAGTTAGCGCACCAAGTTCAACGTGTTTTTCTTCCGCTAAAGCAACGGCGCGCCCCGTGACATGATGCGCCTCGCGAAATGGCAAACCAAGCACACGCACCAGCCAATCGGCAAGGTCGGTAGCTGTAGAAAAACCAGAGCCTGCGGCCTTTGCCATTGCATTGGTATTAATATGGATGTCACCCATCATACCCGTCATGGCGGCAATGCAAAGCTCTAAGGTCTCAGCTGCATCAAATACCGCTTCTTTATCTTCCTGCATATCTTTTGAATAAGCAAGCGGCAAGCCTTTCATCACGGTCAACAATGTGATTAATGCGCCGTTGATACGGCCCGTTTTTGCTCGGATAAGCTCGGCGGCATCGGGATTTTTCTTTTGTGGCATGATTGATGAGCCGGTTGAAAAACTGTCCGACAAACGCACAAAATTAAATTGTGGCGTTGACCAAATAACAATTTCCTCGGCCATGCGTGATAGATGGGTGGCGCAAATAGAGGCCGCACTTAAAAACTCAAGCGCATAATCGCGGTCAGATACACTATCAATCGAATTACGAGTTGGTTCACGAAAGCCCAATAATTTAGCGGTCATGAAACGATCGGTGGGAAAGCCAGTACCGGCAAGGGCTGCGGCACCAAGGGGCGACTCGTCCATGCGATGAACCGCATCTTGCATGCGCGACAAATCACGGCCAAACATTTCAACATAGGCCATTAAATGATGACCATAAGTAACCGGTTGCGCTGTTTGCAAATGGGTAAAACCCGGCATATAGCTATTTGCAAATTGTTCAGCACGTTTTACCAAAAGGGCAATTAATTTTTGTAAGCTGGCAGCGGTCTTTTGGGTTTCATCTTTAACCCAAAGGCGAAAATCTACTGCAACCTGATCGTTACGTGAACGGGCAGTATGTAAACGCCCTGCCGGTTCGCCAATAAGATCTTTAAGGCGCGCTTCAATATTCATATGAATATCTTCAAGACGGCGTGAAAAAACAAAGCTGCCGCTTTCAATTTCTTTCAAAATAATATGCAAACCGCGCTCTATCTCTTGCATATCATGGGCAGAGATAATACCTTGTTTAGCAAGCATCGCTGCATGGGCAAGGGAGCCTTTGATATCTTGTTTATAAAGTTTGCGATCATAATCAATGGAAGCATTAATCTCTTCCATAATAGCATCGGGGCCAGAGGCAAAACGTCCACCCCACATCTGGTTGCTTTTATCGGTCTGGTTCATAGTCTTGGCCCTGAATTAAAGGAATAATAATATGCTTGAAGCAAAATCTTATGGCAAAAGGATTAAAACAGCAATAAAAACTATTTTTAAATCGAATATGTGCCGTAGTCTTGTTGCTATGCCGTTTTTGCTATACGTGATTTCTCCTTCTCCCTCAATGGCAGAAAATAAATCTTGTACGCTAAATGAACAAAAATTAAGCACATTAAAAAATAGTCGGTCTGGCGATTTTACCAATGTCGTTATGGCGCAAGATCCGTTTTATGCCGGTGATTTAACCTTTAAAAACTCAGATGGTAAAGAGGTTAAAGTTTCTGATTTTAAGGGTAAAACAGTTTTTTTAAACCTTTGGGCCACTTGGTGTGCACCATGTCGTGACGAAATGCCTGATATTGCCAAACTGCAAGACGAAAAAGCAGATGATTCTCTTGCGGTTGTTGCTGTTAATATTGATAAGCAAGAAGATAGTTATGTCCATGATTTCCTAAAGGAATATAAAGCAGATAATTTACCTTTTTATCGCGATACTTCAATGGAAATTTTTCATAAATTACGCCGTGAAGGTTTAGCGCTTGGGCTTCCAACTACATTGATTATTGACAAGGAAGGGTGTTTGACTGCTAGGCTTATCGGCTCTGCTCCATGGGGTGATGAAAATGGCATGAAGTTCATCGATAAGGTTAAAGAACTTGATGCGCAATAGCTCCAAATTTATTAAACTGCTTTAAAACCGGTTTTTTAAAAGGCCGGTTTTTTGCTTTTATTTTGCAACTCGCTATAAAAGCGGTTTCCACTTATGGCTGAAATGCTATACACCGCTATAAAAGAATTAATGCTGCTTAACAATATGAGATATTATGGCCAATCCTCCTCTTTTAACCCTTGATCAATTATCGCTTACCTTTGGCGGCACGCCTTTATTAACCAATGCTAATTTGAGCGTCGGCGAGGGGGAGCGTATTGCATTGGTTGGCCGCAATGGATCTGGTAAATCCACCCTTTTAAAAATCGCCGCAGGCCTTGTTGAGCCAACCGATGGCGAAATCTTCCGCCATCCTGGTGCAACTATTCGCTATTTGCCACAAAGTCCTGACATGGACGGTTTTGACACAGTAGAAGCTTATGTTGAGGCGGGTCTTGGGCCGGCGGATGATCATTACCGCGTTGGCTATTTGCTAGATCATCTCGGTTTAAGTGGTGACGCTAATCCGCGCGATTTATCAGGTGGTGAAGCAAGACGTGCGGCTCTTGCTCGCGTGCTTGCTCCCTCGCCTGATGTTTTATTATTGGATGAGCCAACCAACCACCTTGATCTTACCACCATTGAATGGCTTGAAAAAGAATTAGCGCAAATTCGCTCGGCGCTCGTGATTATTTCTCATGATAGACGTTTTCTTGAAACGGTAAGCCGCTCCACCGTATGGCTGGATCGCGGTGTTACTCGTCGTTTGGACCAAGGCTTTAAATTTTTTGAAGAATGGCGTGATAAGGTTTTAGAAGAAGAAGAACGCGATCAGCATAAGCTTGGCCGCCAGATCGAGCGTGAGGAACATTGGCTACGCTATGGTGTAACGGCGCGGCGTAAAAGAAATGTCCGCCGTCTTGATGAATTGCATAATTTACGTGCCCGCCATCGTAGCCACCAAGGGCCGCAAGGTGTTGTGCAGTTGCAAGCTGCGGATAGCCGCGATTCGGGTAAATTAATCGTTGAGGCTAAACATATTGCTAAAGCCTATGGCGAGCGTGTCTTAATTAAAGATTTTTCTACCCGTATTAATCGTGGTGATCGTATTGGACTTGTTGGCCCTAATGGTGCTGGTAAAACCACGCTGCTTTCAATTTTAACCGGCATTATTGAGCCAGATAAAGGCAGTGTGCGCCTTGGGGTTAATCTTGAAGTGGCAATGCTTGACCAAAAGCGCAGTCTTAATCTTGATGAAACCCTTAAAGATTATTTGACTGACGGGCGCGGCGATAGCGTTATTGTTAATGGCGAACAAAAACACGTTGTATCCTATATGAAAGATTTTCTCTTTCAAACTGAGCAAGCACGCACACCGATTCGCGAGCTCTCAGGTGGTGAACGCGCAAGATTAATGCTGGCACGGCTTTTGGCTCGTCCTGCAAATTTGCTCATTCTCGATGAGCCAACCAATGATCTTGATATGGAAACACTTGACCTCTTGCAAGAACTTGTTGCTGGCTTCCCCGGCACAGTCATTCTTGTAAGCCATGATCGCGATTTTCTTGATCGTACTGTCACATCGGTTATTGCGCCGGAAGGTGATGGCGATTGGTTGGAATATGCTGGTGGTTATAGTGATATGTTAGCGCAGCGCAGGGATAAGGCGCTGAGCATACGCAAAGAGCAAAAAACAGCGAAGAATAATGAAGCCGCCAATACTTCGCAAAAGAATGAAAATTCGCCGGTGAAGGAACAGAAGCGCAAACTATCTTTTAAACAAAAATATGCACTTGATAATTTGCCGATTGAAATGGAAAAGCTCAATGGTGAAATAGCAGTCCTTGAGAAAGAATTGTCTGATCCAAATCTTTATAGCAAAAATGCTGACCGCTTCCATGACCTTTCTAAAAAGCTGGAGCAAAAACAAGCATCGCTAATGGAAAAAGAAGAAGAATGGTTGGAGCTTGAAATGCTACGCGAAGAAATGGAATAGCAAGCCTATGTAAAAGATAGGAGCTTTTTAAAAAATCTTACCTTTTTAACTATGCTTAGTTTTTTGTAAAATATTACCTAAAAAAAAATGGCCGCATATTATATGCGGCCTTTTTTATTTTTAAGTTTTACCTTCGCATAGAACAAATTTTGCGCATAAAAAAACACCTGCTGCGGGAGGAGGTGCAGCAGGTGTTTGAATTGAAAACCGACTGGGAGGAGGAGATGTCGGTCTTCCAAAATTTTCAGGGCATAGGAGGAGGAGGAGAGCCCTGAAAAAACTGTAATAATCTTTTAGTCTTTAATCAGAAGCTCTCAACCCATTTTTGGAGAGCGCCTCTAAATAATATATTAACGTACCGCGCGACGAGCGATTGTTGGGATTTCAGCACGGTTAATGCCAAGATCATTGAGCTCGCGAGAGGAAAGACGGCTAAGCTCGTTAACTGTTGTGCGATAACGACGCCAGTTGTTGAAAGAGCGAACCAAATTCATTTTAATCACCTAGATTTGTTTGTTAAGCTTAATTGCTTTGTTAAGCTAAATATATGCTTTTGACATTTATTTGAGTAGTAACAAGTTTGCATAGCTGCCCCAACTCTTTCACAAGGATGCACATGCTTTAGAGCGCATTTCGATCTGATTGGATCAGATCGGCGCTCTAATCCATTGTTTACACCGCGTTTTTTGTCCGAAAACCGCTTCACACTTTTCGGAAAACGCTTTAAATGCAAAATTACCCAGCCATAAAATTATGAATTGTCCATAAAAAAACACCTGCTGCGGGAGGAGGTGCAGCAGGTGTTTAAATTGAAAACCGACTGGGAGGAGGAGGAGATGTCGGTCTTCCAAAATTTTCAGGGTATAGGAGGAGGAGGAGACCCCTGAAAAAACTTAATTTTAACTGAAAGGCTCTCAACTCATCGGTGAGCGCCTTGATCAAATTTAACTATTAACGTGTTGCGCGACGAGCAATTGATGGGATTTCAGCACGATTAATGCCAAGATCATTAAGCTCACGAGCAGAAAGACGATTTAACTCATTAACCGTTGTACGGTAACGACGCCAATTGCTGAAAGAACGAACCAAATTCATTTTAATCACCTAGATATTGTTTGTTAATTTTATTTATTAAGCTTTATTGCTTTGTTGACATAAATATAGGCTTTTCACGATAAATTGAGTAGTGTCAACTTTGCATAGCTGGTCTGCAAAGGTCATGCTAAAAGCGCCATTTTTAGTCATATTTCCTTCATATCTACTTGAATTTGCCGTAATTGATGGAACGAATCGTAAGATTATGTCAAAAATGCGGTAATATGATTGGGATGAATATAGCAAGCTTTTTAAAAGCTTTTTTAGTGATGTTTTACATCAATCGGTTTTTTTTAAATTTTAAGCGATAGAATCATTCATTATCATAGTTTCGCGCTAAAATTGCTTGCGAAACATCATCGCCCATTTTTAGAATACGGATTAACATAGGGATAAATAGAGCTAAAAAACTCCGTTCTAAACCACGAGCCTTTTGTGCTTCATATATTTCATCAGCAATGGTTTTCAAAACCGGTACAAATCGCAAAGTTAATGACAAGGCTAAAGCAATTTTTTTGGGGTTGACGCCAAGCGGTTTGAACAGAGTAAAAAATCGCTCAAATGCATCAAGCATATCGCTGGCTTTAGTGGTTGCATTAATTAAATTAGCAGCAAGGATTAAAATTGCAAGGCGTAAGGTAATCGCCAGACTATCCGTCCATCGAATCGTTATCCACTGCACCAAAAACAAGCCAAGTAATAACCACCAGAGCTTTGCAAGATTTAGAAGTGGGCGTTTCAAGCTAAATCCTACCAAGGGATAGGCAAGCAATAGCAATAGGAAAGTAATTGCCATAATATCAATGCGGGTGAAAAAGAAAACAAATAATCCAAGAGCGAAAAGCAAAAGAATTTTGACAGGTATAGGCGCGTTTTTTGCCCATAAACGCGCGGAAGCTTGATTTTCAAAATCGCTTATCATTGTATTAAATTTTTATAAAATTTGATGGCAGCATTGGCGCTTCCATCATAGGCTAATTTGCCCTCATCAACAACCAATACACGGTCAAAATCTTGCAAAAGATCAAGATCATGGCTTACCAAAACAACCCTTTGCGGCAGATTGTGAATGAGTTCAGCAATCCGCCTTTTATTGCGCAAATCCAACATGGTTGTTGGCTCGTCAAAAACCATAATTTCTGGCTGCATAACCAATACACCGCAAATAGCCAATAACTGCTTTTGCCCACCACTTAAATTATGGGCCGATGATGTTTTTATAGCATCAAGGCCATAAAGTGCTAAAATATCATCACTGCGCCTTTGGATTTCCTCTTTTGGCAGCTTCATATTTTTAAGCCCAAAAGCAATATCTTCCTCAATTGTTGGCATAATAATTTGATTTTCTGGGTTTTGAAAAATAAATCCCACTTTGCGACGGATATTTTTACCGTCTTTTTTAGTGTCTAAGCCGTCGATAAAGACAGTACCGGTGCTTGGCAGCAAAAGCCCGTTTAATAATCTTGCAAAACTACTTTTACCTGAGCCATTGGCACCGATAATACCAATACGTTGTTGTTGTAGCGTCACACTAATTGATGATAAAACCGTTTTATCACCAAGCGTTAAAGTAACATCTCGCAACTCAATGTGCTTATTCGTTGAGCTATCCACATCGGTCAAGGCTGTAGGTTTCACCGTATTGGCCCTTGCCAATCAATGCCGAGTTTTGCCAAGCGTTTGACCGCCACTTCTGGTAAAGCCGGTGGATTTTTGCTATTTGCAGCTTCAATCAACAGATCATCACAAGCTTTTTCGGTAACGTCTTCTAGTGTTTTTAAAAATTCACGTTTGTTAAGACCAGGCTCAATAGCAGGTAAAACCCGCATGATAACGGTGCCTGGATAGCGCATGACGGTTGAGCGTGGCCAAAAAAGCCCAGCATTTAATGCAATGGGAATAACGGGTAGCGATAATTCACTATAAATTGGTATAATGCCCGGTTTATAGCTGGGTTCTGCCCCCGGTTCTTGGCGTGTACCTTCAGGAAAAATAACGATTTGCCGGCCATCGGCAGCCTTTTCACGCGCACCATTAATCACCGCTTTCATCGCCCTTATTGGGGAGCCACGATCAATAGGAATCATGCCAATTTTCCACATAAACCACCCAAAAATTGGCAAACGCATTAATTCGCGTTTGAGCACAAGGCTTGGATCTTCAAGGCACATGCATAACATAATTGTTTCCCACATGGATTGATGCTTAGGTGCGATAATACAAGCACCTTTGGGAATATTTTCCATGCCCTCAAGCCGGTAATTAGTGCCAACAATATGTTTGAATAAAAACATAGTGACACGTCCCCAAGTTTTGGGAACAATCCATGCTTTTTTTCGCGGTAAGAAAAAATAAAACGGCGTATAAAGGAAAACTTGTAAAACCGATGCGGTATAAAAAGCAAATATGAATAATATCGATCGTATAAAAAGCACTATTTTTTCCAATGCATAAACTTCAGGGGTAGGTGGGTTATAAATCAGAATAAGCACTGTGAAAATGGCTTTATTGCATATTTGGCTATTTTGCTAAATAATAAACACGCCATTTTGCTAGATTATCAAATTCTAGCCCTCGCTTCAGCATCATAGGCTTTCATGATACGATGGACTATAGCGTTTAGGCATCATGACATTGCTAAGCCTTGCTGGTTTTGCCAATACTATGATTTTATTAACATTTGTCTTTAACCATTTGGCACTGGTTTATTTAAGTGTTGCGCTTTGGGAACTAACTTTTGGCTATGCACCAACTTTGCTACAAACCAACCTTGCTAATGCTGCAGGTGATGAAGTTGATATGGCGCAATCTTTCTTTGTAACGCTGTTTAACCTTGTTGTGGCAGGTGGTGGCCGTATTGGCGGCTATTTATTAGATGGGACAAGTGCCAAATCGTTACCTACGCTATCTCTTCTCTTTATCTTTATGGCTTTTATGATTACATTTTTAGCGAAAAAATATGTCTTTAAATCGGAGCACAGGCATTAACCAATTTCTTGTCACCGAATTAAAAAACCGTAATAAGAATGAATCTTATTACGGTTTTATTGACAATATCGTTATAATTGCATGCATTTCGTCATTAAATTAGTAAATGACAGCGTTTCGCATTTTACAATTGCCAGATAGATTTTAGCGTGAAAATGGCGATATGCAAATACGGCGCTCGCCCTTTTTAATTGCAAAACTATTATCAGATGGGCGGTAAGTGCGATATTGCTGAGCACACCACTTAATATGACGCTGAGATAAGTTAGCACTTGGTGGTACTGGTCTATTCATACCCGGACGATTAGGAGGCGATTGATCCAGATGGTTGGCAAGCGGAGGGAGAGGTCCACGGTCAGCATTATGAGGGCCACCATAAGCTGGAGGCGCAGGGCGAACTTGCCTAAATGCTGCATCTGGATACCACCAACCATCACTATGGCGTTGATAGCCTGGGCGATGATGACGGTAGCCTTTATAGCCGTTATAAACTCCTTGATTAATCGGCCCATTTCCTTGTTCAATGCGCTGCGGCATATGATCATTAGGGGCTGCAAAAACATTTGCGCTTGACACAAGGCTTGCAAAAACTGCGAGTGCAAGAACCTTTCCAAGTGCCTTTTTTGAAATATGTTTATAACGGTTTGTCATTTTTAATCCCATTCTGCCAATGTTTGAAACATATGCTTTAACAAACCATTCTTGGCATCCAATCATGGCAAATTTTAGCAGCCAAGATCATTCAACAGGCCAAAGCCTTTCACCTTTTATTGAAAGCAAAAATAATTAGTTTATGTGATTTTTTTAAAACAAGCCTATTTGCAAAAATAAACATGCTTATTTACGTTTACGGCCATAAAGCTCAAAGCGATGATGAATAATATCATAACCGAGTTCACGAGCGATTTCTTCTTGCAATTTTTCAATTAAATCAGAACGAAATTCTATAATCTCATTCGTATCAATATCAATGAGATGGTCATGATGCTGACCGCCAGCTTGCTCAAACCGTGATGGACCACCTTCAAAACTAAGCCGATGGATAGCGCCGCATTCTTCCAAAACTTTCATAGTGCGATAAATAGTTGATAGCGATATAGTATTATCAATAGCATTGATTTTGTTAAAAATTTCAAAAGCATTGGGATGATCATCAGTGCTTAATAAAAAATCAAGAATGATGCGCCTTTGGCGCGTTATGCGTAAACCAGCTTCGCGCAGGGCCATTTCATAGCGTGATTTTTGATCCATAGCTGCCTTTGTCATCACCTGCTTACCGTTTTCCTATCATTTTGTGAAATCTGCGTTGAGCTTTGCCAATATATTTATTTTAAAATAAACATGTGATCAATTATATAAATAAAAAAACATATCCATTGCAAAAAATGGATATGTTTTTCAATAATCAAGCTTTTTTTGCCAAGACACAGAATACTCAGCCTAATCTATGCGTCTCGTACATCGCTTTTATGCGCGAAGCGCACAAATATTCATTATGCGCGAAGCGCACCGTGACAATGCTTGTATTTCTTACCAGAACCACAAGGGCATGTCTCATTACGGCCAACTTTGCCCCAAGTTTGCGGATCATTAGCATCACGATCCGCTGGATCAACAATTCTTTCTTCTTCAAAGGGTAGCGCAAGCGCTGCTTCTTCAAAAGAACCAAACTCGTCAGCTTCAGGATGGTTTTCAGTCATGGGTGGTAATTGCTGGGGTGGCGCTTCTTGAATAATTTCAAAACGCATTAATTTTGACACCACATCACGGCGTAAATTAATCAACATATTTTGGAATAATTCGAAAGATTCCGTTTTATATTCGTTAAGCGGATCACGCTGCGCATAACCACGGAAGCCAACAGCTGAACGAAGATGATCAAGATTGCCCAAATGTTCACGCCATAAAGTGTCAATTGTTTCAAGCAACATGGCTTTTTGGAAATATTGCATAAGCTCAGGGCCAAAACGCTCATCACGTTCTTTTACCCGCGCCTCAAGTGCTTCACGAACCCGTTCTAGAATTTGCTCCTCACCAATACCTTCTTCATTGGCCCAATCTTCAATTGGCAAGTCAAGGTGCAAGGTCTGGCGTAGATCTTCAGCAAGTGCTGCCGGCTTCCATTGTTCAGAATAAGTGCCAGCAGGAATATAATGATCAACCATATTTTCAATCACTTCCTCACGCATTTCAGCAATGAGTTCATGAAGATCGGTTGAGTCTAGCACTTCATTACGCTGTTCAAAGACCACTTTACGTTGGTCATTCATCACATCATCATATTTGAGCAAATTCTTACGAATTTCAAAATTGCGTGCCTCAACCTTTTTTTGCGCCTTTTCAAGCGCTTTATTCATCCAAGGATGGGTAATTGGCTCGCCTTCTTCAAAACCAAATTTTTGCACCAAAGCACCAAGTTTAGACGAACCAAAAATACGTAATAGGTCATCTTCGGTTGAAAGGAAGAACTTGGAGCGACCAGGGTCACCCTGACGGCCAGAACGACCGCGCAACTGGTTATCAATACGACGGCTTTCATGGCGCTCGGTTGCAAGAACATAAAGACCACCAGCTTTTAGCGCAACTTCCTTTAAGCGGGCAATATCTTCACGAATGGCTTTCGCCATTTCATCGCGCTCTGGTCCTTCAGGAATATCGACCAATTCTTGTTCAATGCGCATATCAGCATTACCGCCAAGCTGAATATCAGTACCGCGACCTGCCATATTAGTCGCAATAGTAATCGCACCGGGTACACCAGCTTGCGCAACAATATAGGCTTCCTGCTCATGATAACGGGCATTAAGAACTTTTAGATCAGTGATGCCTTCTTTGCGAAGACGGTCGGCAAGATGCTCAGATTTTTCAATCGAGGTGGTACCAACAAGTACTGGCTGATGCTTGGCATGCGCTTCACGAATATCCTTGACAATAGCCTTGGTCTTATCCTCAATAGAGCGATAAATAACATCATCCTCATCAATACGGATAACCGGCACATTGGTTGGAATTTCAATAACATCAAGCCCATAGGTGCTAGCAAATTCTTCTGCTTCAGTGGCACCAGTACCTGTCATACCTGCAAGTTTTTTATACATGCGGAAGTAATTTTGGAACGTGATAGATGCTAGCGTTTGGTTTTCTGGCTGGATCTTAACATTTTCCTTAGCTTCTAAAGCCTGATGCAAACCTTCAGAATAGCGCCGCCCCGGCATCATACGACCGGTAAATTCGTCAATAATCACAATTTCATCATTGCGGACAATATAGTCCTTGTCGCGCTGAAACAGCTTATGGGCTTTCAAAGCATTATTGAGATGGTGAACAATGGTGACATTTTCAATGTCATAAAGCCCTTCAGCTTTTAGATGGCCAGCCTCTGCCAACAGCTTTTCTAGCTTTTCAGTACCTTCTTCGGTGAAGGTTGATGTTTTTTGCTTTTCATCAATTTCATAATCTTCTGGCACTAATGGTAAAATAAACTTATCAATCAGAGTATAAAAATCGGAACGATCTTCAAGTGGGCCAGAAATAATAAGTGGCGTGCGCGCCTCGTCGATCAAAATGGAATCCACCTCATCAACAATCGCATAATTATGTTCGCGCTGAACCATTTGGCCGCGTTCAAAAGCCATATTATCGCGCAAGTAATCAAAACCTAATTCATTATTGGTGGCATAGGTAATGTCGCAATTATAGGCGGCTCGGCGTTGGTCATTATCAAGATCATGAACAATAACGCCAGTTGTTAGCCCCAGAAAGCCAAAAAGCGGACGCATAGTTTGCGCATCACGGCTGGCAAGGTAATCATTGACCGTAACAACATGAACACCCTTACCTTCAAGGGCATTAAGGTAAATTGGCAAAGTCGCGGTAAGGGTTTTACCTTCACCGGTGCGCATTTCAGCAATGCCACGCTCATGCAAAACCATACCACCAATGAGCTGCACATCAAAAGGACGCATGCCCATAACACGTTTTGATGCTTCACGTATGGTGGCAAAAGCTTCAATCAACAAACTGTCCAGTGTGGCACCATTGGCGAGACGCTGTTTGAATTCGGCAGTCTTTGCACGTAACTCGTCATCACTCAGGTTAGAAACCTGCTGTTCAAGCGCATTAATCTGCGCGACACGCGGGCGCAAACCTTTAACACGGCGCTCATGCGCTGAGCCAAAAAGTCTGCGAGCCAAACCACCTAAACTGACCATTACTGGTCCTTTCCATACTTAAATAAAACCGCTTGGATCAAGTATTAATCCAAGTAAACCACTTTTAAACTTAATCAGCTTTTATAAGTGCAGCAACTATATTGCAACTCACAAAAGTGCTTGTCATTATAAAACCATGTCAAAAAGCCAAATAAACGCGTTTAACTTGCCTTTATAATGCTTACAAAAAACTTATATACCAAGCCCAATGCCACTTTTTAAGGACTAAAAAGGCTGTCAATCATCTCGATCATTAAAGGGTTTCACTAAAAAAGCTATTACAACTATTTCACGTGAAACATTTTAAAATCTCTATCAAAGCTTAATAGCTTTGGTAAAAACCACCATCAACCCCGATTTGTCAATAAATTCCTATATAAACCAATCATGGAAATTTCTTGACAGATAAGAAGTGAAAGCCGAATTGTCAATATTTTTAAGCAAAATTGCTATAGAAATCACCCTTAAAAAAGACTTTAAGAATAATTGCAAAAGGCTTAAAGAACAATTGATTATAATAGAATTATTATAATTTTATGGCACAATAAAGGATGCGACGATAAAGGATGCAGCTAGCGGCAGGACGGATAAATTTAAGCTTTGACACCAAGACCAATGGGGCAAGATACGCCTGTACCTTGTAAGCCGCAATAGCCATTGGGATTTTTAGCTAGATATTGCTGGTGATACTCTTCAGCAAAATAATAAGGAATATGCATTTTTATCTCGGTTGCAATGTCGCCAAACCCACGCGGTTTAAGTACATCAGCGTAATTTTTGGCACTTTGTTCAACAATTGCAAGCTGGTCTTCATCATTGACATAAATCGCAGAGCGATAATTATTGCCATGATCATTACCTTGGCGCATAATTTGAGTGGGATCATGCTCTTCCCAGAAGATTTTTAAAATTTGTTCAAGGTCAATTTTGCTTTCATCATAAACCACCTCAACTACCTCTGTATGCCCCGTGCGCCCAGAACATACTTCCTCATAAGTTGGATTAGGGGTTGTTCCGCCTGCATAGCCAACACTTGTCACCACCACACCCGGCAATGACCAAAATAGCCGCTCAGCCCCCCAAAAACATCCCATACCAAGTAGAATAGTTTTTACCGGCGGTTGCCAATCATTTTTAAGCGCCACCCCATTAACAAAATGCTTATCTGCAGTGGCAATAGCATGAGACCGTCCGGGTAAAATTTCGCTACCCTGCGGCATTTTAGACTTATCAAAACCAAATAGTGCCATGAAACGCTCCATAAACTTCGTATTTGTACTAAATGGTAAACGGCCGATAAAAAATAAAGTACCAGTTGAATGTATTTCAGCTAAATTTGATCCAGTCTAATTTAATATTGCTATAAATTTGTAAAATAGGGTGCAGTGGTTACCCAATGCACCCTTGTTATTTTTTTAGACGGAATTTTAATTGCCAAGCTCTTTAGAGCGTTCACAAGCAGCTTTTACACATTCAACAATCATATTTTCCATACGTTTATCACCCATTAAAACAGCAAGACCTGCGGCAGTTGTGCCATTAGGGCTAGTTACGCGCTCACGCAGGACCGATGGCATTTCAGGCGAACTGGCGGCCAAAATACCTGCGCCTTTTACGGTTTGGCGTGCAAGTAGCAAAGCGGTATTTTCATCAAGACCAACTTCCATACCAGCGCGTGCCAAACACTCGATCATATGAAAAACATAAGCAGGGCCAGAACCAGAAAGACCGGTGACTGCATCCATTTGATTTTCTTCGACCTTGGCGACTTCACCATTGGCATGTAAAAGCGCACGGACAAACTCTTCTTGGCCAGCATTAACATGATCATTGATGCAATAGACCAACATGCCTTCACCAATAGCGGCAGGTGTATTCGGCATTGTGCGCACTACAGCTGTTTTTTCACCAAGTAGCTCGGTAAATTTTGCAATTTTTACACCAGCCATAATGCTGACAAAGGCAGCATTACCGGCATATTTTTGGTAGGCTGGGGCAATCTTGTCAAATACCTGAGGCTTTACAGCAAAAAGCACATAAGCAACGGTGACATTTTCGCTAATCTCTTGCGCATCGCCATAAACATGAACACCAAGCTGTTGTGCGCGTTGGCGCAACTCTTCATTGGGCTCAACAACATGAATCTGGCTAGGCTTAGCCACATTTTTATGTAACCACCCCTCGACCATGGCACGCCCCATATTACCACAACCAACCAAAACAATATTATTATCGCTCATCTTATCGTCTTTCTATTTGATCCTGTTTTAAAACCGAAATTTAGATATCTTGCATCATGCTCAAAAGCGACCATAGGCTTGAAGCTGAAATAGTTCAAACATTGTTTTTATAAAAGCCAAAATGCGCCCATTTTGTCACAGATATTATAAAAGCAAGGATTTACCCTAATTTATGGCAAATAAATTCTTTTAAAAGAGTATCATCATCGTTTAACTTTGCCAGTACTTTCTATATAGATTTATAAGAGTTATAGTTTGAAAAGTGATCCAATATAGGATTATAACAATTTGGTATAAATAACGACAGGCTATTGCCGCTTGAGTGAAGGGGAAACTTCATTGTGGTAATAGGCATTAAGTAAACACACAATTGGAGCTTTACGGATGGCCGATATTATTGATGGAAAACTGTTGGCAGCACAAATTATTGAACAGATCAAACATGAAACTGGCCAATTAATGGCAAGCCATAATATCCGTCCCGGTCTTGCTGTGGTTATTGTCGGGGAAGATCCAGCAAGTGAAATCTATGTTTCTTCAAAAAGCCGCAAAGCAGAAGAATGCGGCTTTAAGTCGGTAACCCATAAGCTTGATAGCGATATTAATGAAAAAGACCTATTGCGTTTAATTACCAATTTAAATGGTGATCCAGCCATTCATGGTATTTTGGTGCAATTACCGCTGCCAAACCACATTTCAGCTGAAAAAGTAATCGAAACCATTTCACCACGCAAAGATGTTGATGGCTTCCATTATGTTAATGCGGGTAAATTGGCCATTGGTGCAATTGATGATACTTTCGTTCCATGCACACCAGCAGGCGCAATGATTATGATCCGCCGCGTCCTTGGCAATGATCTTTCTAATCTTGATGCAGTGATTGTCGGTCGGTCCAATATTGTTGGCAAACCAATGGCAAGCCTATTGCTTGCTGCCAATGCTACAACAACTATTGCTCATAGTCGCACCCATGATCTGCAAGACGTTGTGCGTAGCGGCGATATTGTCGTAGCTGCCGTTGGCAAACCAGAACTTATTAAAGGTGATTGGATTAAGCCAGGCGCAACCGTGATTGACGTTGGCATTAACCGCATTGATGCACCAGAAAAAGGCGAAGGTAAAACCCGCATAGTCGGCGATGTCGAGTTTGATAGTGCAAGCCAAGTCGCAGGGGCTATTACGCCAGTTCCAGGCGGGGTAGGGCCAATGACCATTGCCATGCTTATGGCCAATACCCTTAAAGCTGCTTGCCTATCTGTTGGTGTTGCCGCTCCACAATTTGATTGATTTAACTTAGCTTGAGCATTTTACCGTTTTCATAATGGATCAATGCTCAAGCTCATTAAATGGCTTTGCTCAGCAGACAGGCTTTTTAAAAATCAATCGAGATTTTTTAAAATTTTAAAAATTCGCAATTTATATATAAATAAATCAGCAGGATCTATATCCTCACTAGCCGAAAAAATACGTAGCTCACTGCGCCAATAAAGCTCTTTATCTTTAACTGCTGAAGATAACGCAGCTAATAAAGCGGGTTTAAATGATATATAGTAACGGGGATTTCGGGCAATATCGAGCGCAAATGGATTTTCACTTTGAACATAAGACGCTATCTTTTTATACGATGCCTCTTGTTTAAAAAAAGCAATGGCGGCTAAAGTGCCCTCATATTCAGGAGTTGAACAATAATAAAGACCACAATGCTTGAATTGGTTTAAAACAGTTTCAAGTGCTTGTTCTTCACCATTTGCAAATAACTTTTTTACTGCGGCCAATGCTTTTTGGGGTAGATAATGGCGATCTTGATCTACTATCAATGCTATATCGCCAATATCAATAAATAGCTGGCTTTGTTCTTGCCATCTATCACCTTTTGCCTCCGTCATATTCAGATATTTGCGATAATCATAAACATATCCCATATGAAGTGCATAGCGATAGTAGGTTGCTAAATTATTTTTGCCGATCGTGTCAACATAACCTGATTGTAACTCATTGATTGCATATTCATCTAATTGATCAATCTTTGAGCCTAATATTTTTTTAATTTCAGGATAACTATCGGTTAACAATCCCATATAATAGGTAAAATCGTCGTCGGTTTCAAAATCATAAAAATCATTACTTAATAATTTTTGCGCTAGTTGTTGTTGATATTCTCCGCGAAAAAAATATATCCAATTATGGCTCATAACAGTATTCTTACAAGAAGAGTTTTTACTATCTACCTTAGACAATATTTTAAATAATTCGTCACGATTTAAGCTAAAAATTTTAGCTAATTTTTGTTTTAATACATCGTTAACACCATCATAATAATGCCACTGTTCGGTAATGGTTTTAAACCTCCTTTCATTATGCATAAAATTGCTATAATCAATTTCTAAAAAGACATTTTCATAGGAACAGGTAGGATCTATGACGTCCTCCTTGGCGCTTAAAAGCAAGATAGCTCCAATAAAGCTAAAAGCTAGCAAACTACAAATTATACCCCACCATGTTTTTTTTCAAAACAATAATCCCTCGATGATAATTTCATATTATTTACGAAAATAGCGGCTTTTGAAAGGCAAAAATTCACCCATATAATTAATAAAAACAAAATCTTAAGTAATTTTCTGTTTTTTTGTAATTTTTTGTTTACTTGCATTTGATCATAATGTATCGTAATTTGATCAAATAAACATGATCCATAAATTGCAGTAAAATCTGCTTCATTACAAAAAAGCGATCATGATAAAAATGGGATACTGGTCAGGGAGGTAATCTACCAGTAAATTTGCTTGTTATAATCTGCGCAGTTTACATGCAATGCGAAAAGCTATGGTTTACAAGCCTAGCAAATTCCTGCACTGTTTCTGCGAGATAATAACTGTTTTATGCTTTTGCCATTTAAATGGCTTAGCAATAGAAAAATATAATTAACAAACATAGACTTAGGGTGAACACAATGTCTGTTAAGAAATTTTTTAAAACTTGCCTCATTGCTGCAGCAGGTACTTTAATGACCCTTGGTGTAGCAGAAGCACAAAATAAAAAACTATTTATTTTTAATTTTTCCAACTATTTTGCCGATGATACAATTTCCAATTTCGTCAAACAAACGGGTATTAATACAAAACTCGATTATTTTGACACTCATGAAATGTTGGAAACACGGCTGATTACCGGTGGTAGTGGCTATGATGTCGCTTTTGCCAGCTCTCCAGTGGCAAGCCGCCTTATACCAGCGCATGCTTTACAAAAGCTTGATAAGTCGAAGCTTAAAAATTATGGCAATATTGATCCATTCTATCTAGAAATGATCAGCGCTTTTGATCCGGGCAATGAATATATGGTGCCCTATATGATCACCACAACAGGCATCGCTTATAATGTTAAAAAAATTAATGAACGGTTGCCGAATGCACCTGTTGATAGCCTTGACATGTTTTTTAAGCCGGAAATTACATCAAAATTTGCTGATTGTGGAATTGGCATCAATGATTCTCCCAATGAAATCATACCAATAGCTTTAAACTATATCGGGCTTAATCCTTATTCTACTAATAGCGAAGACCTTGCCAAAGCAAAAGAAGTTTTACTAAAATTGCGTCCCTATATTCGGCATATGCGTACTGGCCAATTGCTTGACGACATGGCATCGGGTGAAATATGCCTTGCTTTAATGTGGAATGGTGATGCTAATATCGGGGCACGACGCGCTAAAGAGGCTAATTCTGGTGCCGACGTTATTTATCGCTTGCCCAAAGAGGGTACCAGTATCACCCTTGATAATATGGTCATACCAGTAGATGCACCTGATCCAGAAGAAGCTTTAAAATTCATTGATTATATTCTGGAAGCAAAGGTAACTGCTGACATTACCAATTCGGTGTTTTTTCCTAATCCCAATGCGGCTGCAACGCCTTTTGTAACACCAGAAATACGTGATAATCCTAATCTATACCCACCAGAAGAGCTACGCAAAAAGTTTTTTGTCGATAAATTATTATCGCCTCGCGATGCGCGTCAGCGTACTCGTCTATGGACTGAGTTTAGGGCAGGGTACTAAAGCGTGATCATCAAGCAAGGTGACTGTTATTGAAAAATAAAAACTCGAGCGCCCTATACATCCAATGTAAAAAGGCGCGCTCTAGCAGGGATTAGCAGTTAATTTTAATTAGCTTTGCGTAATCTAACTAATATGAAACATATATAACAATTTGTATTTCATCTTTAATTTCGTTCTGATGAATAGTGGGGATAGTTAACCATGACTCCATGCGTTTCCATTAAAAATGTAACCAAGATCTTTGGTGCCTTTACCGCAGTGAATAGCATTAATCTTGATATTGCCGAAGGTGAATTTTTCTCACTGCTTGGACCATCAGGCTGCGGAAAATCAACTCTTTTACGCATGATTGCCGGATTTGAAATGCCAACATCGGGCACAATATCTATTGCTGGCAACGATATGACAGAGGTGGAGCCAAATAAGCGGCCAACCAATATGATGTTTCAGTCCTATGCGCTATTTCCTCATCTCACTGTTGCTAAAAATATTGCCTTTGGTTTACAGCAAGAAAAATTGCCTAAAGCTGAGATCGCGGCGCGTATTGCAGAAGTAGGTGAAAAACTAAAGCTTACCGAATTTATGGATCGTAAACCTGCAAGCCTTTCTGGTGGCCAAAAACAGCGCGTTGCTTTGGCGCGTGCATTGGTCAAACGGCCAAAAGTACTATTGCTTGATGAGCCGCTAGGGGCTTTGGATAAAAATTTGCGCACGCAAACCCAAATGGAATTAATGCGCCTGCAAAAAGAACTTGGCATTACCTTTATCATTGTTACCCATGACCAAGATGAAGCAATGACCGTTTCATCACGCATTGCTATTTTGGAAAAAGGTGAAATTATTCAAATTGGTACACCAAGCGAAATTTATGAAATGCCGCTTACTCGCTATGTCGCAAAATTTTTAGGTGAAACCAATATTATCACTGCCGATTCAGCTGAGCGGGACGAAGATTTTATCCTAATTGAAAGCTCAGAAGTTGGCGGAACAATAAAAACCGCTTATTCCGATCGCGTGGTATTAAGTGAAAAATTTTGGCTCTCCGTTCGCCCAGAAAGGGTAGAAATTGCCAAAAGCGGAACCCAAGGTGTTGAAGGCTTAGATGCCACTATTGAAACCATCACCTATACGGGCATCAAGCGCAATTACCGTATGCGTCTTGCCACGGGCAAAATCATCGACGCCATCCGCGTTAATCAAGGCATTGAAGACGACTTCGAGGTTGGCGATAAAGTCATAGCCCATTGGCAACCAGATGCTGCCCGACTATTGGCAGATTAGGCAGGAGGCTTTTATTATGATAAATCCTGATAAAAAAAGTTGGGGCGCAAGACTGCTCATCAGCATACCAGGACTTTGGTTGTTCTTATTCTTCCTTGCGCCTTTTGCTATGGTGGTGGCGATTAGTTTTTCTAGTCCTCGGGTTGGCATGCCACCTTATGATTTTTTGGTGGTGATAAAGGATGAAATTGTTTCCATTACCATCAATCTTGAAAACTTCCTTTATATTTTTTCAACCAATACCTATGTCTCTGCCGCTTGGACAAGTATTCGTATTGCGGCTATTTCCACCATTCTTACCTTATTGATTGCCTATCCGCTTGCTTATGGCATAGCAGCATGTCATCGCCGTTCGCGTAGTTTCTTAGTATTTTTAATCATTATCCCGTTTTGGAGTTCCATGCTTATTCGCGTTTACTCATGGATGATTATTTTACGCTATGAAAATGGGCTTTTGAATAATTTTCTTATGTGGCTCCATATTATAGATAAGCCGTTGGTGATCCTTAATACCGACATTGCCGTATATATTGGTATCGTCTATACTTATCTACCATTTATGGTTTTACCACTTTACTCTACCCTATCGGCGAGTGATAAAACTTTGATTGAAGCAGCACGCGATCTTGGCTGTTCAAAAATTGTAGCCTTTTGGCGTGTAACTGTGCCAATGAGCATGCCAGGGGTCATTGCCGGATGTACGTTGGTTTTCATTCCAGCCATTGGTGAATTTGTTATTCCAGAACTTTTAGGTGGCGTTAATACCAACATGATTGGTCGCGCAATTTGGTTTGAATTTTTCAATAACCGTGATTGGCCGCAAACGGCTGCTATTACAGTTGTTTTACTTGCTATCCTTATTATTCCAATAACCGCTACTCAGCTCATTCGTGCTCGGCAAACAAAAAATGGAGGGAAATAAGATGTTAAGAGCAACATGGTTTAATTATCTATCGCTTATTCTAGGCTTTTCCTTCATTTACTTGCCAATAGTTGTTTTGGTGGTTTACAGTTTTAATGCCTCAAGCCTTATTTCGATTTGGGGTGGTTTTTCCACCAAATGGTATGGTGAAGTTTTTAACAACGATTCATTACTTAGCGGTGCAAAAATAAGTTTTATTGTTGCTGGATGCTCAGCAACGGGTGCCACATTTTTAGGAACATTATCAGCTATCATCCTTAACCGCTTCAAACGATTTCGTGGTCGCAGCCTATTTAATGCAATGCTATTGTCACCAATGATCATGCCAGAAGTAGTTTTGGGTATTTCGATGCTTTTAATGTTTGTAGCGCTCGGCATTAGTCGAGGCCCGCTTACCATTATCATTGCTCACATTACTTTTACGATGTGCTTTGCCTTTGTAGTAATTCAATCGCGTTTAAGCGAGCTTGACCCATCTTTAGAAGAGGCGGCACGTGATCTTGGTTGTACACCTTTTAGCGCTTTTATTAAGGTAGCACTCCCCAATCTTACAACGGCTTTAATATCGGCGTGGCTTTTATCCTTTACGCTGTCTTTAGATGATTTGGTTATTGCTAACTTTACCTCTGGGCCGGGCGCATCAACCTTACCGATGAATATTTATTCGCAAATTAAATTTGGTGTGACGCCAGAAATTAATGCGATTTCAACCATTATTCTTGGTATTGTAACAAGTGGCCTAATCATTGCGCGATTATTAACTCGCAATTCAAAATCCGCCGCTGCTGCCGCTACGATATAAGAGTCTGTATATTGTAAGCAAAGTTACGATAATTAACCATTTTTTAAATAACTGATTATCGTAACTACATCTTAATTTCTCCTGGGGAAAGACCCACTATAAGCAGTACTCCTAAGATTAAAGGAATTGAGGCTATCGTCTCTAAAATTGATGGAGGTTTCCCCAACATTGTAGCTACTTGTTGATTTTTATCGTTTACTATTGGTCTTGTATTCTTTGCAACAGGTTTCTTTTGCTGACCTTTCTGTTTTGGCTGACTATACGCAGCCTGATAATATTCGGGCTTTTTGGTGCATGCTGTTAATAGCGATGATATAAGCAATATGCTAATTGCTATTTTTAAAAATTTAATCATTGAATTACCCCTTTAAATTGAACAATGTTCATAAAAATTACAAAAAAATACAGCGTTTTTGCATATAATTAAAATGTTCGAAATGGATGCAATCTCGTCGCAATTAAAAGCGAAGAAACCTCATTCAAAACAATAATGCTCTAGCGTTGATTAAATCCTAATGATTTAAACTGAAGTTCAACCGGTTCAGACTTTGCCTATAAAGCTTAACCAATTTAAGATGTTAGTATCATATACAATTGCAACGCCGCAGCAAAAAGATGAGTTTCATGGATGCTTTCCAATTTTTAAAAAAAGCATTTTTTAAAGTCATTTAAGCCGGTTTTCAAAATTAAGTTAAAACTGATTTGAACGACCATTAGCAAAAAATCTTTACCCCCCCTTTAATTGAACATCGTTCATTTTTGCAAAAAAAGCAAGCGGTATTTTTGAATAATTGATAATCCAAGATATTTGAGTTAATGTGGGATAATTATAGTGGAAAAACTAAAATAGGCACATGAGTTTAAACTCACGGTCAATAAACGCCTGCCTCTAACCCGATAGACGCTTAAACTTAAATTGCTACGTTTATGGTTGCAAATTACCAATCAATTTTAACTACACCTAACAGCCATGTTGCGCCACGAAGAAAATCCTTCTTTTTGTAATGATACTATCTTTCAATCAAATTTACGTTATTAATAACTTGACTTATAAACTCATGTTTGCTAGCGAGATATAAATCTACTTACATTGATATATTATAATAAAATAATTCAAAATAAAATTTGTGGTTATTTTAATATAAAAAAATTTTATGTAAGAAAAATTATATACAATATTATTGATATATAAATGTACAAGAAAATGGAAATTCCAGATGAAAAGTAAAAATCAGCTTTTAAAAACTTTAATGTTAACTTCAACTGTTTTTTGCCTTCATTACACCGCGGCAAATGCGCAAAGCGTAGAACATGAACATTTAGATACGGTGGTAATTCAAGCTGATAATAATCCAAATAATAAGGATATATTGGTTGACAAAATTTCAGCCAAAGAGATAAGCGCTAAACAAGTGGACAATGTCCGTGATATTTCTCGCTTGGACCCATTGATTAATTATAACCGCCAAAATAATAGTTTTAACATTCGTGGTCTTGATAGTAATCGCGTTTTAACTACTATCGATGGTATTCCAATGCCGTGGTTAAACGACATTTCTCGCGGTGTTCGCGGTGGTCCATCATCTTTTGATTTTGGTGCATTAACCTCGCTTGATATTGGTCGCGGTTCTGATTCAAGTCTTTATGGCTCGGGTGTTTTAGGCGGCATTGTCATGCTGCAAACCATCAATCCCGAAGATCTTATTAAAAACAATAAAAACTGGGGGTCCATCACCAAGGGGGCATATGACTCATCGGATAATAGCTGGCATATAAACCAAGCCTTTGCAGTTAAGGCGCAAAATACATATGTTATGTTGCAAGGCGGATATGTTGACGGCAAGCAGCGCCGCAATAATGGCGAAGGCGGCGGCTATGGCACGGCACGCGTTCTTGAAAATCCCGAAAATTACGATCAAAATAATCTTCTATTTAAGCTTCACCACTATATTAATCCCAATCATAAAATTGGTTTTACTGCTGAACGCTTTAGATCAGATCGTAATATTGATGTTTACAACCAATCAACTGTTACCTATCAGGCTGGTACTGCCGAGCAAGAACAGAAAAATCGTCGTGATCGTTTTTCATTATCTTATGATTATTATGGTGATGGTCAACAATTACTTGACCGCTTTGCAACGGTTTTCTATTGGCAAAACCAAGAAAACAATATTGAATCTCATGCTCAACGCCTTGTGGTGCCGAAGGGAGATTTTAAGCGAAATAATGAAATCAAGGATGAAAGTTACGGCTTTAGTTTAAGGGGCGAAAAGAAGATTGAAACCGGCACAATAAGCCATAATTTCCGCTTTTTGGCCGATGGTTCATCATCAAAATTCCAACAATATGCTAGCGGAAGTGATAGTTGTCCACCACCACCCCATACTGGTATTTATTTGCAATGTCGGATGCTGCACACCAACCAATCTGACGCGCCAGACACCAAAAGCAAAAGCTTTGGCTTTTCTATAGAAGATGAAATCGGCTTTTTTGATAATCGGTTACGGCTTACCCCCAGTGGACGCTTTGACTGGTATGAGCATAATCCGCAAAAAACGGCTAGCTTTGAAGTTAATCCATCCTTTAAAGGCTATCCTGAAAAAAACAACGCATCACGATTCTCGCCAAAGCTGCGGGCGGAGTGGCAAGCCAATCATGAATTAATGTTTTATGCGCAATGGGCACAAAGTTTTCGTGCGCCAAGTGTAACAGAACTTTATCTTGATTATACCAATCCTGGCATTTATCACGTTATCGGTAACTCTGCCCTAAAAGCAGAAACAGGCAATGGTTATGACATTGGATTAAAATACGGCAATGAAACTCTAAATGGCTCCCTTGGTTTATTCACCAATCGCTATAAGAATTTTATTGATTATATAGAATTGGCGCCAACGCGTGAATATATTCGTGGGCAACGCGCCTATATTAATAAATCACGAGTGAAAATTTCCGGTATAGAAGCAAAAGGCCAATGGCAGATCACCCATAATTGGCAGGCAAATCTTGCCCTCACTTATATGGAAGGTAAAGACACCGAAACCGGCGAATATTTAAATTCCATTCCACCATTTAAAGCCGTTTCCAGTATTGCATATCAACAGGAGAGTTGGGGCGCAGAATTATTTATGACTGCAGCTGCAAAACGCGACAAGGTCGCCGCTAATTCACAATTTGCAGTTGTACCAGGATTTGCAGTCTTTGACATGACAGCATGGTGGCGCCCAATTGGTGAAAAGGGGCCAAGATTACAAGCTGGAATTTATAATATTTTTGATAAAACTTATTGGAATAGTGTCGAAATGCCCGCCCTTTCAAACTTTAAGAAAGACTATTATAGCGAGCCAGGCCGTAACTTTAAAATTTCTTTTGTACAAGAATTTTAATTTTACAAGAATTGACTAAGGCTAAAAATATTTGTTTTTATCAAAGTTAGGCAAAACCAAATTATGGATCAAAAAACAGCACAAGCACTGGTTTCACGCTTTGAAGCTTCAGTTGTAACATCAAAGGGATTCATTCGTGAGCGTGATTTTGCCAAACAAAATGGTATAACTGAAGCAGATATTTTTAACGCCTATAGTATTATCTCTCAATTTGAAGAATTTGTCCCCAATCTTGATTTGCTTCTTCCAACGCTCAGCCAATTGGGGCCAATCATGATTATCACACGCAATGATTATGCAGTCCACCAATTGCGCGGTTGTTTTGACGGTTTTGATGATCAGCATGGGGTTATCACAACCTATGGCGATATAAATTTGTCACTTTCAAAAAATCAATGTCATCGGATGTTTTTTAAAACCAAAATCATCGATGATCAAACTTATTCTTGTTTGGCCATATTTGATAATCAAGGGGTTGCAGTATTAAAGCTATTTGAACAACCAAATTCTAATCATCAAGCATGGCAAGATTTAATTAAAGCTTTGCGAAGCAATAAAACCTTGCCAAGCAAACCTTCGGTCGGTGAAATAAACAATAATCAACCAAAACAATCAATAGAAGACAAACAGGTCACTTATGAATTTTTAAAATCTTTAATAGAATTTGCAATTCAAAAAGGCCTTAAATTTCATTGCAATGTATGCAATCAAAGCTGCTGTCAAAGCTTTAGCGGTATCATCCATAATTTTAAAATTATAAAAACATGGTTTAATATTATGGATGGCAGTTTTAACCTTCATCTAGATATCAGCCAATGCCAATTAAGCGTCAAAAAAGATAATAAGAGATTATTCTTAAATGCTAAAAGCAGCGATAATGACGAAGCATGTGAAATAAGCTTGGATTTGACCGATGTATCGGTCGAAGACTATTTTGATGAGATTACCAACCAATATGGGATGAGCAAACAATGATGAAATATTTATTACGCATTGTTTTACTGCTATCGGCTTTTTTAACTCTTCACGTCAATTTGGCAAACAGTGCCGAACTTGCTCAGCTAAGCGAACCTTCAATAAATGAAAAGCCAGTAAATAAAAAGCTAGCAAATGAAAGGCTTGTGGTTATTGGTTCAGGCCTTATTGAGACAATTTTTGCCTTAGGCGCTGGCGACAACATTATTGGTCGTGATACCGCTTCAACCTATCCAGAACAAGCAAAAGCGATTGCTGATATTGGCTTTATGCGCGCCTTGCCGCCAGAAAACATCTTATCGCTTAATCCGCAAAAAATTATTATGTCAAAGGGAAGTGGGCCAGCGACATCAGTTGAGCTTTTAAAAAAATCATCGGTCCCACTTATCATTATTGACGAGGAATTTTCGCAAAAAAGCGTTACACAAAAAATTCAAGAGCTCGGACAATATTTAAACAGACAAAATGAAGCCAAGGCACTCACAGAAAGCGTTAATCATCAGTTTGATGAATTAACGAAATACGTCAATAAAATTGAACAAAAAAAACGTGTTTTGTTTATCATGTCTATTCGCAATGGCCGTATCATGGCAGCTGGACAAAACACCGGCGCAAATGGCATGATTAATTTAGCTGGCGGTATTAATCCAGTTCAATATGACGGCTATAAATTGATTAATGATGAGGCAATCATTGAGCTTGCCCCTGATGTTATTTTAACGATGAACTATAATGGCATGGCGGTAACAAATGAAGAAATATTATCGGTGCCCGCATTGCGTTCAACTCCAGCCGGCAAAAGCCAAGCTTTTTTTAGCATGGAAGCCCTTTATTTGATGAATTTTGGCCCAAGAACTGCAAAGGCAGCTCTTGAACTGTCTAAAAAAATCTATCCCTAACAGCTTAATGATATAGGATTGTTGGAAAAGCCATTTTAGCTTTTTCCAACAAAAGTAGATTTAAAATCTTAGCTTATTAATTTTAAGCATAGCGTGAAATATCAAGCCCATTTGGGTCAATTTCAGGCCTATTACCACTGATAATATCAGCTAAGAATTTGCCACTGCCTGTTGACATTGTCCATCCTAGCGTGCCGTGGCCGGAATTCAAATAAAGCCCTTTAAATGGCGTTGCACCAAGAATTGGCACGCTATCAGGCGTAACTGGGCGGCGACCAGACCATAATTCACTTTGCGAAGAATCCCCAGCGCCTGGAAACATTAAATGCAGGGCTTCTTGCAATGTATTACGCCGCGCCTCTTTATAGGTGAGATTATAATTAGAAACCTCTGCCATGCCGCCAACACGAATGCGGTCCCCAAGCCGCGTAACGGCCACCTTGTAAATATCGTCAATAACCGTTGATACAGGTGCTTTTGCCTCATCAATAATCGGCACGGTAATCGAATAGCCCTTTACCGGACAAATTGGCGCATAAAGACCAAGCGGCTTTAATAAAAACGGCGTAAACGACCCAAGGGCCACTAAAACCGCATCAGCAGTAATACGCCCCTTCGATGTTTGGGCACCAATCACCCTATCACCATCACGCAATAGGGAATGGATATCGGTATTAAATAAAAACTCAACACCTTTTTCTTGGCAAAGCTTGGCCAATTTTTCAGTAAAAATTTTGCAATCACCGGTTTCATCATCGGGCGTGCGCAAACCACCAATAATTTTATCACTAAGACTTGATAAGCCAGGTTCAACGCCAATGCAGCCCTTAGCATCTAGCATTTCAAAATTAACGCCATCAGCACGTAAAACATCAATATCCTTTTGCACTGCTTCTAATTGATGAGCATCACGAAAAAGCTGAATAGTTCCGCGCATACGTTCATCATAATGGATATTAGTTTCCTCGCGCAATTCTTTAAGACATAAAGCGCTATAATCTGAAACGCGGATCATCAAGGCTTTGTTTTTTTTATATTTTTCTTCACTACAATTACCTAACATGGCAAAAAGCCAGCGGATCATCGCAAGATTAAGGTGGGGATGAATAATTAATGGCGAGTTTTTGCGAAACATCCATTTCATTGCCTTAAGCGGCAAACCGGGCGCTGCCCATGGCGTTGTATAACCAAAAGACACCTGACCTGCATTGGCAAAACTTGTTTCCTCTGCCGGTGCGCTTTCACGGTCAATAATTGTTACCTCATGGCCAAGCTTGGTAAGATACCAAGCTGAGGTAACACCAATAACACCACTTCCCAAAATAAGAACTTTCATAATTATTTCCCCTTTTATATCTTGCTGCATTTATAACTATGACAGTCAAAATAAGTTTTTATGATCTATAGGAGGAACAAAAGAACATTTTGGCAAAAGGTGAATTAATTTTTGCCAAATGCTCTAGCTTGAAATATAACGACGCTCATAACGCCGCCCAAGTGACGTTAATATTTCATAAGGAATGGTTCCTGCATCCCTTGCTACTTCATCTATGGTTTGATGTTTGCCAATAAGCTCGACATAATCACCGCGTTTTAATTTCCCCTCCGGCAAATCAGTTATATCTATAGTCATCGAATCCATTGAAACTCGGCCAATAATTGGTAAACGGATGCCGCTAAAATAAGCGGCGCTTTTGTCGCCAAGGCAGCGATGCCAACCATCAGCATAACCAACGGCAATCGTTGCCAAACGACTAGGGCGAGTGGTGATAAAAGTACCACCATAACCAACCCGCACGCCTTCACCTACCAAGCGTTGCTGAATAACGCAGGCTTCAAGACTAACCACAGGGCGCAAAAACTTACCCGTTTCCCCCATGGGATCAATGCCATATAATGCAAGCCCCGGACGCACCAATTGAAAGCGAAAATCAGGCCCTAAAAATGTGCCGCCGGAATTAGCCAAAGCAACCGGCGTTTTAGGCAAACGCTCAAGCATCGCTTTCAGGCGGTTTAATTGGTCGAAATTGACAAGACTTTCAGGCTCATCGGCGCAAGCCAAATGGCTAATAATGAATTTTATATCGGCATATTCAAATATTTCTGGATTATCCGCTAAAATTTCAAATTCAAGCTCATCTAGTCCAAGCCGGCTCATACCGGTATCAAGCTGCAAAAGGGCTGGAAGTCTTTTCTTGCGCTTTTGGCATAGTGCCTGCCATTCCAAAACGGAGTCGAGCGAATTTAACACCGGCAAAATACCGCGTTCGGCAGCTATGGGTGCAAAACCCGGTTGAATATCATTAAGGACGGCAATCTGGGCATCACTTGGCAAAATCGATTGCAATTCAATCGCTTCATTGGCTTGCGCCACAAAAAACATACGCGCCCCAGCACGATAAAGCGGCGGCGCAATAATATCAACACCAACACCATAGGCATTGGCTTTCACAACTGCCGAAACTTTGGCCGGATAAGCTTGCCGGACCAAAATCCGGTAGTTATGAACCAGCGCATTGAGATCAATGGTTAAAACTCCCCCCGCAGAGAGCTCCATCAACTCATCCATATCTGCCGCTGATTGATCAAATTCTAATTCTGTGCCCATAACTATCCTGCCTGACCGTTGCCAGACCATTATCTTCATGAGCACCATGCCCTAAACAAATAATAGCCCAACCTTATTCGAATGTTGTGTTTAAATATAAAATATTATACGAATTATGCATCAATATTATTAGAAACTGCGAAAAACAAAAAGATAATTGTCATGTTTCATCTCGATGCCATTGATCGTAATATAATTAGAGCATTAAGGCGAGATGGACGCATGACCAATGCCCGTATTGCTCAAGAGGTTGGTTTGTCAGCTTCTGCCTGCTTGCGCCGCGTACAAATATTAGAAGAAACAGGGGTTATACGCGGCTATACTGCCATTATTGGTGAAGTTGGCAATGACGAAGGCCTTAATATTATTGTTCAAATCACTCTTGAACGCCAAAGTGAAGAATTCTTACAAAAATTTGAAAACGCTGTTCGCCGCCATCCAGAAATAAAGGAATGTTACCTAATGGCAGGTAGCGCCGATTATTGGCTACGGGCAGAGGCGGAAAATGCCGCCGCTTATGAAATCATCCATAAGCAAATATTGTCACGCTTGCCGGGGGTTATGCACATTCAATCTAGTTTTTCGATAAGATCGGTATTGACGCAAAGACAATCATCTCAATATTGAGTAAAAACTATCGGCTGCGTCAATAGAGGTGATAGTATTTTGTTCGCATTTGGGGTACTGACTGATAGATCTTAAGCCTTTGCGGAACAATATCTCATGAGCGATACATTTAAACCATCTAATAAACTGTCAGACCTTAAAGTCCCCAATGACAAGCGTAAGCTGCAGGATATGGTCAAAAAAGCCAATCAGACCGTTACCATTAATGAAGGTGGTGTTATGATTCCTGCGGCATTTTTGATGTTTGGTATCGCTATTATATCGCTCGCTATACAAGAATTTTTAATCGGCAAGGTTTTAAGCGTTATTTTTTTGGTGGGCTTTGCCATTGTGCTCTTTACCTTGTTTACCCGCGCATTGTTACGCCGCCGCACGCCTTTTTTCGTTCTGACCCCGCAAGGGCTTGAAACCAGTGTTTTTCAAACGCCATTGCCATGGCGCGGTATAACAGATTTTCAAATTAATGCGACAAAATCCAATGCCTTTAATATAACTGTAGTTATGGAATTTGACATTGATGAAAAATATTTACCCGCTTTAAATAAAAAATGCCGCCCTGCGTCCTATTATGATGAAAAGCGTAAAATGCTTAAAGTTTCAGGCCTTAATTTTCGCCTTGATATGGGGCGCGATAAATTAAATGATTTAATTAATGATTATCGTTTAGCCGCCCTTGCAGAGCAAAAATTAACAATGCGCAAGTTTAACTAGCTTGTTATCAAAGCAATATTGCGGCTAAATACGCCAATATTGAACAAAAAAATGACATGTTTTGCCGCTATTTTTATAGTATCTTTCTTTATGCGCCCACCAAACGATGAGTGACGGCGATTTATCTACATATATGTAACATCCAACTGTTAGACAGCATATTTCATTGTAAAACATGATAGGGCTGCACCTTTTATCTATATGATACCTACTATATTGACTATCTTATCCACAGCCATACTTTATTTTGTCATATTAATGCGCAATTTTAAGCCATCCGATTTGAAAACCCGATTAGCGATGCGGATGTCGAGCAAAATATCGACCAAAATGTCCATAAGCGAGGTCTTCAACTCTTTGGATTTGTGATAAGGAGATGACAATGCCACGTCTTTTTACAGCTCTTGAAGTTCCCCATAATATTGCTTCTTCTTTATCGCTTGTGCGCGGTGGTTTACCCGGTGCCCGTTGGCTTGAAAATGGCGACCTTCATATCACTTTAAATTTCTTTGGCGATGTTGAAGCCCATATAGCTGATGAAATTGTTCATGCCCTTGATCGGGTAGAATTGCCATGTTTTAACCTTCGTTTACGCGGACTTGACGTGTTTACCCGCAAGAAACCAAGTACACTTTATGCGGGACTTGAAGCGAACCCTGCTTTAATGACCTTGCACGAAACCATAGGACGTAAATTGCGCCATCTGCCATTAGAGCGTAATAAGCGCAGTTTTACTCCCCATATTACCCTTGCCCATGTGCGGCAAAGCAAAATTCATGATCTTATTAAATATTTGACCGAACGCGGTGGCTTTTTAACCGACACATTTGAAGCCAAGCGCTTTGTGTTAATGTCATCGCGAGAACTGGTGGGTGGTGGCCCTTATATTATTGAAGAAAGCTGGCCATTACACCAAAGTGTCATGGCTGTAAAAGCGGCTACTGCCTTGTAAACACTAAACTCAAATGCCAATTTTTAACCCAATAGCGCCAATCTTAATTGATTGGCGCTTTTCTATTTTGTTATTGGCTAATCACAACGCGGGTAATAAGCGCCTGTAAATGTAGCGCATAGGCATTATCAAGCACCGAGCGATTAGGATCAGAGGTTACAACCACCGTTAGCGCCTTATCGGGTACAACAAAAATCATTTGTCCGCCATAGCCCCATGCATAATAGATTGGTACGCCGCCAGCACCGGAAATAAACCAACAATAACCATAGCCATGACCAGTAAAAATAGAATTGGTGCGCTTGACCCAAGATTGCGCGATCCAATCTGCGCTTATTAATTGCGTCCCATCGCTAAGCCTTCCCTTATTGCGATAAATCTCACCAAAGGCGGCCATTGAATGCGGTGTCATGGCCATTTCATTGCCACCAATAGCAATGCCTTGTTGGTCCTTTTGCCAATTGGTGATTTTAAATTCACGGCAGGGCGAAAACCATTTTGCTGCAAGCACGTCAGTAGGTGTGCCGCTTGCCTTCATCAGTATCGCTGATAAAAGATGGGTGGAACCAGTTGAATAAAGCATGCCGTCATTCGGACGGCCAATAAAGGGTTGCGCAAGGATAAAAGCAACCTTATCACGAGCCTTGGCAAATTGCCCATATTTAGGGCCAGATAGCGGCGCAAGTCCAGATTGCATCGATAATAAATCACCGATAGTTATATTATAAAGCTGACGATTGGCATTCCTAGGAAACTTGTTTTCCAAAAAATCGGCAATTTTCTGGTCGGTATCATTAATAATATTCTTATCAATTGCCATACCAATAAGAGCTGAAACAACTGACTTTGAAGCCGATTTTATATTGGTTGGTTTATTGACACTTGCGCCATTAAAACCTGCCTCATAAATATTAGAACCTTGTTCATAAATTACTATAGTCCGGATAGCTTCAAGGTTAGAATAGTCCTTTATGATTTTACTAAGCTTTTCTTTTTTATAAGTTAATATATTTTTCGAAAAGCTATGAACACTGCTCAAAATCAACGATGAACTTGCAAGGCCAGTTATAAAGCCGCGCCGATGAAGTGGTTTCATCTATCCCCCTTAAAATTATCGCGTATATTTATTGATAAAGCATGGAATAAATAATGCATAGGGCTATTTTAAGGCCTATATTTAGCTTTTATCGCCCCATTGCTCATTAAAAATTAGATCCTCCAAGGGCAAGCGATCACGCCAACCTTTACATTGCAATTCTGGCTCTTCATAAAAAAATTCCACATAGCCAAGACAAAGATAAGCGATAATTTCGATATTTTCTGGAATTTTCAATAATTGCCGTAACTTCGCTTCATGATAAATTGATACCCAGCCAACGCCAATATTTTCGGCGCGTGCGGCAAGCCAAAGGTTTTGCACGGCGCAAACGGTACTAAATTGCGACATTTGCGGGTTATGAAATCGACCAATGCCGCTTGTCCCATCGCGCTTAGTATCGCAGGTAACGCAAATATTGAGCGGCGCTTTAACAATGCCTTCAAGTTTTAATTGTCGATAAAGGCTTTGCCGTTCTCCGCTAAAAACTTCAGCTTCTTCTTCATTGGCTAATTTAAAAATATTTTGGACAGCCTGCCGACGGGTAAGGTCGCGGATAAGCAAAAAGTTCCACGGTTGCTGAAAACCCACTGATGGCGCAAGATGAGCTGCCGATAAAATCCGCAGCAAGGTTGCATCA
The DNA here is from genome assembly GCF_025449335.1 of Bartonella sp. HY328. Classification (NCBI taxonomy): domain Bacteria; kingdom Pseudomonadati; phylum Pseudomonadota; class Alphaproteobacteria; order Hyphomicrobiales; family Bartonellaceae; genus Bartonella; species Bartonella sp. HY328. The sequence continues at coordinate 186,953 of NZ_CP104883.1, forward strand.
TCAATCGGTTTTGGCAAAAATTCATCGCGTACATCGCGGCGCGCTGCCATTACGCGATAAATGGCTTGTTTATCCAACATGTTATTAGTCCAAATCTTTTTCAGTTAACGCATGAAGCAAGCAAATTTTCATATTGTCGCAGCAAATTATAATTCGATTGCAGCGCAACCATTTTCGCTATAACTTGTTTTAAAGAAGTTAGCATCAACTACCAACCAAAAAATTGGTGCAATGGAATTATTATCGCAATTTCGCGTAAATTGAGGAACATATGGAAAATTCAGCACGAAAAACTCTTGTTTTAACCGGTGCAAGTCGCGGTATTGGTCATGCCACGGTTAAACGTTTTTCCCATGCCGGTTGGCGGGTTATCACCTGCTCGCGGCAAGATTTTGCCGATAATTGCCCTTGGCCAGCTGGGCCAGAAGATCATATCAAGGTAAACCTTGCCGATGCGGAAGACGTTGGACGTGCTATTTCAGAAATCCGCCGCCGTTTAGAAGCAGAAGGCAGCGTGTTGCATGCTTTGGTTAATAATGCTGGCATTTCTCCCAAGGGCGAGGGTGGCAAACGCCTCAATTCTATCGAAACCAATATGCAAATTTGGCGTGCCGTCTTCCAAGTAAATTTTTATGCACCAATTATGCTGGCACGCGGTCTTTTCAATGAATTAAAGGCCGCCAAGGGTGCAATTGTCAATGTAACTTCAATTGCTGGTAGCCGAGTGCACCCTTTTGCTGGTACCGCCTATGCAACTTCTAAAGCAGCCCTCGCTGGCCTTACCCGTGAAATGGCATCTGATTTTGGCCCCCATGGCATAAGGGTTAATGCCATTGCGCCAGGTGAAATTGATACTTCCATCTTGTCACCGGGCACTGAAAAGCTGGTAGAACAATTACCTATGCGCCGTTTGGGGCTTCCTGCGGAAGTGGCCGATACCATTTATTATTTATGCGGTAGTGAAGCTTCCTATGTAACGGGGTCAGAAATTCACGTTAATGGCGGCCAGCACGTATAATAATTTCATATCTTTAAAAATATTGAAAATCCCGAAGCTAACCATCTTCGGGATTTTTTATTTGTTTCATGTGAAACATTTAACCATGCTAAACACGCTTCTATTTACGCTAAAACTAGAAATCTAAAAAAATAAGCGTAACTACTATGATTTTTCATCACGAATAACATCATAGCAAAGCCAAACGAAATCTCGTTCAATTTGCTCAACATGGCTTAACTGCAGGTAAAAGCCTTGATTAATTTTAGCAATATCATCGCCCATATACTCCATAATTGATGGAGCGCCCGATTTACCGTAGATAGCAGGATAAACCATAATGCTATAGGCATCAATTGCATCTGCACCATAAAAGCCGCCATTAAGCACTGCGCCCCCTTCAAGGAGTAGGCTTCGCACATTGAAATAGCGTTTGATTTTTTGCAAAGCAAGATTGACGTCATTGCCATCTTTTCCCGCAAAAATATAAGAAATATTGAGTTGCTGCAAAGCGGCAAGATAATTAATATCTGCGCCCTCAGCAATAATTGTTACCACTTGTGCGCCTTCAATTTTATTACTTGGATAATGCACTTTGCCGTGGCGATCGACCACAATCATCAATGGTGAACCATCACGCGGCACAAAAAAATCTTCATCCGCCCTGGCGGTTATATCGGCAGGAACCGCCATTTTAATGCCATCACCCAACATTTCCTCGGTGGTAGCGCGTCCCATGATAAAGCCGTCGGCATGAAATTTATGCCCCACATCATGATAAATGCGCAATAATTCTGGCACATCCATCGGCTCTTTGGTTTTAGAATAATAATCTGTTTGCAACCGACCATCAATGGAACTTACCATATGACAAATAATTTTAGGACGCATATAAATTCTCCCACCCAATAGGCACTTCAACAAGAAATGCATTAAAAAAAATGATAATTTCAAATTGCCTTATAATAAGTGTTAATTAGAGCATTTTGCAGCCGCAATATAGCTTAAAAATCAACCAACGGTATTTAAAACAGCTTACCCAATGAATCTACAACGCCTTGAAATTATTAATAATTACAACGACAATATGACGCAAAATACAATTTATTTCAAATTTTTAATTTATATTGGAACCAAATAACCTTTAAATTAGTTGTATCTAATGTAGTCAAGAATTTAATAAAATGGAGTACTATTATGCGTCTATTTACACTAGTTGCTGCAGGCACCACCCTATTGAGTTCCGTTGCTTTGGTGCATAGTGCACCTATTGTGCAGGAAGTTTTCGTCACAGCAAATCCTACCAGTATTGTAACCAGTAATGTTTTAGGCTTAGATATTACCAATCATAAGGATGAAAACATCGGTAAGATAGAAGACGTTATTATTAATGATGATGTTCTTACTGGTTATATCGTCTCGGTCGGTGGTTTCCTCGGCGTAGGCGAAAAATATGTTATCGTGTCACCATTGTCAGTTAAAATTACTTATTCAGAAAGCGACAAAAAGTGGTGGGCAAAAATGGACACTACCAAAGAGCTTTTGGAAAAAGCACCAGAATTTAAATATGAAGGTCGTTGGGGCAAATAAGATTTATTAACGTACAAATCACGCAAAGAATTTTGTATTTTAACAACTTATTTCACAGTCAATTTTAATTTAAAGGAAACCCAAAATGGATTGGAACCGTATCGAAGGTAATTGGAAACAATTTAAAGGTAAGGCCAAAGAAAAGTGGGGCGACTTGACCGATGATGATCTTGATAAAATCAATGGCAAAAGAGATCAGCTTGAAGGCATAATTCAGGAACGTTATGGCATTGCCAAAGATCAAGCTAAAAAAGACATTGATGATTGGTACAATAATCAATAGTTGCAGTATTTTTGTATTTAATCGAGTATTTTGATAATTTGTTCTATTTAATTGCGAAGCAGCTATTTTAGTCTGCTTCGTTTTTATTTGGAGATACGCTTGTTTGAAACACCAAAACCTAAAGGGGTGATTTTAACGATTTGGCCGCGATAAAACAAAAGCCGCGCTTGCAATAAAAATAACTGCGACAATACTCAGCCAAAGCAGATCTGGTTTTACCAAAAAATAAAACATGCCAAAGCCAAAAACCATGCTGATTGCAGCTATTAGTTTAGCTTTTGGATTGATCGCACCACGCTCTTCCCAATCACGTAACATGGGGCCAAACACAGGTTGGTTGTAAAGCCAGCGGCTAAAACGTGGCGATGAGCGTGAAAAGCACCACGCCGCAACGATTAAAAATGGCGCCGTTGGCAGAACAGGTAGCCAAACGCCAATAAAACCCAATGTAACAAATATAAAACCAATTGTTAAATAAACATAGCGCATAGAAGCGCTCCTATATTGTTTCTTAAATAACGCATTTTCAAAGCATGTTTACGAAACATAGCAGCTTTAAACCTTAATAAAACCACCAAAACAACCCCGACACATTATTGTTTTAAATTGGCAGTACCATAAAATTTAGAACATGACCAAAGCACAATAGCAACGCATTTTATTTTGAGTATTAGGTAAACTTCATTTAAAATTAATTTTTACATCAGGAATTGTGATTTTAAAGGTTGGATCCCAATCACCACTATTATTTTCATAATAAATCTTATCCTTTTTAAAAATAATAGACATAGTAGAGGCATCCTTAAGTCCATAAAAAACCATGCTCATTGCGGCCAAATATATTTAATAATGGGAACTGTCTTAGAAAACTGAAATTATTTAAGGTTAGTCCCTGAGAAAAAGTCATTTAAGTTGGTATAGCAATGCAAGGTTATAAAACTGTTTATAGCTCGTCAACAGTTAAAACAGCGCCGCTTTGGTGGGTTTCAATAAAACAACAGCCGCCTATTATTTCCTTTATTTTCAATTGTTTATTTATCCTCACAGCTAACATTTAGAAATCTAGACAAGTGAAATTAAAACAGATTAATCTTATTTTGGCGGGTGATGTATAGGCAAACATGGTCGTTGTACTTTGGGAAAAGTACTCGTCTTTGGTCTTCTAAAACGTGACATTAAAGTTTACACAGTACATGTTGCCAATACAAAAGCAGTTACTATAGTTCCAGTATAAAAGAGCATGCCAAACCAGATAGTATTATTTATACCAATACACATCGAAGCTATGATGTTCTTATGGAAAGTGAATCAAATCATTATCGAATTAATCACAACAAATTATTTGCTAATAAACGAGTCACATTAATGTAATTGAGAATTTTGGGTACCAAGCCAAGAAATATTTGCGAAAATTTAATGGTAATCCTCGCGAGCATTTCCACCTATTTTTGAAGGAATGTGAATGGCGTTTTAACAACAGTGACCTAAAATCTAAATTTTCTATCTTAAAAAAAATAGTAAGAAATAATTTAGCCTAGTTATTTAGGACATTTTTTATGAATTTTAGCCGTTTTTAAATTTTCGTTATAAGATTTAATATCCGCATGCTCTTAGCATATTTACTACTTCATGTGGTAAACGATTTTGTAAATCTATAGGTAAATCAATTTCTGGTAAGTCTGATCGTGCAGCAAGTAGTAAGCAGACTGAACTAATATTATGTTCGCCACATTCAATTATTTTAGATAAGCGATTTTCGGGCAAAACTATTGGATTGATTAATAAAGCTGCAAATTCGTAATTCGGTTGAGGTGCAACTTTAAAATCTAATTTGTTCCATATCGTGAAAATATCTTTCAAAACTGCATTTTCACACCATGTTAAAGCAGTCGCCGCCTCTTTTGTCCAACCAATAGCATGGTTAAGTGAAATCCAATTTTGGGCAGGAAAAGTTTGCAATTTTTCTGCCATGCGTAGTGATACGGCTATTTGCTCTTGCCAATCTTCTGATTTTTGGCGATTTTTTAACCAAAATTGCGCATCGGCATGAATTTCATACCAAATATCAACAGCCGAAAAACCACCACCCAAATCAATTAGAGGATTAATATCATCAATATCCCATGGTTGCATTATGAGTTATTAATCTCATGCATCACCATCATCAAAAAATACATCTGGCGATCCTGTTTGCGAAACTCCACCGCAATCGATTGCATCTCCAATACGTGCGGCGGGATAACCATTTATAAATATTGTCGGCGATCCATCTGCTTGCTTTCTAGGATGATCAGGGGCTGGACATGTTGGACAGCCATGCGCCGCATAACTATCCCCAACTCGAACAGCAGGAATATTATTAATAAACACATCAGGGCTACCGGTGATCGCCTTAGTGGGCGGATAGTGGCAGCTATGACCAGAGCCTATATCACCTTTTCTTACAGAAGCTGGCATTTTAAAACCTTCTTTTCAGTTAATACTACTTAACACTATTAATAACAAAGTTTAAAAAATCAATATTTTTTGATATCCTAAATATATATATATCTTCATCAGCTTATTTAATAATGAATATGTTCAAAAATACATTAATGGGGTAATATTATTAATTAAACGTTATAATCAATAAATATATTAACTTTTTTGGCTTCTATATATAATATTAATGTCTATAACATTAAAAATTAATTATTTTTATATGTTAGGTTGAATTAACTCATAAATTATATAAATTAAAAATTTAATTATTATTTAATTTATATAACACATAAGGCAATATTTTATTATTTATTTTATTTTTATTTATTTTTTTAATATTTTCATAACCGTTAATATTTATTTTTGAACGTAATATTACAGATATAAGATATATATCTTCTTCTAATAATTCGTGTAAATCAAAACTTTTTAAAAATGTTTCATTTATAAAAGAAGATATGATGTCATCATATTCTAAAGCTGCCAAATATTTCGATTGAGTTAAAACATGTATAATGTCTTCCTTTAAATATTCTTTACAATACGATAAAGCAACCATTGACAATGGAAACCAACCACAGCTATTACATAATAAAATCCAATCTTTAGAGTTAATTTCTGGTAATAATAATATAAATTTTCTTATATCTTGTTTTAAATCATTAATCATTAAATTTTGATTTGTAGTCATATTTAAACAAATTGTATTATCCCATGTACGGTTAAACGATAATAACGATCTCCAAACATCTGTAATCAAAAAATTACTTTTCAATACCTCAACAGTTTTATAATTTGGCGTAATGTTATTCATTAATCTTATCCTTAACATAATTATGCAATTTCTTAATAATAAACCTTATTAAAAGCAAAATAAAAATAATAGTTACAGTGATAAAAAAACCAGCATAATATATTTTATCTTGATTAATTAAATATAAATAAAACAAAAATAAAAATAAAAATAAACTTAACAAAACATCAATAAATGCAATTAAAATACCAAAAAAAGAGTAGTTTAATATTTTTTTTATCATGAAAAATCCTTTTTATATTGAGAAAATACATTTTGAAATGCCTTAGTTGCGTCACTATATAATTCGAAAAGAAATTTAACTATGTTATTTATTATTTGCAACTCAGTATCACTGAACTTAATCACTAATTTATCATTTTTAAGAAGATATAATAATTCATTATAAGCTTCTTTACCCAATGATTTTTCTACAGACACTAGATCAACCCCTCCTGTCACAATATGGTTTAAAATAAGAGACAAGCCATCTTGAATGACCTCCCCTTTCCTTTTTAATTCTCGTATTTTTAAACACGCTTGTAATATTGCTCCTGCAATTGCAGCAAAAAAAGCTGAAATAGATCCTAAAGTGGAACCAATAGCTGCACCTGGTACACCTCCTATACTAGCACCAATATCAGCCCCAATATTCGACATAATAATTTTTGAAACAGTGCCTCCAACTAAGAGCCTTGATAAAGAGCTAACAAAAGTTTTACCGCGAGTTGATACCTGTAAAGAAATTAAAAAAAGTAAAACAGCAACTCTGATATTATTTTCTGTATCCTCAGCTGACTTACCTTTAGCTGTTTTAAATATTGAAAGAAATATTTCTAAACATTCATCGGCCTCTTCCTTTGCTTCAACAATTTTTGGTAAAAGTAAAGCTATTCCCCAAGTAATCCCAAAAACGACATCTCTAGGATGAGAGTAGGCGCCATAAGCTGCTGCCCCTAAAATTTCTCCAAACCATTTGATAGTAGATTCGTCTCCAGATCTTGCAATATGCAAAATAACACTTTCACCCTCCCTTACTAGAGTTATTTTTCCGTGATTATCTAAATTATATTCAGCTAATGTCTTTATCTTGGTGTTATTTAAATGTTGAGCTTTGCTCGCTTCATTTAAATAATAATTATCGTTTCCTTGCAGCAATAAATTATATGGCCCCATAGCTATATCCAATCTCCAATCTATTAAATCTTAAAATTTATTTTCTATAACTTAGTTGATATTTACTTTTGCAGATTTAATTATGAACTCTAGCTCACTTAATAAAATAATTCGATTACCAATATCAAATTCCAGATCTTGTGCTTTTATTCTAATTCTTCCATCATTTGTCATTAAAAAATGTGATCTTGCAAGTTCAATTTTAAATGTTTTATCGGCTGATATAGTAATATTTTGTCCAGCTTTTAAGTTACAGTCGATCTTTGATGAAGAAGTAATACTACCAGCAGAAGCTGTATCAATATTACCCTTTGAATTAATAGTCATGTTATTTTTTGACATTAATTTAAATGATGAATCAGAAGAGAAATTAATGGAACCTTGTGTTAAAATTGAAAAACTATTATTACTTCCTTCAAAGAATTTATCATTATCAAGAAAGTCAGGCCTTTGTAAGTTATCCTCCCTTAAATCTAATAGATCAGTAGTTGATTTTTTTGAATTACCATATCCAATAATTATATTATATGAACCTGCTACATACGCACTATAATCTTTACTTATATGTTTTATTTCATCTTTATCTATTTTTCTAATATTTGATCCTGAAATATTTTCTACTAAATTATTTTTAATTCGCACCCCCATATCCTTTTGTGCATGAATGAATATTTCCTCTTGATCCTTTTCGTCTTCGAAACGTAATTCATTAAACCCATCACCCTTATGGGTTTGAGATTTAATCGTCATACGTGTTTTATTCTCAGGCAAGGCGTAAGGTGGCATGTTCTGTGCATTATAAGTGCGGCCTGTCACAATTGGCTGATCGGGATCACCTTCCAAAAAGTCAACAATGACTTCTTGCCCAATACGAGGAATAGCAATATGCGCCCATTTAGCGCCTGCCCAGTTAGATGCCACCCTTATCCAACATGATGAATCTTCAGCTTTTGGGTCTTTGTGGCGGTCCCATGGGAAGTGGACTTTGACGCGGCCATATTGGTCGGTGTGGATTTCTTCACCCTCTGGCCCCACAACCGTTGCTATCTGTGGGCCGTCGATGAGTGGTTTCACTGTCTGCGGTGCGCGGTAAGGCAAATGCGATGGCTGCACGGCAAAAGCATTGGCATAGACGGTGGCATTATCTGAACCATTGTTGTTGCCGGCAATGGCTAGCCCCATGCGGCGGTTTAAGCTCTGAGTGAGCAAGTTAGGGCTATGCGATGAGGTGGTACCGAAGCTAAGGCCTGACAGCATTGTACCATGCAAACCAGGTGCAACAATGCCGGTATCTGCCATACTTGCCCCTTGCGCATCCTCGCCCCATGCTTGCGGTTGCACGCCCTCATGACGAATGGTGAGGAGCCGCCATTTTTGGTTTAACCGATCATCTGGATGCTCAAACAAGGTAATACCATGACCGGTCAGCAAATGTGGCGCATTAGAAACACCATAGCCTAATGACGCATCAACACGCGTTGCTTCTAGCTTATAACGGGTGAAGGCTTTACCAGCACTATCCTTCTTATAGCGACCTGGATAATCATAAAGCTCATAATCATGCTTTTCGCCATTGGGGTTTGCGGTCTTTTCCTTATGCTCCTGATTATAAACTGGGTTCTTGAAGGTATAATCGCGCTGCACAACGGTTGTGGCGCGCAATTTCTCACGATAAGAAAGCGATGAGCAGAATAGTCCCTTAACTGAGCCTGATGAGAGAGAATTATATTCAATCTCTTTTAAGCCTGGGCAATCATGTAAAACATTGGGCTTATCGGAGATGATGAGCTTTAAAATTCCTTCCTTGTCATGCTCAAAGTAATAGAAAATACCTTCTTCAGCCAAAATACGCTCAACAAAGCCAAGATGGCTTTCGCGATATTGCACGCAATATTCACGCGCATCATGACTACCTTCATCAATGTCCCATGTGACATTTTCAATACCATGCTCTGAGAACAGTTCCTTAACAATATCGCCAACTTTTTTGGTCTGAAACACACGGCAATCAGACCCATGATCCAAACGATAAAGGCTTGGCATAAGCACAAGACGATAGGCAGTACGGTGATGACCTCGGTCACCGCGCTCAGCTTCCACCACAACGCCGGAAAAGTGACGCAATGTTTCCATATATTTATGATGCACGGTTAAAGTGCCAGCACTATCAAGCAAGGCTTGCAAATCAATATTATCATCACTGCTTGACAGCATGACTTCAATCTTCGTCATGCCAAAGATTGCTTCATCGACCGCAAAGGCAGTGACGACAAAGGTATCATTAGGCGCTTCCTTCATCCAATAGCTAAAGGCAATATCTTGATCTTGAAATTGTTTTGGCAATATTGGCATAGCGCTCATAGATATTCTCCGGATGATAAAGTAAAAGCAGGACTATTCAGAACTAGAAACAAGGCCCAAAGAGCCAAGTCTTCACTTCAATGAGGCAAAAAAATAAACACCGCCCCATTGTCTTTATTTAAAAAATATTATTTAATTTTATAAAGCCTTAAGCACATAGCTAATGGTTTAACATCATCGGTATGGCTATGCCCCGCAAAGCCATACCGATGCTTGTTCCCTCATTCATAGCTCTGATCTTATCAATGAGGGAGGTGAGCAAAGTGAAGCGTTTATTTTTAAACCCCATATAAACGCTTCATTCCTTGCCTAATGGCTTAAACCTTAGGCGCACGCCAGTCGTCAGCACCTGAAGTACCAGCAACTGCATGTTCCCATTCAATCTTACGATAGCTGAGTGATACAGTTACCAACTGGGTAAAGTCTGCATTTTTTGCATCTTGGCAATGCGGCATGTTGCAATCAATATCAACAATGATCGCATCGGTAAGCTTGGTGGTGAAGAAATGCTCTTGCTTACCGGATGTATTGGTACGATACCATTTTACTTCACAAGTGCTGAGCATTTCACCTGAAGTAAGCGCATTGTAAAGCAAAGGTGTTGCTTTGCTCAAAGCTGCTGTGAACTTGAAAGGCTTATGGACGCGCTGACCTGAAGGCTGACCTGACTGTGGATCACGAGGAATGGTTACAACATGGTCAATGGCCTGAACGAGGATTTCGTCTTCATGGCCTTCTTGCCAGATATTGCCGATTGAATCTTCAGAAGCTGCTCCTTGAGTGATTGGGCCCTGTGTTGTACCTTCGATTTTAATATAGGCTGGTGTTGGCATTTCTTTATCCTTTTATATAAACAAACAAACTTACATTTTAAAAACTGACGGCACTTTACCCCCGATTGAGAGCTTAAAATGATGATAGCCAACAGTCCTGTGAGCAAAGAAAGTTCAAAAGAGAAATGAAAACCCTTGCCCACACCAAATACTAAGCAAGTTTCATGCCAACTCAGAGCAATAACAAAAATAAAATGATAAGAAATTGAAAGTAAAAATGAAAATAAATTTTAGCCCTCAAAACACAAAACATTAGAAAATACTAATAACTGCAAAAAATTGCGGTACACTTTTGCTAAAATCAGATAAAAACGCACCTAACAAACGGAAAACAAACAGAAAAATACCGGACTGCAAAAAATTGCAGTCGACTGCAATTTCTTGCAGTTATTAGTATATTAGTAATATTCTAATATAAGAAATACTTGATATATATCAAATTTTAAATCTTATTATAAATCATGAAGAAAAAATTTCATTCTTTTTTTAATATGGCACTAGAAATTATTAATTATTTTTTGTAATTTGCTTTTTTTCATGTTAGAAATTTATATTCTTATAAGTATATTTTAAAAGGCTAGAAAATGTTTAAGCTAAATATATTTCTTTTAACTATTATGTCGATTTTTTGTTTAGTTTCTTGTTCTACGGTGGAAGAAAAAAATAAAAATCAATCGAGTCAAATTACAGAAGAGCCTTTTAGATCTGGAGAAAGAACTAATTATAATCCTGGAAATGGTGATTTTAACAAAACAAAAAACAAAACACGTTATTGCACATATCATGATGATGATGGCTTCGCTTATGAAGCGCCATGTGGTAAACCTTAAACTTAGTTTTACAATTTAAAATTATAATTTTTGATATTTTCAATTATATTTATATATAAATATTCCACTTTTAATAATTAAAGGTGGAATATTAATTTAACAAAAATCTTTATTTTATGCTTTAGTTAGCTGTGTTATACGTGTAATTAAATCTGGTTCAAAGTCTTTGACGAGCAAGTTACTTATTTCATTTTGTAATCTATTGGCTTGAGACGACACAAGCTTTTGCATTCCCCATTCACTTAAACACTCGAGCATGAGCATTTCCCATAACGCATGGGAACGAGGAGTATCAGCAGCAGGTTCTGCATCTTCTAAGATTTTAATTGCTTCATTAACTTGACCGCTATTTGCTTTTTCTCGTGCAGCACGAATAATTGTTTGCAAATCGGCACCGATCATTTCATTATTATTGCCACCCGCCGATTTACGGGAGGTTTTAAAATCCTCGATCCATAATTTCGCGTCTTCTGAAATAAAGGGGGCGCCATTTGTAAACTGTAATTTAAACAGCCAAGGTACAGTATTCACAAATTGTACGGTTTCTTGATAAATTGCATCTGCGGCTAATTTTCGTTCACAGACCGATGCTAAGCGATAGGCCAATAACTGGCCTTCAATCCAAAACGGTTGCAAATGGCAACTACGTTCCAATTTTTGTGCTATTTCGTGGTCTATTTGCTCTCGCTCTATAGCTATTTTATATTCATCAATGGCATTAGCCGATACTGGCATAATAACTGTTTTAACATCGTCCCTGCGTTTTAACTCGGGCGGATTATTAATACCATACCAGGTTGCAAAACGCCGTAAACGATAGGACAAAGGATTAGAAATATCGACATTGAGTAAAAAATCCGCAACGATTGCCAGACTTTGCTTTAATGCGCGTTCATTTTTGCCATCTAGCACCAAATTTTCAGGATGAATTTCAATATTAGGCTGATTGGTCGGACTTTTTTCTTTAACTTCAACGATAGGTTTGGGCTTAACAGGTTCCTTAAGCATCCGCTCTAAAGATGGTAATCCATTTTCATCATCGGCAATAGAAAGAGCCTCAATTTTATTTGCTAATGATAAAATTTTTAATTCTAAGTCATTATCTAATGACTTCAAGTAACCGGAAGTAGAGCGTAAACTTTGTGCTATAAGTAAAATTTGATCATTATTTAAACCGGTCCGCAAAGCAAAATCATATAATTGCTCAATTGCATCAACTATCTTGCGCATGACAGGTAAACGTTTTTTTGCAAGAGGAAAAGCGCTATCTCCCCAAAGATTAACAAACCTAGAAAAAATAGCTGCACCTAGTGTTGTAGGATCTTCGCATTTTTTTAAGCTCGATAGTGATTGCAAGATAAATAATATGAGGCGAAAATCTTTAGCCTCGGTTTTTAATAGCAATTCACATTGATCGCACACCCATTCCCAACGAATAGTGGAATGATTTAATGTTCCACGCTTCATCATCTCGGTATCTATTTCATCATAGATATCATTATCATCAATTATCACACCTATAGGTGGCTCTTTCGTTATTGAGGCACCTATAGCGAGGAAAAGTGGATTTGTATTAATCCAGTCAAAACTGGTTATTCCACTTTTGGGAAAGGTATCAGCACTCATTATAATTGCTCTGGAAGTTTAAGGGATGTCAATGGTTTAAGAACAAAGGGGTTCTTATCAGTGGCTGACATCCTTATTTTGTATTTTACTTGTCCATTTCCAACATTAAAGACCAATTCCGCGCTATCAGGAAGGACATTAGCGACTTGCGCTCTGTCAAAAAGCCTGAAGCTTGACCATAATCCAGAATAAGTTATAGACCCACTATTGCCTGCAGATAGTTGGCTAATATCTTGATTGCTGGATAACGCATTTGGCCATAAAATACTGATTGGTCGCGAAGGACCATGACTATAGGGTACAAGTTGTCCTTCAATATTGAGAACACTGCGTGATATATTTCCGCTCATTGATACTGGTTCAACCGAATAACGCAATGTTGGAATGCCATCTGCGTTAAAGAAGATATCACGAACTGCCCGAACTTTGGCAATTTGTGCAATAAAGTTTTCACTTACACTTAGGCTTTGTCCATCAATCATAATCGGCGTGCCATTATTGGGATTGATAAATGTTTTCAAATGATCATTAAAAAATTTATCAAATTGCCCTTCAGGGCCAAAGAATTTTTGAAACTCAGCGAGGGATACTTCTTCTTTACTATTTATATTGAATGGATATCGCCCAGCTAGTTCAACATTAAATGTGCGATAAACGCTGTTTTGCCAAACCGATTGTAAGTCTTTTTTTGCTGCATCAAGAATAACTTTCCAGCTATTATCTGCAATTTGAGCATAAAATTTATCAAATGGCTTTGGCATATTTGTACCGGTGCGCCGAATAACAAATATTGGGTCATCGCCTTGTAACTTCGCTCTCTCTTGTGCTTTTTCTAAGGCAACTGGCTTACTTGACTGTTGGCCTGCCAAGATTGCACGCATATATGCCTCTAACCCAGAAAGCGAGGCCATCATTTCTTCTAAAGGCGGTGTTTGTCCTTCCTTGGCAGTAACCAAAGCTGACAGATCTGCAAATGCACGAGTAATGCGTAAAGCATGCTCGCGATTTTTATCAAATAAAATTTGCGTTTGAGGTTGATCGGCATTTACTTGTGTTGGTTCAGCTGAATAAATTTCTGTCTCTGATTTAATCAAGTTAAGCAATCGCCCAAATGGTGCAGAGGGACCATTGATTTCCGATAAAACGCGTCCTGCATCATCAATATTTCTAAAGTCTGAAATATTCAGATTATTAATCATATTGGTCCAGTAATTAATATAGTCTGTTGCATAGGCATGACGTATTTTTTCAATAAAGGCTTGTAAATCTTCTTCAGAATATCTTATGTCTTTGCGTTCACCCGTAACCCAAGCGTCTTCAACTGCAATAACCGATAGATCTTGGCTTTTGGGAACAAAAAAGTCCAAAAACCCACGTTTTGTATAAAAATAAGGAACGGTCACATCATGTGATAAAACTTCGCCATTATCTGCCTGCTTAAAAACAATATCAAAACTTGGACCTATTGCATTTCTTAAACTTAAACCATTAGGAACTTGGCGTTGCGCTAAAGTTTTTAAGTTACGATAAAGACGTACATCACGAGGTACTTCACGCAAAGCTAGCTGAGTTTTTGTTACAAGCTGCTGATCAAGTGGGGCTGCAATATGATTGGTTGAAAGCGCATAATTTAAATGACGTGCAAGCCCAGCTTGGACATCATTTTCTCCTTCAAAACGTTTTTGCCAGTCTTTTTGTAACCAAGCGATAACAGCTTTTTTGCCGATCGACATGGTATCATCACTGGAATCCAATTCTTTACGCCTTTGAATATCACCAAGTAATAAATATACTCTCAAAGCATCAAGACGTTCATCACTATTATAAGTTTGTGGATCTTCACCAAGCCTGATGATTTCAGCTTTTACTTTATCTGCAATGCTGGGCATAAACCGGTCACGTAACAAATCCTCATAGGCTTTATTAACTTCTGGACCAACTCTACCACCTTGATAGAGAGCTGCGAAACGACGGACCTCGCTTTTATCCTGCCAATTTGGAAACTCGCTATTAGCCGCAGATATCGCATTTAACGCCGATAAAAATTGTGCTTCACTTCCAGAAATATCAGCATATCGGGGTAAATTTATAAAATTTTGACTGGCTTTTAAAACATTATTTGCACGAGCAATATTATCTTTGCTTGTTTCTGCTAAAATAAAACCAAAAATCAAAATTCCTATTGAACTGGCTAAAATGGTAGCGCGCAGAACAAATCTTTTGTGTTTTTCAACTGTTTGATTGTCACCAGCAAGTCCTGCTTCTCTGAATATAACATTTGTAAAAAGTTTAGACGTAAAATAAGGTGTGCTATTGCCTGAATAAGCCGGCATGACAGGTGACGTCATATGGTAATCATTTGAAATTTTAGTTAGGAGAGCATTAAACGGCGCGCCCTCTTGAACGGTTGAGGTAAAATAAATACCACGCACCATTGGAGGAGTAGAAAACCTATCAGACAAAAGCGCTTTTCTAAAGAATTCTGCCACAATCGGGCCTGAAGCTGCAAACTCCCGTAAAAAAGTATAAATGTTCTTACGAATTTCTGTTTCTTTTTGATTATTGACCCGATCAATTAAATCATCATTGGCCTCAGTTAAAAACTTTGCAAATTCTTTTTCAAAATTTTCTACCCATTCGTCCGCTTGTAATTCATCGAATACAGAAAAGGAAAAGCCAAAAGGCTCTTGCCGCTCCGCTTTGGTTAATTGAGCAAAATAATCTCTAAAGCCTGCTAGGCGGTCAAGCTTGGTCATAACAACATGTACGGTAAAGCGTGTGCCAAGTTTTTCAGCAATTTCGACAAGTCGTGCATGAATATTCATTGACATTACATTACGCGCGTCGGCATCCATACGGATAACATCGACAACATCAAAGGTTAGAACTACGCCATTAATAGGTCTACGCGGTCTAACGCTATTTAAAAGGTCTGTAAAAGCGTTCCATAAGCGTTTACGACTATCTTTCACTGTAGTGCGGACCACTGGAATATTAGGATCTATTTCATCACTATCAAGACCGTCAAATGAAATCGGCGTTGTCATGTCAAGCCAAGAACCAGGAATATCAAACAGAACACTTTCACGCGTTACCCAATATTGAGGTAATTCATCACTCACGGTTTTATTTATGTGACCTTGCTTTAGCTCATGGGTGAGTGGAAAATTTAAATCAGAATCTTGAATTAATGTTGTTTTTCCTGATGCCGTTGGACCGATAATCAGATACCAAGGCATAGCATAAAGCGTTCGCGCTCCCTTATCCTTCCCCATCCACTTATCTTTAATAGTTTTCATTGTCATAAGAAATGAGGAGTTCAAGATAGCAATTAGCTCACTGACAGGATCACGAGGTTTTATTTCTTCCTCAACCTGTTTTTTGGGTTTTTTCTTAGCGGCGGCTCTAGCAAGAAAATAATTATTCAATCCCCACAGAATAATGAGAACACCAATAACAATGATACGATTAGCAACCGGCTTTAATGGGGTATATTCAAGATATTGAAAACCCGGCCCATAGAACCAAACCAAACATGCCAAGACAATCAGAATAATAGTACTGATAAATAGACCCGAACCAAAACCGCGAGCAATCATACGAAAAGTGCTGCTAAGACGACTAAGGAGTGAAGTACCACCGAAATTTTGCATAATTAATCTACTCCCTTACCAATGACACGCAGTTCTAAGTGGCTTTAGTCTTGACCCAATGTCGTTCATGTCAAAAACAAAAGCGCGAGGCCCATCTGGATAATTAACTTGTAATTGAAGTCTTTTGTAATTGGCCAATGTTTTTATCGTATCTATACTTTCTAAGCCACGCCCAGCAATAATGACCTTACCGTCCTCGACATCACGCCAATTAAGATGGAAAACACTCCCACTACCTGATGATAAGGCAATATTGGCTTGTAACGTCTTAATCGGTTTTGGTAGCAAAACAGCTAAAGTCGAAATATCATTTTCGCAGCTAAGCATCATAATCGCTTGGTCATCACTTGGACGATCTGCAGATACATCGGCTTCTTTCATTGTCATAAAAACATCAACAGTTTGAGGTGTCCATTGATGTTCAATGGCGTTTTCACCCTCGCCACGCCTATTCGCGGGGCTAGCAATAATATTTTCATAATCACTCTGTGTTAAGAGCATAGTTTCTTGCCATGGTCGCATGCGCAAAACCCAGTTTATATCATTTACTGCTCGCAAAGTTTCCAAATTTTTTGCCATGCTTCTAATGGGACCATCAGTTTTAACAGGTTCAATCGGCACGATAACAACGGGCTTTATTTCAACTGGTGTTTTGAAAAGCTCATCAAAGCATAAAAGACGTTGCATACGATCATCGATAGCACGACATTCCATTGCTTTTTGATTTTTATCCGTTATCGGTGCTTGCTCTTGAGCTTGAGCTTCTAAACCTAAGCCGACAAAAAACAAACAAAATGACTTGAACGCAATAGACCAATATTGCTTACTCATTTTTTTAATACCTCCAAGTCATATTTTTTTAACTTATAAAACAGCGTACGCTCAGATATCTGCAAGGTTTTCGCCATATCATGTTTAGATCCACTAAAATTTTTAAGAAATTGATTTAATATTTTCTCTTCATAGGCTTCACATGCTTTTTGGAAGCCATTGTTTAAATCCACTTTTTCAAGATTTCTTGAAGGAAAACAATCAATTCTATTGTCATCGTAAATCTCTTTAATAAGGTGTGGCGTGATGACTATATTGTCATTTGCACTATGGCAAATATTCTGGATTAATGAACGTAATTGCCGGACATTTCCTGGGAAAGATAATTCGCGAAATGCCGCGAGGCTTTCATCACTAAGAAAATAGTCCGTATTATGCGATTGATTATAGGCATCAATAAAATGTTGCACCAAAATAGCAATGTCGGATATGCGCTCACTTAGAGGTGCAATAAGAATACGACTTTCCGCAAGGCGGTAATATAAATCACGCCGAAACAGATTTTCTTCAACCATGGAGCCCAAATCTTTATGGGTTGCGCATATAATCCGTGCTGCAAATATACTTTCCTCAGAAGAACCAACTTGACGGTATTTTTTTTCCTGTAAAACACGCAGTAATTTAGCTTGTAAATCAAGGGGTAAATCGCCAATTTCATCGAGGAATAACGTTCCACCTTTCGCTTGACTTAGAAAACCTTCCTTGTTTTTATCCGCACCAGTAAACGCACCTTTTACGTGACCAAAAAAAGCACTTTCAATAAGATTTGCATTGATTTCTGCCATATTGACCGCAACAAAAGGTTCAAGTCGATGATCCGAAAAATTATGCAAAGCATGGGCTACAAGTTCTTTACCCGTGCCTGTATCGCCCAATATCAAAACTGATGAATGAAGTGAGCCTAATTTTTTTATGTCGTTGCGTACTTTTACAATATTGGCAGAATTACCTAACAAAGTATTAGCGAGTTCCTTTTCTTTTAACTCGTCATGTTTTTGAATGGTAGAATTTAATGTTTTAAGCGAGTTTGAAAGTTGTTTTTCACGAGCACCAATCATTTCTATACCGAAACTCATTCGTGTAAAAACTGCACAATGATTAGCAAAACTCTGAGCAATTGCTAAAGTCTCTTGTGTAACCGATAAATCATTACCAATGACGAAAAAGACAAGATCAGGATATTGATTAGCCTTATAAATTGCAGGAACAACGACAAATCCATCAAAGTTTAAAACCGGAAAAAATTCTTGTTTCAAACGCCTTAAAATTGGTAAATTCGTATATTTTATTGACAGAGGCTGAACTTGCTGAAAAGCCCAATATAAGGCAGAGCCGTTGCGTTCAGCCTCATCAAGTCCAATAGAAAAATTGTGTTGTTTAGCTGGCCATGCTGCAAGTTCAATTAAATTTTCATTGGTTTCATCGCGGCCAAGTAAACAAATCGCACTTGCATCAAATAATTCGCTTAAAGCTTCCACCATAAATAAACGCATATCAGACATTTGTCTGATATGCAGAAGATCGGTATATTTAGGTAGAAAGTCTATCAAACCAATCATTATTGAGCGGCCTCAATAATTGGCTCAGCTTGCTCACTAAATTTGAAAGTATAATTATTATCTTCATCAATATCGACAAATACGCTAATTAAGACCTTTTCGGTTAAACGGCTTTCAAGAATAGTGCGCGATATTTCTGGTAAAATACGTTTTTGAATTAATTGATCAATAAGACGCGCGCCACTTGCAGCTTCACTACAAAGGCTTTCTAAATGCTCAATCGCCCTTTCACTCATTTCGAAGATAAGTCCTTGGCGTTCAATAAACATTTCTTTAAGCTGTGTTAATTTAGCTTCAATAATATCGCGCATAACTTGGCTACTAAGCGGTAAATAAACGATGGGCTGCATACGAGCCAATAAAGCAGGTTTAAAATGTTTGGTTAAAGCTGGCTTTATTTCGTTTAATATTACATCCGAGGATTTTTCAGGTGCTGTCAGTGCACTTTCCGTAATGTGATGACTAGCAAGATTAGATGCCAAAAAGAAAACAACATTTTTGCAATCAATTTCACGTCCTTCTCCATCGGACAAAATGCCCTTATCAAATACTTGATAAAAAAGATTGAGGACATCCGCATCAGCTTTTTCAACTTCATCTAATAATACAACTGAATAAGGTTTTTTACGAATAGCTTCGGTTAATATACCACCTTCACCATATCCAACATAACCGGGCGGCGAGCCTATAAGACGTGATACGGTATGTTTTTCTTGAAACTCGGTCATATTAATAGTTGTCATAAATTGTTCGCCGCCAAAAAGTTTACGGGAAACTTCAATAGCCGTTTCCGTCTTTCCAACACCCGATGGCCCAACGAGTAAAAAGACGCCCAATGGTCTGCCAGATTTGTGCAGATCTAAACGCGAAGCTTGCAATTGTTCTTGTATGACTTGCAGAGAGTAATCCTGCCCCTTGATGACCTCGCCAATATTATTCTTTAAATTTAACAGACTAGCAATTTCATCTTGTGCCATAGAAGAAACAGGAATACCTGTCCAATCTGAAATAACACCGGCTATTTCTTGCGGGCCGACTTCTAAACTCACAAGTGAATATTCGCGGCGAGCATCTTCAAATTTTTTACGGGCGATAATTATTTTTTCTTGTAAGGTATTTCGCGCATCATCATCTTTTGCTTCAGATTTTTCATCTCTTAATTTTTTGAGCTCATTAATTAAAGCGCGCTGTTCATCAAGAACTTTGTTTAATCTATCTTTTTCAAAATTAATATGAACAAGCTTTTCATGAATAAGATCAATACGCTCTTGCAATGCTTTATCATGATGACCGGCAGTGATATCACGTTCAATGCTATCTTTTTCACGCTCCAATGCTTTTGCTTCTTGAATATATTTTTCAATTTGCAATGGCATACCTGTAGCGCCAGCTTTAACGCGAGCACAGGCGGTATCAAGGACATCAATCGCTTTATCAGGTAATTGGCGCCCCGTAATATAGCGCGAAGACAAACGTGCAGCGGCTTCGACCCCTGCATCACTAATATAAATGCCGTTATGCGCCTTTTCATAAGCAGGAACAAGGCCGCGAATAATAATGGCAGCTTGCTCGACACTTGGTTCATCAAGCTTCACGAGTTGAAAACGGCGGGTTAATGCTGGGTCTTTTTCAAAATATTTTTTATATTCAGACCATGTCGTTGCTGCGATTGTTTTAATTTCACCACGGGCCAATGCTGGTTTTAAAAGATTAGCCGCATCACTCCCCCCTGCATTACCACCAGCACCAATTAATGTATGCGCTTCATCAATAAAAAGAACTGTTTGCTTATCTGCGTTTTTTAGCTCATCAAGAACAGCTTTTAATCTTTTTTCAAATTCACCTTTTACGGATGCACCAGCTTCCAATGCGCCCATATCAAGGCCATAAAGCTCCGCGCCTTGCAAACTTTCAGGAACGTCATTATTGACTATTTTATAAGCCAACCCTTCGACAACTGCAGTTTTACCGACACCTGCGTCACCCACACAAATAGGATTATTTTTACGTCTACGTGCCAGTATATCGATAATTTGACGTATTTCATCGTCACGGCAGAAAACCGGATCAATTTTACCATCACGGGCTTGCTGAGTGAAGTTTTCAGCATATTTTTCTAAAGCGCTTTCACTACCGCTCGTTTGGATTATTTTTTTTCCCGTTTCATTGTCATTTGAAAAAACCTGTTCCACTGAGCCGCTGGTTATTTCAAAAAATTTATTGGTTAAAGTCTCTGCTGAAATTTTTTCTAAAATATCAATATATTCATAACGGCAATAACGAGCAGGATCACGAACAAGAGCAAGTAAAATTGTCCCTCCCCTAATTTTACTTTCATTAAGCTCAAGTGACGTTATTAACCAAGCAGCTTCAAGTAAATCAAAGATTAATGGCGATAATGATGGCATTTCACCATTGCTCATACGAAAGCGATTAAAACAACTACGCAATTCATCGACAAATTTATCAAAATCAAGATTAAAATTGCGAAAAACCAATCTTATATCATTACCATTTTGTTCACACATTGAAACGAGAAGGTGCTCAATCACCACTTCGCGGTGGCCAGCTCCAACACAGACATTTGATGCTTCTGACAATGCCGAATGGCACGCTTTATTGAGACGATCAACCAATTGGCGTCTGATATCGATATTTGCCATAATAATTACCCGCTATATTGATGCTATAAATCAATTTTAAATGTTTAAGATAAGCTTATTCACCAAGAACACCTGAAATATCCCTGATAATACTTCCCGTATAAGCCTCGGTGTAGAAGAAAAACGCCAAATAGAGTAAAACCGCGCAGCCAAGTGCAATCAATACAACCGCTATCACCGGTGTTTGCCACTTTATTTCGTGTTTTTTGATAACAACATTATCAGCTTCGAACAATTGCAACGTTTCTGGATAGCCTCGTTCTTTTCGAATAACGTCATGAACATCTTTAATAAATGCTTCAAGGTTAAGCTTGCCGTTATGCTGTGGGCGATACTTTCCTTCATAGCCTAAAATCATGCACAAATAGAGAAATTCTACTATGTCTATGTAACGATGTGGCTCATCCATCAACCGATCAACAATCACGAAAAACTTTTCACCACCCCATGTTTCTTGATGATATAGGGCTAAAAGACTATTTTGAGACCAGCGGCTGTTTTCTCCCCATGGAGTAATAAGGACCGTTTCATCAAGTACACTGCACAAACAATATCGAAAAGCTAAAATTGTGACCCGGTCATAGCCAAATTTGTGTAACTCAAGTTCAATTGCATCTATTTCATGACAGCAACGCTTATGTAAATCTTCTACATCGTCAAAATTACCTAAATTTGAAATACGCATAATCAAGGCTATTAAAGGTGAAGCGCAATCAACAATTTTATTAAGTGTCATTCCCCTTAGTGCAAAGGCAAAATTTTTACCCCGATTAACCGGTGCAGAGCTTAATTGAGGCTGTATTATATCAGAGCCAAGCGACGTGATTTCATTATTCTTATTTCCAAGATAAAAGCCTTCTGAATTCTTCACCTGTGGCACATTGGAATTATCTAATGTCTCACTCATGCTATTCCTCCATTATCGCGACGCCCCCGAATTGCCCAAAATTGCATTTCCAAATCAGGAAATTCACCTGCAATATGAAATGCAAAACCACTTGATTTAATAATATTTTTCCAACCACTTGAATGATGATCAAGAAAGAAATACGTATATTCTGCATGGTAAGGCAATTGACGCGGTGCGGTTGCCAATGGTTGCAATACAACACCAGGTAGATGGTGTTGAACCAGTTCCCTAATTTTTTCAATTGAAGAAATTTTAACCTGCGAAGGAAATGTTTTGGCAAGACGGTCAAGCGGCATAGCAGCCCGAACAGCCAAAACAAATGAACATGTTTCAATAATTTCAGTGTCACTAATCGGAGATGTAAGCACCCCATATTTATGTTTTTGCAGCGGAAGTGCAATAGCGTTAGGTTCAAGCATTACTGAAAGTGAGCGCCGCAAGGATGCTATGAGCGGATGAAAACAAATATGCGGTTCTTCATGCGAATAAATAGGCCAAACCTCAGGTAATCGTCCTTCATGTGTAAAGGTCGCTAGTTCTCCTGCGGCACCTGCAAAAAGTTCAAACAAGCGTTCTGGATGAATACGCATAATCGTACTTAGATGCTTAAATATTGGTCCTAAACGGTTAGTCGTTTGCAAAAGCATGAAGTCAGCAACATCAGCTACACCGCCTTGAGTTAAACCACCAAGGCGTTGGGCAATTTGCTGCGATCGTTGATTGAGCAGACCTGTGAAATCATCAAGAACACGACGCAGTTGTGGGATTGCTTGAATATCATAAGCAACTGGCATAAAATCCGCATCTAATATAATGCTACCATCGCTGCGCTTTTCCTTGACCCGTGCAATAGGAATACAGCTATAAGAACTTCGATCATCGCGCTCGGTTAAAAGCAATAAACGCAATTGGCCAACCTCAATATCCCATGGATCAGCATCATCACTGGTTACATCACGGGTTTCTTGATTATATGTATTAAGACGCGCAGATTCCTTGGCGCTTTCTTCGGTTAAAACCTCAGGAACTCCGCTTGTCCATAATGGTAAACATAAATAAATTGTTTCGTTAACAATATTCGTGCCACTCACATCGAGGGCTTGTGGCGCAGGTGTTTCACCTGGAATTTCAAATACGGTTCGATCCGGAAATATACCAGATGCATGAACTATAGATATACGGCCATGTAATAGATTTTCTTGATTTATTTCAATAGATTCAAGACCATATTGATATGCATTAATGGCATCGCTACGCCGACGCGTAATATATTCATGATATCGCGTTTGTTGCTGAAAATGGTTTGGTCTAATAAATTGCCCATCTTTCCAAATGGGAGGATTGCGTAATGACACGGTTAGCCCCTTATCTGTGAACCTGAATTGCAACGCCTTTGCGCACAATAGGAACCATTATTTTATATTGCTCGCCGGAAGCATTTACCTTTTCAACGGCTTTCCAGGTTACATTGTCCATATTGGCATAGGCTGCAACAACGCCGATATAATTGGTTGTATCGGTAAACTTAAATGGAGTTAGAACCGTAGAATCCCCAGGTTTTACCTGCTTTTTTATATGGCGAATATAGGACGTTTCTAAAGCTTTTTTGGGATCTTCAAGGAGCGAATAATAATCGACCCCCTCAAACTCATCGGGATCGCTTAATTGAAACACCCAAACATCAATCGGAGCATCACCAAGTTCAGATGTATTGGCTTTACTATCTGCATAAATTGTAATGAGAGCAGTTGACGGTTTATCGGCGCTTTTCTCTCCGACAGGCAAGCTTGGATCCATCATGACCTGCCCCATCTTTTTCATTGCCTCAACACTTTTAGATGGAGTACACCCGCTTATAGTTAACCCCAATAAGCCAATGGATAATATTATAAAAAATGCTTTTATACGCATGGCTTAACTTTCCAATGTTTGTTCGCGCATTTGGCGATCATAAACCTGACTGTAAACTTCCCAGAACATGCGCGATAAACCGCCTTGCTGTTCTGAGCGCATTTCTTTGTAATAATGCTGGTACATTTCCCAATGCCAAGCATCAAGATCGCCAACTCGTGGAGCGTGGCCCTTATATTTTTTAAATCTTTTGGCAAGAGCCACTGGTCCAAGAGCTCGCAAAACCATATCAAGAGCTTCCTCAACCGCCTTTTCATTGGCTTTTTGATGATATTGAATGAGTTGAAGGCTTTCTTCAATTGCAGCTCTTGCAGATAGATGCACGGGGCTTCGAACCAATAGAAGATCTTGAATAACTTCTTCGACAGACTTATCGAGGCGCAGTGGATTATCTTCAATTGCATGAAGGTGCGTTTCAGCCAAATGACTTTTATCTGACAATTCACGCTGATAGCTTTCCATCAGCCCTGATATTGCAGCTTTTAATGCGTCGCCAACATCGCTCATTAATCTATTGGCTTGCGGAACAGACATCTTTTGTATCGGAAGACCTAAAGCTGCACATAATGGGCGTAAAAGCACATGATCAACTAACTCTTCACTGCCATTTTCAAGTGTTACATCGGCGAGATAACGGTCTCTAGTAAACACATCACCTATATTTTGTTGTTTTTCGGCATCTGTAATGGCTGCATTGGCCAATCTTTCAAGATAGGAATCTAAATCATCGCTATTATTGGTTTTTGAAGACGTTTGCCCCGACATTTTTTCGCCCCTTACTTTTGGCATATTCATATAGGCTGAACCTGGTTGTAAATCGTCTGGAATTTCAGCAAATCCAGGTTCTTCAGGTTGTACATCAATAAGATCACCTATCTTACTTGCGGTATAATTTTTTTCAGCCTTTTCAACCTTATCGAATAGTTTTACCGGATCTCTTTCAAAAGTGGACCGGCTATCAATACTTTCCTCAATAAGATTAATTGGATCAACATCTTGCACGCGCTTCATTGTTTCGCGCATTTTTATATTGCCGCCATTATTCATGGCTTTACTTTCAAAAAAGTTTTGTGCGGTAATATCTTCGTTTTCTTGTTGATCTACCAACGTGCCAACGGAGACAAATCGTTTCGCCCAACGTTCGCCGCGTGTTTCCAATTGATCCGCTTCATTAATAGTCATTTCAACGAAAGCTGTGACTAAAAATTTTCCAATTTTCAACGTATCGCCATCGGTAATTTGTATTTGTTCACCAAGAGGAAGAAAAGCTTTGGCACCGTTTACTGATAGCCCACCTGCAACAACAGCCTCAAGGCAAAATTGGTTATCAATAAAGTGTATATGCGCATGATCTGGCGCAATACTGCCCTCACGGTCAACAATTTGCCAATCTGCGGCGTCGCTAGCGCCAATAGATCCGCCCCGCTCATTAAAATCTTTAATAGCGCTATAACCGCCACTTAAGTCATCTGTATTATTAACGACAAGACGTAAATGCACTGCGTTTAACTCCTCACCTTAATAATAACATCGCGAACTTCATCAAATTTCCCATCACCTAAGAAAGATGACCATCCAAGACGGCTAGGACTATCTTTGGCAAGAGTGATCGGATACGCCTCCTGTTTTTTAAGGCCTAACTTCAAATCATAACTTAATTGATCTCGAAACATGAATTCAACGAGACCACGTAAACCGTTAAAATCCTTGCCATGAGGCAGAAAATCTTGAAATCTCCTAAAATCAAGGTCTTGTATTACAATTCGTATTTTGCCTTGAATATCTGGAGCAAACTCACCTAAAATCATATTTTGACCAAGCTGACTGTTTTTTTGGCCAAGTTTCGTTAATTGCTCCGATGCAATTTTTACTTTTCGAGGTATCCATTCTTCAATTTTTACTTTTTCAAGATTAAATGCTCGCGATATAACGGTTGAGAACAATGCAGGTGAGCGATTACGCGTCGATAAAAGACCCGCAAAACATAATAATCTTGGCCAATAAATATTTGTAAACTTACGAGATTCTGTATTACCAAGCCCAAACATAGAAAAGATCCATGTTGAAAACTTGTCTTCGCCACCTGGTTGATAACGCCTAAAGTAACGTGGTTGGCGCCAAGCGCGATATAATAGCCCAATTATTCTATTATGAAAAAAGTCGAAAAAGTCCTTTGTAACCGATTGGTCTTGTTCATAATGAGCAATTTGTTCAGCATAATAAGAGGGCAATACAGTACTTGAACCGTGAAGCCCCATAAAGGTAACCTTTATTTTATATCGCTCAGAATGCGAACTTTCATCGATTTGCTTTATTCGTACAATATCAGATGTTGGAAATCCTAAACTGGAATCGACCTCAAAAAGAATTTTCTCATCAAAAGCCAATTGATGAGTTCCAACCTCGACGCCTTTGTCAATAATTTTTTCAATGAGCTCTATTGCTTCGAAAGCAGAAAACTCACGAGAATTTTTAAATAAAAAACCGCTTAGATCAGCGGCTGTCGTCCGATCTTCGCTGGCCATTGATAAATTTCTCCGTTTTCTATTCCGTGGACTTCAAGCTCATGGAAAGAATTAACTGTTGCATAAAGGGTAAAAAACTCAGCAAGAACTGCTGCAAAAAGAAACATTTCTCCTTCGGTATAAAATGCACTTTCATTGATTTTCATAATTGATTTCAAGCCACGAACTGGTAATCCTTTAAATAACAAATCAATTGGCTTGGTTTTTAAATCAACAATACCACTAATACGTTGCTTAGCTGCACGCTCAGCTTGGCGATTAGTTAAACTTTGATAATCATAAATTGATAATATTGCTGCTAAAGCGTCATGACTTAACAATGACATATAATTTAAAGATAAATTAGAAATCAGGTTCCAATTTAACGTACCATCAAGCGGCGGATAAACCGGCTCGGTTGGTCGGGTAATGTTGGTATAAGAAACAAACACGGGAGCTTTTTCAGTTGGTATGCAAATATCGCCCACTGCTAATTCTTGACATAAATCACTATGAAAGCAGGTAATATCAATTGATACAACTTCTTCGCTTGGAACAGCTGGCTCGCTATTGTGTAAAACAAAAGACACATCATACTCAAAACCTTTTGAACGCAAAGATTGAAGAGGTCTGCTATAAAAAAATACTTGCTCGGCTAATTGTTCCGAGCCTATTTCATGATTAAATGATTCAAATGCAGGATAATTTCTCTCAACTAAAAACCGATCCTTATCATTGGAAGCCCTTTGTCCCTTAATGTCATCAATCGAAAATATCTCGACATGATCTGTATCAAAACCTAAAGGCCGTACACGATAATGGGTTTTTGTATGTTTAATAATTAAAGGCTCTGCATCAGTTTCAAAAAGATTTACCGCAGCAATACAATATAATTTTATATTATCGGTTTTTAACCTGACATCTGCTGGTAAAGCTCTTTCAAAATCGATCTCTAACGAAAAGTCACTTTCTTCAATATTTTCAAAAATAGATTTCAATTTAACAAGGTCATAACCATAGAATTTGTCAGGAAACACAAAATATTCTTGCAATAATCTATGACCATCAAAAGCCGTATTTTGATGAGGCAAAATGGATTCTTCACTGTTAAAACCAATGGGTTTAACATTATTTTTTGCGATTGATTTACGTTTACCACTTGGAAAAACAGCTGTGATTTTACTCAAATATCGTCCGAGCCATAAATATAACATTTGCCGTACCGGCATATCGCCACATAGCGTTAAACGCAAATCTTCTAAATTGATTTGACTTAAAGGTAAACCTGATAATGTTTTGAAATCAATACGAATTTTTGACGTATCACGCGAACGCTCGAGAATTATATTTTCAATCTCCAACGGATATATAGGACAATCGGCAACTGTTTGAAAAAAGCATTGTTGCCCACGGATTTGATTTGATAAAATAGATGATCCCTTGGGCAAGATATGCCGCTCTGTGATAACACGATCAGCCGGCGTAAATTTCATCATTGTAGTTGATGGAAATGGTCTTAAAAAATTCGGCCATAATAATTTGATCACTGAAATGGTGAACTCTGACATTTCATCATCAATTTTTTCTCGCACACGACTGGTGAGAAATGCAAACCCCTCTAGCAATCTTTCAACATCGGGATCGGTGCTAGTGTCAGCCAAATAGCGCGCAAGCTTAGGATTAAGACGAGCAAAATCACGTCCGCTATCTTTCAAGTAACTCAATTCATCTTGAAATAAACGACTCATGAAACTCCCCGTTGGTTTTAAAACCAGATTACAAATTTGATAAAATTTTAAATTATAATTATTAGAATAGTTCATTATGAAGAGTAAAAATGCCCATCTCTCATCGCAATATCTATTCTTATCTGTTCTTCATGGCGTGCAATTTTTAACATTGCTGTAATATAAAAATTTAGCTCTAAAGGTGAATCAATATCTGATTGTGATTTCACCTCGATATTGAAAATTCTTGGTTCCGCGCTTCCTATGCATTTCCTGATTGAATCAATTAATTGCATAGAGACCTCAAAAGAACTGACTGTACTATGATTAAAATCAGGAATACCTAAGTTCATGTTTGAAAGAGCACCACCAGCATGAATATTCAATGCTCGGTTCAAATTCTTTTTTATTGAACGAATAATTCCGTCAATTTCATAACTGTAATGAGGTTGAGGTAAGTCTTCATCATCCGCAATCAAACGATCAAGCAAACTACCGCTTGCAAGTCGTGTCTTAGTATCAATAACTTGATTATCTGGCGTCCCGGAAGACTTTTTCCGGGACGAAGAATAAAGTTTCATCGGCATTAATCCTAGTCGGATTCAACCGTTGATTTTTCAAGCTTACCCACAAGAGAAAGTTCAAAATTTGCGCCCATATATTTAAAATGAGGACGAACCTTCAAAGCAACTTGATACCAACCTGGATCGCCTGCAACATCAGAAACATCGACACTTGCGGCACGTAGAGGACGTTTACTGCGTACATCTGACGGTGGGTTTTCTTGGTCTGCAACATATTGCTTGAGCCATATATTCAATTCACGTTCCAAATCTTCACGCTCTTTCCAAGAGCCAAGCTGTTCGCGCTGCAATACTTTTAAATAATGAGCAAGACGGTTGATGATCATAATATAAGGTAGCTGTGTACCCAACTTATAATTAGTCTCAGCTTGTTTGCCTTCACGAGTATTTGGAAAACGCTTAGGGGCTTGAACACTATTTGCCGAGAAGAAAGCAGCATTATCAGATCCCTTACGCATTGTAAGGGCGATAAAACCATGTTCAGCCATTTCAAGTTCGCGACGATCTGTAATCAACACTTCAGTTGGAATTTTGGCGTCAAGCTGACCAAGCGCTTCAAATACATGGACAGGAAGGTCATGAATTGCACCACCACTTTGTGGGCCAATAATATTGGCACAAAAACGATATTTCGCAAAACTCTCAACTAACCGCGTTGCAAATGCGAAAGATGTATTTCCCCATAAATAATTTTCATGTTCAGAAGCTACATCCTCAGTATACACAAAACTACGCACGGGATTATCAAGTGGATCGTAAGGCTGGCGAAGCAAAAAGCGTGGGCCCGTTAAAGCGACATAGCGGGCATCTTCTGATTCTCTAAAAGCATTCCATTTTCTAAAGCGCGGACTTTCATACACAGAAGAAAGTTCCTTAACCGCAGGTAGATCTATATTACTATTAACACCATACATTTCAGGAGCTGCACCAGCAATAAAAGGTGCATGCGCCATCGCGCCAACTGAAGACACATATTGCATAAGCTTAATATCAGGAGCAGACGGTCCAAAATCATAATTCGCGATCATAGCGCCAACAGGCTCACCACCAAATTGACCATAATGCGCAGAATAGACATGCTTATATAAACCAGACTGGACAATTTCAGGCGCTTGATCAAAATCTTCTAAGAGATCCTCCTTAGAGACTGACAATAAATCAAACTTGATATTTTCGCGGAAGTCTGTACGATCAATAACGAATTTCAATCCACGCCATGAGGCTTCAAGCTGCTGAAATTTTTGATGATGTAATATTTGGTCAACTTGTTGACTGATTTTGCGATCAAGCTCGGCTATCATACGATCAACAGTATTTTTATTAACCTTTTCATTGGCATTTTTAGACTTTAAAAGGTCGTTAATAAGAACCTCTACGCCTTTTTTAGCTATATCATATTCTTCTTGATCTTTTTTATAAGTTGTTTGTTCTAACAATTGATCAAGAAGTGAACCATTTGTAACAATAGTAGATTTTGCAGTTGTTTCTTGTGAACTTTGCGATTTAGCAACAGTCATTACACGACCTCTCTCGACTTTTCCCGATTAATAAATATTTGACAAACATAGGCCTTCGATATTTTTCGAAAAAATTAATTATCAGATGGCTCACTTGGAAACTTAGCTGCATCGCTTGTATCAATTGCAGCAAGCTCCTTAAGGACCTTTTCACGACTATCTTTGTCATCAATAATATTCTGGATTGTTTGTCTAAAAGATGGGAAATTGCCAAGAGGCCCCTTCAATGCATTAAGCGCATCACGCAACTCCAAAAGCTTGCTAAGCTCAGGTACTTTTTTAGCAATAGCATCTGGTGAAAAATCATCTAGTGAATTGATATCCAAATCAACTCTTAATTCGTCATCTTTATTGCCGCTTAATGTATTAGGTACGGTTACGGCAATATTAATATTTTGGTCTTCCATAACTGCAGAAAAATTATTTTTATCAATAGATAAAATTTTTCGTTCTTCTATCGGCGTCTGATCTTCTTGCCCTGTAAAGTCGCCAACAAAAAACATACGTAGTGGAAGCTCTTTTTCTTCCTGTTGTCCTAATGTTGCTGGTGTGTATTTGATATTTACACGCTCCTTTGGTGCAACACTGCCTTCTTTTGTGCCTCTAGCCATTGAAAAACCCCTATTTCAATTTTCACATTAGACGATACGCTTTAAATATTTTTCGCAAATAACATTAACATCCTAATTTAGATATTATTCAATTCGAAATATGATATAGCAAGTGAAAGCACTCTATATTTAATACATCTAACTAGTCAACTATAAAAATAATTTTAGAAAATACTAATATTATAATTTATTAAAAGTACAATATAATAAGATTTAAAATTTGATAATTATCAAGGATTTTTTTTATTAGAATATTATTAACACTCTAATAACTGCAAGAAATTGCAGTCAACTGCAAATTTTTGCAGTCCGGTATTTTTCTGTTTCTTTTCTTATGGTTAGGTGCGGCTTTATCTGATTTTTGTTAATTTGGACTGCAATTTTTTGCAGTTATTAGTATATTCTAAGTATTACATGTTTGGACGTAATAATTTATTTTCATTTTTATTTTCAATTACTTGTCTTTTTATTTTTGTATTTGCGCTAAATTGGCATGAAACTTGCTTCATATTTGGTGTGGGCAAGGGTTTTCATTTCTCTTTTGAACTTTCTTTGCTCACAGGACTGTTGGCTATCATCATTTTAAGCTCTCAATCGGGGGTAAAGTGCCGTCAGTTTTTAAAATGTAAGTTTGTTTGTTTATATAAAAGGATAAAGAAATGCCAACACCAGCCTATATTAAAATCGAAGGTACAACACAGGGCCCAATCACTCAAGGAGCAGCTTCTGAAGATTCAATCGGCAATATCTGGCAAGAAGGCCATGAAGACGAAATCCTCGTTCAGGCCATTGACCATGTTGTAACCATTCCTCGTGATCCACAATCAGGTCAGCCTTCAGGTCAGCGCGTTCATAAGCCTTTCAAGTTCACAGCAGCTTTGAGCAAAGCAACACCTTTGCTTTATAATGCGCTTACTTCAGGCGAGATGCTCAGCACTTGTGAAGTAAAATGGTATCGTACCAATACATCTGGTAAGCAAGAACATTTCTTCACCACCAAGCTTACCGATGCGATCATTGTTGATATTGATTGCAACATGCCGCATTGCCAAGATGCAAAAAATGCAGACTTTACCCAGTTGGTAACTGTATCACTCAGCTATCGTAAGATTGAATGGGAACATGCTGTTGCTGGTACTTCAGGTGCTGACGACTGGCGTGCGCCTAAGGTTTAAGCCATTAGGCAAGGAATGAAGCGTTTATATGGGGTTTAAAAATAAACGCTTCACTTTGCTTACCTCCCTCATTGATAAGATCAGAGCTATGAATGAGGGAACAAGCATCGGTATGGCTTTGCGGGGCATATCCATACCGATGCTGTTAAACCATTAGCTATGTACTTAAGGCTTTATAAAATTAAATAATATTTTTTAAATAAAGACAATGGGGCGGTGTTTATTTTTTTGCCTCATTGAAGTGAAGACTTGGCTCTTTGGGCCTTGTTTCTAATTCTGAATAGTCCTGCTTTTACTTTATCATCCGGAGAATATCTATGAACGCTATGCCAATATTGCCAAAACAATTTCAAGATCAAGATATTGCCTTTAGCTATTGGATGAAGGAAGCGCCTAATGATACCTTTGTCGTCACTGCCTTTGCGGTCGATGAAGCAATCTTTGGCATGACGAAGATTGAAGTCATGCTGTCAAGCAGTGATGATAATATTGATTTGCAAGCCTTGCTTGATAGTCCTGGCACTTTAACCGTGCATCATAAATATATGGACACTTTGCGTCACTTTTCCGGCGTTGTGGTGGAAGCTGAGCGCGGTGACAGAGGTCATCACCGTACCGCCTATCGTCTTGTGCTTATGCCAAGTCTTTATCGTTTGGATCATGGTTCTGATTGCTGTATCTTCCAGACCAAGAAAGTTGACGACATTGTACAAGAGATATTCTCCAAGCATGGCATTGACAATGTTACATGGGATATTGATAAAAGCTCTCATGATGCGCGTGAATATTGCGTGCAATATCGCGAAAGCCATCTTGGCTTTGTTGAACGTATTTTGGCTGAAGAAGGCATTTTCTATTACTTTGAGCATGACAAGGAAGGGATTTTAAAGCTTATCATCTCCGATAAGCCCAATGTTTTACATGATTGCCCAGGCTTAAAAGAGATTGAATATAATTCTCTCTCATCAGGCTCCGTCAAAGGACTATTTTGCTCATCGCTTTCCTATCGGGAGAAATTGCGCGCCACAACCGTTGTGCAGCGCGATTATACCTTCAAGAACCCAGTTTATAATCAGGAGCATAAGGAAAAGACCGCAAACCCCAATGGCGAAAAGCATGATTATGAGCTTTATGATTATCCAGGTCGCTATAAGAAGGATAGTGCCGGTAAAGCCTTCACCCGTTATAAGCTAGAAGCAACCCGTGTTGATGCGTCACTTGGCTATGGTGTTTCCAATGCACCGCATTTGCTTACCGGCCATGCAATTACATTGTTTGAGCATCCTGATGATCGGTTAAACCAGAAATGGCGTTTGCTCACCATTCGTCATGAGGGTGTGCAGCCGCAAGCATGGGGCGAGGATGCACAAGGGATAGGCATGGCTGATACCGGCATTGTGGCGCCTGGTTTGCATGGTACAACGCTGTCAGGCCTTAGTTTTGGCACGACCTCATCGCAAAGCCCTAACTTGCTCACCCAGAGCTTAAACCGCCGTATGGGGCTAGCCATTGCCGGCAACAATAATGGATCAGATAACGCCACCGTCTATGCCAATGCCTTTGCCGTTCAACCCTCGCATTTGCCTTACCGCGCCCCGCAAACCAACAAGCCACTCATCGATGGCCCACAGATAGCAACGGTTGTGGGGCCAGAGGGCGAAGAAATCCACACCGATGAATATGGCCGCGTCAAGGTCCACTTCCCATGGGATAGACGCAAAACTTTTAAATCAAAGCCATCACCGGATCAAAATGATAAATCTCCGGAAACAATCGATTCATCATGCTGGGTAAGGGTGAGTCAAATATGGGGTGGTGGCAAATATGGTGGAATGGTACTACCACGTATTGGCCATGAGGTGATTGTAGATTTTTTAGAGGGTGATCCAGATCAGCCGATCATTACTGGGCGGACATATCATGCAATCAACAAACCACCGTACAATCTGCCTAAAGATAAGACCAAGATGGTTATACGGTCTAATACGCATAAAGGAGAGGGCTTTAACGAGCTATCGTTTGAAGATGATGCAGGAAGAGAAAAAATTTATATCCATGGTCAAAAAGATCAAGAGGTTCACATAGAGAATAATCGATCAAAACGTATAGATAACAATCAATTTGAATCCATCGGTAATAATAAATCTATTGTCGTTGGCAATAATCATCATGAGGTTATTAGTGGTAATATGACCCTAATGGTTGGACCTAATAAAATACAAAGCTTTTTTACTAAAAAATTTAAAGCTTTAACTTCTAAAATAGGTGACTTAGCTGATAAACTTGGACTTCCAGATGCTTTAAACATGGGAGAAGGTAATATGATTATTGGAGTAGCAAAAAATAAAGCAGAAACTGTCATGCTTTCATCAACTGAAATAGTTGGAGCAGGTAAAGCTACAACTGTAGGGGGCGGTTATCAAGTTGTAGTTGGAGGGATTCATAATGTTACTGTCGGTATTGGAGCATATGAGGAAGTAGGCCAAAATAAAGTTACTGTGGTTGGTAAACAATATGAAATTGTTTGTGGTAAATCCAAAATATTAATGACTGAAGATGGTGTTATATCATTACAGGGAACTAAAATCCTAATAGATGGAAATGATATTATTAGAGCTAATTCAAAAGAAGTAAAAATTAATTGAGGTCGCAATGTATTTTGATGATGAAGCTTGGGTTACTCGTGGTCGAAAAAGAAAAGTTTATAGAGATCGTATGCGTGAAAAGTTTTTTAAAGAAACAGGTTTAAAAAAACTTAGTGATACTCAGGATATGGAAGGTGCACCACAGAAGCAACGTATTTATACTGTCACTTTGATGAACCTTTCGCGCAAAGGCATAGTGAAAAACGATATTACTGAAATCTGTACCAAAATGGCAAAAGAGCTAAAAAAGCTAGGTTTAGGTACAGGAGTAATGGGTGATGTTGCAAAGACAAAAGAGGATCTTTCGCAATATACCATGAAAAATCTAAGAGATTTTTTTGTGTCCCCCGCTTTTTTTGATTAGAACTGGTATTTTAAAATGAGCGAAACTGCACCAGTACAACAAAAGCCTATTAGTCTTTTAAACGAAGCTAAACGCATATTTAAAGGCCGTAATAATGTTGACATGACTTTTAATGAATTTTTGCTTCACGCTGAAAAAGATAAACAACAATATTTTTTAGAGCGCTTGAAAGAATATCAGGCCATGCTTCACGTTATAGGCCTTCTCGCGGGTGTTATTGGAACAGAGAAAGAGCAAAAAGATCTTCGTGATGCGGTTATGAAAGCGATAGAAGATTATATAAAGACTATAAAAATTACAGAAGCTGATAAAAATACAGTTTATTTTGAAACTGTAGGGGGAGAAGGCGATGGATACCTAGCAATCTCTTGGCTAATTTCTGATTTATTTGGTCTTGAAGGTACAAAAAAACAACTTGAGGATGCTGGGCGAACAAATCATGAAGCTAATCAAGTAATAAGCCAAATAGTAAAAGATTTCATATACTCACTTTGGAATTCATTAAAAAAATGGTGGGAAGATTTTTGGAAAATTTATGAGACTGAAGGATTATTAATAGCGATTAATCGTTTGAAAATAGATGTTGTTTTTTTCGTAGCAGAAACGGCACTTGATATTGGTATATCGGTCGCTTTAGCTGGCGCTGGAGCAGCTGTAGCCGCAGCTCTTAAAGGTTTACGTTTTATTGGACAAAGAGTTGGTCGAACAGTTACACGTGTTATTATTAAAGCTATTCCAGATAAACCGCATAGCCATCAATTAGATAAAGTTCTAAAAGAAATATCTATTGATGATGTTAATTTAGATCCTAGTCTCAAAAAACTAATTAATGAAGAAAAATTAGGCGGTGCAAGTCCAATTGATGATATTTCAAAACGACAACATTCTAAACCAGATTTTAAGAAAACTACTTTGGTAAAAGGAAAAAACGTTGCAGATATTAAATATCATCCAGTTAGTAAACGTCCTATAGAAGTTAAAGCTACAATAAGAGAAGATTTTGGAGGTGGTAAAAGAAATGATAATGCAACAAAAATTGGTAAAGAGTTTGGTGATGGTAATGACGATGGTGGACATTTAACCGCGCATCGATATTTTAAAGATTCACCTGATGAAAGTATTGCTCCGCAGCATGTTAAAACAAATCGTAGCGCCTTTAAAATGATGGAAAATGAATGGGGTGATTGGCTAAAGTATGGTAGACGTAATAATAAAGATATAGAGATAAAGTATGTAATAAAAACAGATCCACCAGGAGCTGAAAGACCAAAGAAATTTTATGGAGAGTATGAGGTTTTTGAAAGAGATAAACTCAATCCGAAAGAATGGGTTAGTGTTAGAAAAAAAGTTATTAATATAACGAATGATGAACATGCAAGCTTTAATCGTGTTATGTTCAGAACGGATAACAAAGGTAATTTTACCCCTATGAAGTAAGGTATAAATTTATGACAATTGAAAATGATATTGTAAACGATATAGGTGCTATTATGTTTAGAAGTGCTAAACAAAGTGCTTTTAGAATGTCGGGTAATGAAGATGAATGGGATTATGGTGTCTATGTTTTTACTGAAGGAAGTGGAGATATAGCTTTGTATTTTAAAAAGAAATACATAAGTTACAGTTTTGGAGATGAATTGCTTGACATATTAAATTTGTTTGAAAATTTTAGAGATATCACTCGCGTGGACGGTGATAAACCGTGGCTAAAATGTAAGGCGGCTATCCGTAAAAGTGATCGCCAATTAAAAATGTTATTTGAATTTGATGATTTAAAAAAATGGTCAATTGGTCCAAATAACTTAGATAAACAATATGAAATATTACTTGGTGATATTTTTCCAGAAGCATTAGAAATACAACCTTAATAATTTTTTGCTGTAGGAAAATATGGATATTATATGTAAATACGCCATTCCTAGGATTTTTTTTCAGCATTGGGATAAGGACGGAAAAGAATTTGGTGTTCTTATCGTAAAAGCTGATTTCCACATTAATGAAAATCATTTTGCTTTATTAAAGGAGGAGCAGAATAGTTTTATATTTGATGATATATATTGGGGAGATATTGGGACTAGTTCACTAAAATATGAAAGTGAATTGGCACCATTTAAGCCTAAAACAGACATTATGTTTAATGCTATCGCTCGTTCGCCTAACAATGAACAATGTAAATATTGGCAGGTTGGAATAAAAATTGATGATTTGTTATTTTATCAATTTTCTGTTTTTGGAAAACGTGTAATCTCAAGCAACCAAACCCCTTTAGGTAGAAGTTGGCAACTATCAGAGATTGAGCCAATAACAGAAATTCCTTTACAATATGAATATGCTTTTGGAGGCACTATAGCTTGTTCTGAGCACGAACAAAATTATTGTCGATATAACCCCGTTGGTACGGGTTTGTTAAGCAATTTTATTTTAAATCAAGATAATCCTATCTTTGCTCCACAAATCGGAATTTTTGCAGAACTTAATAATTATAAACCAGGTGACGAACTTGTTGTATGTGGAATTTCTCCCATTGCCAAGGGGTGGTATCCTCGTCTTAATTTAGCTGGAACGTTTGATCAAAAATGGCAGCAACAACGGCATCCTTTAGTTCCAGAGGATTTTGACTTTAATTATTGGAATGCAGCTCCAACAGTATTACAAATAACACCTTATTTAAAAGGAAACGAAACTATAACCGCTTACGGAATGTTTCATGAAAAGCAAGAATATTCTTTCTGTTTACCTGGCGTTCAATTAATTTGTGCAATAAAAATAAAGAATAATGTAAATATTCAAATTGAAAAAATGAACTTAGATACAGTATATTGTGATATTTCATCAGATAATTTTATTAAACACAGTATGACTATAACATGGAGAAAAATATTTTCTTATTACGAAGAAATAGAAAATATTAATATTAATATCTCAAGAATTATTAATCCGAATATTTGAGGACAGAAAATGACACAAGATGCATTAAGATTTACTTCTGAAACAAATATGATTAGTTGTCTTTCTCCTTGTGTTTGTCTTACGCCTGTTGCAGGAGCAATAGTTCCAATTCCTTATATGATTTTTTCAAAATTAAATTGGAGTAAAAAGACAATAGAGAATGTTACATTTGGCGGCGAACAAGCTTTTACAATGGATAGCCGAACCAATAAAGTTATAGGCAATGAACCTGGTGTAAAGGGGGGGATTATTTCTGGAGTTAATAGAGGATGGTGTCGCCCGCAATCAAATAAATCTAATTTTTATGTAAATGGTAAGCAGGTAATACAGCACGATTGCATTTTTGAAATGAATTGTAATGGACCAGACGGGCCTTCAAATACCATTGGAAAAATTATGTACTATGATAAATAACTTTAAAAATTAACCAAATTTTGTTTTCCATAAAGGTGAAGATGTTGTAATTACAACAGGGACTGGAAGCGATAAGGGAACGGTTATCACAGCCTAAAGTTCGACAGGAAGTAAAGGGGAAACTGGAGCCAGTACCTTAGATGGGCTAGCAGCGGACAAAGGAGGAGCTATAACCGTCGAAATGATAACGGGTATTGGTATTCCTAAACTAAGTGGTAGCTTCTTACCTCCCGCAACACGAATAGATTTGAATTAAAAAAATAACGTTTTTGAGAAAAGTTAATTTTGATAATGAATAGATGTTTTTCTGCAGCTTAATTTTATTAAAAATCATTCTTAAAATTACACTTCAAAAACGCAATTGTGCTATTTCTAAGCTTTGTGCCTGTTTCTTTCCTGAAATACGCTCTATAATCAATGCAGAAGGCAATAGAAACGACTTTACAACCATGAGGCTAGTCTTGTCACTAGGTGTGATGCACTAGGAACATTTTTGAGAAATTTGCTTTGATAAGTAAAAAATGCTACCATCAACGAAACTAATTTTGAGTTCATCAGCGCCATGCATCACGCATCAATATTTAATTATACTTTTTTGAACAATCAAAAATTGTGGCTAATTGTGGCTAATTGCGGCCAAATATATTTAATAATGACATTAAAGCTTTAAAACTAAGCTCAGGGGCTATTAATTTTGGGGATTCCCATTTTAGCTAATTTATGATTCATTTGTGTTACGGAGATAACCAATGAGTGATTTATTTTTATTGAGGGAAGGTCAGATGGCGCGGATATCGCTTTATTTTCCATTGTCCCATGGGGTAGCACGTGTTGGTGATATGCGCATTATCAGTGGGATTGACTATGTTATCAAGCATAGCTTGCAATGGAAAGATGCTCCTAAGGATTATGGCCTACATAAAACACTTTATAACTGCCTTTTTCGCTAGAGGCGATTGGGTGTGTTTGATCGTATCTTTGCAGTGCTCTCTGGGGAAGATCCAAAACCTCAGCATATTATCATTGATGCAACCCACCTTAAGGCACACCGCACAGCAGCCAGCCTGCTTAAAAAGGGGATGTTACCCGCAGTATCGGACGCATTAAAGGAGGGCGGAATTCAAAACTCCATACAGTCTGCGATAAAGATGGAAAGCCGATATGCCTG
Source organism: Bartonella sp. HY328 (assembly GCF_025449335.1). Lineage (NCBI taxonomy): Bacteria > Pseudomonadati > Pseudomonadota > Alphaproteobacteria > Hyphomicrobiales > Bartonellaceae > Bartonella > Bartonella sp. HY328. The sequence continues at coordinate 227,108 of NZ_CP104883.1, forward strand.
TTATTATCGTAAGGTGAGATGAGTGACCACAAAGGTGCAGCTCTTTTGTTACCTGTTTTGCCTGATGCGCAAGAACTCATTGCTGATAAAGGTATTGACACAGATTGGTTTAGGCAAGCCTTGCTTGACAGAAACATCCAGCCTTGCATTCCTCCCCGAAAGGGTAAAACAACAATTATCTTCTTTGACAAAACAATCTACAAATTACGTCATAAAATTGAAAACTTGTTTGCAAAACTCAAAGATTGGCCGGCCTATAGCTACAAGATTTGACAGATGTGCTCATACTTTCTTTTCACCGATATGTATCGCTGCGGCCGTCATCTTCTATTTTAATTAATGAGTCCTGCCCATAAACCGACCTGCCGTCACGACATAAACTTCAAATCTAATGTCACAAAAAAACCCGCTAAAAAGCGGGTTTTCTTAAATTTATGTAAAGCAAGGATTAGTCTTGGTCTTGCTTCTTAAGAGCTGCGCCAAGAATATCGCCAAGAGAAGCACCAGAATCTGCTGAACCATATTGAGCAACAGCTTCTTTTTCTTCAGCAATTTCAAGAGCCTTGATAGATACTGAAATCTTACGGGTCTTCTTATCAAATGCTGTTACACGAGCATCGATTTTCTGACCAACGCTGAAGCGTTCTGGACGTTGTTCTTCACGGTCACGAGCAAGGTCTGCACGACGAATGAAAGCATCAAGATCATGATCAACAAGCTTCACATCAAGACCAGTTTCTTGAACGCCAGTAACTTCACAAGTTACAACGGCATTCTTACGAAGATCGCCAGAAGCAGCAGCTTCGCCAACTTTATCTTCAGAAAGCTGTTTAATGCCAAGAGAAATACGTTCTTTCTCAACATCAACATCAAGAACAACAGCCTTTACAGTGTCACCCTTTGAGAATTCTTCGATAACTTGTTCGCCTGGACGGTTCCAATCAAGATCAGAAAGGTGAACCATGCCATCAACATCGCCTTCAAGGCCGATGAAGAGACCAAATTCAGTCTTGTTCTTAACTTCGCCTTCAACGATTGTACCAACAGGGAATTTGTCAGCAAATGCGTTCCATGGGTTTTCAAGAGTTTGCTTGAGGCCAAGTGAAATACGACGCTTAACAGGATCAACTTCCAACACAACCACTTCAACTTCCTGCGAAGTTGAAAGGATTTTACCTGGATGTACGTTTTTCTTGGTCCAGCTCATTTCTGAAACGTGGATAAGACCTTCAATACCTGGTTCGATTTCAACAAATGCACCGTAATCAGTGATGTTGGTAACAGCGCCAGAGATCTTTTTGCCAACTGGATATTTTGCACCAATGCCATCCCAAGGATCGCTTTCAAGCTGCTTCATGCCGAGTGAAATACGATGAGTATCTTGGTTGATACGGATAATCTGTACCTTAACAGTTTGGCCAATGGTGAGGATTTCTGAAGGATGGTTAACACGGCGCCATGCCATGTCGGTCACATGCAACAAGCCATCAATGCCACCAAGATCAACGAATGCACCGTAATCGGTGATATTCTTGACCACACCATCAACAACCTGACCTTCTTCAAGGTTCTGAACGATTTCAGAGCGTTGTTCTGCACGGCTTTCTTCAAGAACGGTACGGCGTGACACGACGATATTGCCGCGACGACGATCCATTTTCAAGATTTCAAATGGCTGTGGGTTGTGCATCAAAGGTGTAACATCGCGGATTGGGCGAATGTCAACTTGGCTGCGTGGCAAGAAGGCAACCGCACCATCAAGATCAACGGTGAAACCACCCTTAACTTGACTGAAGATTGTACCATCAACGCGCTGACCAGCATTGAATTTTTCTTCCAAACGGATCCAGCTTTCTTCACGGCGCGCTTTTTCGCGCGAAAGAACAGCTTCACCCATGGCGTTTTCAATACGCTCTACGTAAACTTCTACTTCATCGCCTGGCTTTAATGAGCCATCTTTAGCTTTTAAGCCAAATTCCTTCAAAGGAATACGGCCTTCAACTTTAAGACCTGCATCAATGATAGCCATATCTTTTTCAATGGCGATGATGCGGCCCTTAACAACATTACCTTCTGCAAGGTCTTGTTTTTGGAAAGATTCAGCTAATAGGGCTTCAAAATCTTCGGTGCTTGGATTGGATAGTGACATAAAAACTCCTGAATGTGCTTTAGATATTTCAAAGCACAAGGCGCCGGGGGTTGGTGTTGAACAAATATGGCAAAAATCCTTTGATCCATAAAATGGATACCGGCGCAGGATCTACCATGGAAAATTTGCGTATGAGCTAGCCAGATAAGAAACCATAAAATTTTTCTTAAAAAGAAATAACTATAATGATGTATCAATCACTTGGCATGCTGTTACAAACGCTGTTTCTATACTCAATTTTGTTGTATCTAGCAAGTAGGCATCTTGCGCTTGTTTAAGTGGCCCCTCAGCTCTATTGCTATCACGGGCATCACGCTCAATAAGATCCGTTTCAATTTGGGTCAAATCTGCGCTGCCACCACGCGCAACTATCTCATCAAAACGCCGCTTTGCTCGCACTTCAACCAAGGCAGTTACAAAAAATTTGACCGTTGCATCAGGGCAAACGACCGTGCCAATATCACGGCCATCAAGCACAGCACCAGCACCATTTTTTGCAAATTGACGCTGTGCATTAACCAAAGCACGGCGTAATTTTGGAAAAACCGCTATTTTTGATGCAGCTTCACCGATCAAGTGATTCGATAAAATAGCCCTATCCATTTTTGAAAAGTCAACGCTTTCAGCAGTTTTAATCACCGTTTCTTCATCATCAAGGGGTAAATTATCTTCCAGCATTTTATGGGCAACGGCGCGATAAGTAAGCCCCGTATCCAAATGTGGTAATTGATAATGCTCGGCAATCATTCGCGCCAGCGTTCCCTTACCAGAAGCTGCCGGTCCATCAATGGCAATGATCAAGGTTTTTTCTGTATTGTTATTTACTGACATTCTAAATCCGCTCCAAGATTGCCCATAAGTGTCATAAATTCAGGGAAACTTGTGGCAATCATTGTGCTATCATCAACACTTACTGGCTTTTGGCTAGCGCAGCCCATTACAAGAAAGCTCATGGCGATACGGTGGTCAAGATGAGTTGCAACTTTGCCGCCGCCAAGGCCTTTGCCTTCTGGTACGCCCGCAACAATTAAATAATCTTCACCCTCTTCGCAAACAACATTATTGGCTTTTAGACCAGCAGCAACCGCCGCAAGGCGATCAGATTCCTTAACCCGCAATTCTTCTAAGCCCGGCATAATTGTTCGCCCTTGTGCAAAAGAAGCGGCGATGCTTAAAACTGGATATTCGTCAATCATCGATGGTGCACGTTCAGCTGGAACCGTAACGCCGCGCAAATCAGACGAGCGCACACGCAAATCTGCAACATCTTCACCGCCGGTTTGCCGTTCATTCATTAATTCAATATTAGCGCCCATTTCCAACAATGTGGTGATAAGTCCAGTTCTGGTTGGATTCATCAAAACATTGCGAATGATAATATCAGAACCCGGAACAATTAATGCTGCAACAATGGGAAAAGCCGCAGAAGAGGGGTCGCCCGGTACATTTATGGTTTGGCCGGTTAATTTGCCTTGCCCTGCTAGGCGAATAATCCGCTCACCATTATCGGCAATTTCTACCTCAAGATCAGCACCAAAACCACGCAACATTTTTTCCGTATGGTCGCGGGTCATCACTGGCTCGATCACTGTTGTAATGCCCGGAGTATTAAGCCCTGCAAGAAGAACGGCCGATTTTACCTGTGCCGATGCCATAGGTACACGATAGGTAATGGGATTAGCGGTTTTGGGGCCAATCAATGTCAAAGGCATTTTATCGCCTTCACTTGCTTCCACTTGCACCCCCATGAGGCGTAGCGGATCAAGCACGCGTCCCATTGGCCGGCGACTTAAGGAAGCATCACCAATGAAACTTGTTTTCATGTCATAAGTGCCAACCAACCCCATAGTAAGGCGTGCGCCCGTACCGGCATTGCCAAAATCTAAAGGTTGTTGCGGCTCTAATAATGCGCCATTGCCTGTGCCATGAATGATCCATTCATCACCTTCATGCCTAATTTGCGCCCCCATAGCGGCAAAAGCTTTACCGGTATTTAAAACATCTTCGCCTTCCAAAAGCCCAGTAATACGCGTTTCGCCGCTAGCAAGCGCGCCAAACATAAAAGAGCGATGCGAAATGGATTTATCGCCAGGAATATGCACTTCACCCTTAAGGGCACGACATTGATTGGAAACCATTGGCACAGGTTTAAGATCTGAAGACATGATGTTTTAAGCTTTATATTGAAGTGAAAACAGAATAATGCGCAAGTTAGCTATTTTAACTGCTGAGTGCAATGCTTAAAAAGACGTTCACAAATTTAAATAGCGATAGGCATTTATAGGCAATCTACCATTAAAAGCGTTAGTTTATCTAATAAGGGTTACCAACATTGTTGTGAATAATAAAAATATCATTTTTTATCTTTGACAAATTATCAAAATTGCGCTTAACCAACAGCCAACTCTTTGCCAAAAAGGCAAAATCAATTGGCTTATTTGAAAAAAACAAACAAGCTTTGGTAAAATTATTGCAGTCTGGGTTTTTTTGTGCTTGTGATACACTAAATACAACACAAATTGTTCCCTTTAACTTTTAAGAGGCTTGCTTATGGCAAAACCTGAATTAGGCACCAAACGCATCGATCCTGAAACAGGCAAGAAATTTTACGATCTTAATCGTGATCCTATTGTTTCGCCTTATACCGGAATTTCTTATCCCCTTTCTTATTTCGAAGCATCAGCTGAAGCTAAGGGTGAAGAAGAAGAAACTGAAGAAGAAGGCCTTGATACAGCTCTCGAAAAGCCAGAATTCATCTCACTTGATGATGATGACAAAGATGACGATCTGCCAGATCTTGGCGATGATGATGTTGATCTTGGCGATGACGATGACACATTCTTGGCCGATGACGATGATGACGAAGATGATGATGTTGCTGGCATTATTGTTGGCGGCGTTAATGATGAAGACGACATCTAAGATAGCTTAATTAACTATTTAATTTATAATGCCCAGCTGTATTTTATAGCTGGGCATTTTTATATCATGCCCAGATTTTGCGTTTTTGTGAAAGCTGTTTCTTTTATCTTGCCCACGGAAATGAAGGCAATTGCTAAACTACACAAAAAGCCGAGAACCAACCCCCAAACCCAGTATGGCGATTTAGGTAAAGAAATAATAAATTCAATATATTCTGACCAGTCGGGTAAAAAAATACCGCATGTAAATATTACAATCATCAAAGTAACGACTGTTCCACGCCATTTTGCAAAGCAATTCTCAACCAGTAGAACCAATGGGACTGTACTTAACACCGAGCCAGCTAAAATAACCCATACACCCAATAGCACGATGACAATAGAATAATCACTATTCGTCGCAATAACTAAATTTAAAATGCAAACTAAAATAATAAAAATAAAAGTCACCCAAAAACTGTACCTTATAACTGGTTTTCGACCAATAACATCAGACCATCTTGCAAAGCCAAGAGTTGAAATTATCAAAATCAAACTTGAAGAACCAAAAGACACAGAAAACAAAAAATCTTGGGAAAGATTGTTACTATATAACAAGATTATCAAACTAAACAAAGGTAATAGAAATAAAAATTGGGCAAGACCTATAAAAGCCAAAACGTGATTTATTTTTTTGGTTAAATCTATGGGCGCAATTTTAGCCAAAGAGATAAGATTACTGTTATTGACCCTATCTGGCTTTTTTAAGCAGAATATGCGTAGAACAACCAAGATAGCTGATAAAATTACACAGAAAAGCCAAATGGAAACATCTTCAAAAATTATTGTAATAATTTTTTGTGAATAAATTGGAATGCCTAAGAATAGTAAAGCATAAATAATATCAAGCAGAAGATTAAAACATAAAACCCGCTTTAATTGAAATTTATGCAAATTGATAGCATAGCGATTAAATACGAGACGTACCCCCAAAAGCGATGTGATGAGTAATAGGAGTAACAAAAATTGAAAAAAATTTAAATAAATGGCGGTTAGGATGAAACTTACACTAAAAGCGCGATATCCCTTATCACTAGTCTCAATGAGATAAGATAAAGAAACTGCAAGCTCGTCACAATAAAATGCAAAAATAGTGATTTTCGCTAAATTGATAATGATTGATGCAATGGTTAACGGCACCAATCCTTCCACTATTACAAAAATAACTAGTGACATTAATAGCAAAAAAATGCATTAAAAACTAAAATAGCTTTGCGGTAATAGTAATCAGAGATAGAGACTAAAACAACAGCACCGATAAGTATAACAACAAAGAAAAGCGGCGCTGGAATTTGCCATATTTCTATATCAAGGGGAATAGAAAATGCGTGCTTATTATCTGCGATACTTCCAAATATTGTTAAATAGTTATGAAACAAAAATATGCCTAAAACTATTGCTAGAATTGGCATAAAGGATTTTTGTAGCTGATCCAATCTACTCCCCCAAGTTAGCTTATTTAATGCTGCGCAATTTATATCCCATGTCAAAGACATATGGGAATAAAAATTGCTATAAATCATGCATTTCTTTGTTTAATATTGCCATAATAGTGCTAATAAGGGTTAATTGAAAATATTGGCCGCCAAAGTTCGCCTCTATAAATATAATAAAGCGCATGGAGTTACAAAATGACCAGCAATGTTGCCTTAACCGGTCTTGCCCGTGATCTTAAAGAACACGCCAAAACGGGCAAGCCTATCCGCATTGGTCTTGTTGGTTGTGGAGAAATGGGCACCGATCTTTTAGCTGGCGTCGCGCAAATGGATGGTATTGAAGTAGCAGCTGTTGCAACACGCACGCCATCAAAAGTTATACAAGCCGCTGAAATTGCTTGGCAAGAAAAAGGTCACGCGAAAGAAGTTGAAAATAACGCTGCTATGAGCGCGGCAATTGAAGCAGGACTTACCGCAGCGACCGGTGATCTTGATTTAATGTTGAATAACGAGCTTATTGATATTGTTGTTGATGCTACTGGCTATCCTGAAGCAGGGGCTGAAATTGGCATTAAAACATTGGAAAACAACAAGCATCTTGTGATGATGAATGTTGAAGCGGATGTAACAATTGGCCCCTATTTGAAATATGAAGCCGATAAGCGTGGCTTGATTTATAGTTTGGGCGCTGGTGATGAGCCATCATCTTGCATGGAGCTTATCGAATTTGTGTCCGCCCTTGGCCATCCAATTGTCGCCGCAGGTAAGGGCAAAAATAATCCCTTAAAATTTGATGCTATTCCCGATGATTATGAAGAAGAAGCTTCTCGTCGAGATATGAATGTGCGAATGCTGGTTGAATTTATTGATGGCTCTAAAACCATGGTGGAAATGGCAGCCATTGCTAATGCAACTGGCCTTGTGCCTGATTGTGCGGGCATGCACGGCCCCAAAGCCAGCGTAAAGGAACTAAGCAACGTGCTTATTCCAAAAAGCGATGGCGGTATTTTGCAAAAAAGCGGTGTAGTTGATTACAGTATCGGCCAAGGCGTTTCACCCGGGGTTTTTGTTGTGGCTAAAATGGACCATCCACGTATTCATGAACGCTTGCGAGATTTAAAAGTGGGCGAGGGGCCTTATTTTACTTTTCATCGCCCCTATCATTTAACCGCTATGGAAGTGCCCCTTACTTGCGCCCGCGTCATGCTTTATGACAAAGCCGATATGGTGCCTTTACCGCGCCCAGTTGCGGAAGTTTGTGCTGTCGCTAAAAAAGACCTAATGCCGGGTGACAAGCTTGATTTTATTGGTCTTTATACCTATCGCGCTTATATTATGACCATGGATGATGCCAAGAAAAACCATGCAATTCCTTGCGGTCTGTTAGAAGGCGCAAGCGTCACTGCACCAATTAAGCAAGGTGAATTGATAACCCATAAAAACGCAACTATACGCGAAGACCAGTGGATTGCAAAATTACGCAAACGCCAAGATGACCTTTTAAAAAGCGGTGCTTTAAGTTAATATAAAAACTAGTAATGCGGCGGCCGTGTAATAGGAATAGAGGGCTGTATTTGCTCTTCAACATTTAAAAAACGCTCGGTCAAACGATCGAGCTTCCTTTGCATGGCATCAATGATCTTCCATTGCTCGGTCAATGTGGTTGATAAATCATCAATCATCTTTTCTTGCTCGGTAATTCGGCATTGCAGAGCAATTATATCTTTTTCCATTATTTTTTGGTGCCTTAGTAAAAATTTCATTAAGTGAACACTTATCATTAAAAAGCCCATCCAATCAATAATTTACAACTCAAATAAATTATCAGTATTGAGCATAAATATCACATTAGAGCGTTTTTAAAAAAAGTATGAAGCGGTTTTTCGACCAAAAACGCGGTGTAAACAATGGATTAGAGCGCCGATCTGATCCATTCAGATCAAAATGCGCTCTAAACTTGGTACTTTGATAAATTTCGAAAGCAAACCATTGATATAATTTAATTATTTTCACAAACCTGTGAAAGCACACACGCGCTCGTGACTTGCTAAACCTCAATTAAAGGATCAAATATAGCACATCAGTTTTGCTTAGAGCGCATTTCGATCTGATTGGATCAGATCGGCGCTCTAATCCATTGTTTACACCGCATTTTTTGTCCGAAAACCGCTTCACACTTTTCGGAAAACGCTCTAAATATTTAACAAAAAAACCAAGACAGATTTTAAGTAAAACAAGCTGATCAATAAAAATACAAATCTTAAAAAATTAAGTTTGCAAATATCAGCATTGATAAAATGGAGAAAAAAATGAAAAAACTTATCTTTATCACTGCAACTGTTTTAAGTTTAACTGCAACAAGTGCCTTTGCTGGTAGCAGAGCCTTTGGTGATGGTAGCCGTGAAAATAGCTATATTACTGGCCAACACGTCACTGCACCAGTTGCAGACAATGTAAAAAATCCCGCTAGGTTCTATCGCGGTGACCATTCCATTGAAGATAATTATTATATTGGCCGCCATATGAACTCACCAATTGAGCATACAAATTCCATCATGGATAATTTACCTCATTTTGGTGACGGTTCGCCTGCAAACCAACAATCCTAATGCAAATAAATTGCTGCTATAGCAAAAGCCCTTTTGACGAATCCAAAAGGGCTTTTTAAAAGCATTATTTTTTATCAATTATCTTCGGTTTTGGCATACCAAAGAGCCTTAGGCCCAATTTTTTCAAGCAATGCCATATGGGCGGCTTTTTCGTCATCGGTTAATAAGGGCGCTAAAAATTTTGGCCGCGGTGGAAGAGTAATAACATTTTGGTCTTTATTGCTTTTGCTCGCATTGCTACTTTTATTGTCAGCAGCAAGCCCCAAAGCACCCTGTTTACCACCGATGAGTTCAATATAGACATCTGCCAAAATTTCAGAGTCGAGCAATGCGCCATGCAATGTGCGGTGACTATTTTCAATACCATAACGCTTACAAAGCGCATCCAGCGAATTGGGGCCCATTGGGTGTTTACGCCGCGCCAAGGCAAGCGTATCAATAATACGGTCAACACTAATCGGCAATTGGCCGATACGATCCAATTCAGCATTAATAAAACCAAGATCGAACATCGCATTATGGGCTACCAATTTTGCGCCATCGCAAAAGGCCAAAAATTCATCAACAATATCACTAAATTTAGGCTTATCTGCCAGCATTTCATTGGAAATACCATGCACGGCCAAAGCATCTGGATGAACAGCCTTACCTTGCGGATTAAGATAGACATGGAATGTGCGTCCGGTCAAAAATCGGTTTTCCATTTCAACGCAACCAATTTCAATCACCCTGTCGCTGGTCTTATCAAGACCTGTGGTTTCCGTATCAAATATAATCTCACGCATTTTTTGTATTTTCCGTTAGGGTCTTTATAATATTTTGTACCGCTTGTTCTGCTGCAATTAAACCTTGGCTGCTATCAATGATAAAATCAGCGCGAGCGCGTTTTTCACTATCAGGCATTTGACGATTTAAAATGGCGGCAAATTTTTCCTCACTCATATTTTCACGGGCAAGAACACGAGTTCTTTGTATATCATACGGCGCACTAACAACAGCAATTTTATCAACACGGCTTTCACCACCTGTTTCAAAAAGCAATGGAATATCAAGCACAACTAGTTTTTCGCGATTATCTTGATGTAATTTTATAAAATCTTGCTCTTTTTTACGCACTAGCGGATGAATAATTGCTTCAAGTTTTTTCAAATTATCGCTATTGCCAACCACGTAAGATGATAGATTTTGCCGCGAAACCTCACCATTAATCACTGTATTGGGGAAAGCTTCTTCAATAAGACTTAATGCAGGTTCTTCAAGGTAAAGCTGATGCACTGCCTCATCGGAACTATAAACCGCAATGCCATATTTTTTAAAAAAGGCAGCGGTTGTACTTTTTCCCATGCCGATAGAACCAGTTAACCCCAAAATAATCATGCAATTACCTGTCTTTTTCACCCATTGATTGCAAGATGCTCGCCCGTAATTCTGATGTGACGCTTGGCTTTACACCAAACCAGCGCTCAAATCCGGGAATTGCTTGATGCAATAACATACCAATACCATCAACGGTTTTAAGCCCTTCTTGCGCAGCAGCCTTCAAAAAAGGTGTATTAAGCGGCGTATAAACAATATCATTAATAATAACATCGCGGCGCGCTCGTTTAAAGTCGATAGGCATCACATTTGCATCTTGTTGATGATTTTCAAGTCCCAAGGAGGTAGTATTAACGATGAGATCTGCCGCTTGCACATGATCGTTCATATCTTGCCAATCAATCACATCGACATCATTATTAAAATGCACCATTAAATTTTCTGCCCGCGATTTTGTGCGATTACTTAACATAATCTTTTTAAATCCGCGCTCTCGCAAGGCATGGATAATTGCGCGGCTGGCACCACCAGCACCAATCACCAATGCGCAATCTCCCGCCCAATCATCGACGAAATCATCAAGATTTTTGGCAAAACCATAGGAATCGCTATTTGATCCCCAAAGCACATCACCTTCAAACCATAAGGTATTAGCCGCCCCAATTTCATTGGCTAAATCATCACGTCGATCTACCAAATCATGAGCCATTTCCTTATGGGGAATAGTAACATTACCGCCGCTAAAACCGCTTTGCCGTAAATTTTCAATAAAAATTTTGAAATTATCAGGCGCAATCTCAATCGGATCATAGCTGCCTTCTATTTCATGAAATTTAAGCCAATGGCGATGGATTTGCGGTGACCGCGAATGTTTAATAGGATAGCCGGTGACGAAAGCCTTTGAAAATTCACGCATTTATAATCCCCAATTGGCGTAATTTATTTAATAATGGAATAAGCGGCAAACCAATAATGGTAAAATAATCGCCATCAATCTTATCAAATAATTGAATACCTTCTCCCTCAATTTGATAAGCACCAACACTTGACAGCACCTTATTGCCAACCCGCTCCAGATAATAGCCAATAAAACTTGGCTCTAAAATGCGCACATGCATGTTAGCTGTTTCAACGCTACTCCAAATTATTTCTTGGTTTTTTACCAAAACAATACCACTATGAAGATGATGGACCTTGCCCGACATCGCCATTAACCGCCGCCGTGCTTCTTCCATGTCTTTTGGCTTATGGATAACATCACCATCAAGTTCTAATGTTTGATCGCAGCCAATAACAAGCGCATTAGGAAAGCGCTTTGAAACATCACACGCTTTGGCAAGGCTCAAAATTTCAGCCAATTTTTTAGGGCTAACCGCACCTATGTCCCGCTCAACCACACGTTCATCAAGCTGTGCACCCTCAATAGCAATGGAAAGGCCGGCATTTTTTAAAAGACCTGCACGAAATGGACTAAGAGATGCTAAAATAAGATTATCTGTCATGAAAAACCACTAAGGAATTAAACATTAGGCGACTTGTGCCAACAGATTTAATCTTTAACGATTATCTTTTTGCAAAACAATTAAAATATCTAAAGATAGGACCGATTTAATAATGCTAATTTTAAAAACAGTGTATTTTGCATTTAAAAAAATACACTGTTTGTTATTGATAATGTAACTAGTTTTATAACATTAAAACTTAGCATTTAATCCTAAACGGAATGTTCTACCCGGTGCGGGCATGAAACTTTGTGCCAAAGGATCAAGATAGTAACGGTCAGTCAAGTTTTGAACTGACGCATTAAAACTTGCATGCTTATTTAACTTAAAGCTGGTGAAAATATCAACAACAGTCACCGGTTGGTAAATGATTTGCGGTGTAGTTGCCGAAGTTTGCCAAGGCTCAGTGATTTCCGCCGTTGGCCCAGATGTATAGCTAACGCGGCTGCCAATCACCCATTTTTCATCAAAAAAGCGCATACCGGTTAATAAATTAATTGCATATTTGGGTGGGTTTTGCGCATTAGTGTAAGCGCCCATAAAACCGCCCTTAGTGCAATTGGGTGTATTTTCTGTTTCTTGCCAAATATTAGCAGTTTTGCGCAAATAAGCGGCAAAATCAGCATCACATGTTTCAGTATTTAAATAATAAGTTGCCGATAAATCGCCAAAGAAACGACCACTATCATAATGCGACTGAAATTCTATACCACTAGTCTTATAATTATCTGCATTTCTAAAATACATCATGCCATTTGATTGCGGATCATAAAAACGAGTGATAAAATCCTTCACATTATTATTAAAATAAGTGATTTTTGCCGACGCCGTATCGCCGGTAGTAATAAAACTATTTATGGTTTTAGAAGCGCCAATTTCAAAGCTTTTTGACCGCTCGGGCTTTAATTGATCTGTTGGGCTAAGTTGATTAGTACCATAGGTCGTTTCAAAAAGTGAAGGTAAGCGCACGCCTTGTGTATAATTTGCATAAACAAATGTGTCGGGCACAATTTCATAATTAAAGCCAACGGATGGAGAAAATGCATTATCTTTTAAATGCAATGGCTTGCTAATTTCAAAACCAGTTACTGTTGGTGTTATACTGGGCCCATAAACATAGGTACTAGTTGCGCCATAATCATTATAGCGAATACCATCAAATGGATTATTGGTATCTTTAAAGACAATACCATTATTTAGACGCGGATCATTCGCATCGGTAAAATTGCCATTTTCGTCTGCGACCCAATACATGTAACCATAAGTTGACGCATTATTGACCTCTACCCAACTGCCGTAAAGATCTTCGGTAATTGCTTTAGAATAGCCATTTTTATCGCGCGAGCGATAAAAGCTAAAACGACCCGCGCCCCAAATTGATAATTGTTCAACCGGTTTATAATCAAGTTTTGCCGAAATATTGGTTTCTTCTCTCACACCATTTCGCAAAATACGATTTTGAAAAATATCATTTTGGGTAATAACGACGCCTTTTTGTGGTCTAATATCTTCATGCTGATAAGCGCCCGCCAAAGTTAGATCAAATTCGCCGATTTGGGTATTGAATTTTGATTCATTGGATATATCAACACCAATACGCTTATTTTCCATCCGAACCCAATTACGATCGGTCATAAATTTTTGCGATGCTGGCCCGTTAACACCATTTAACTGACTGCTTTTGGAGCCCGTCCACCATAAATTGGCCTTTAAATTAATTAAATCTGAATCAGGATTAAAATTATACCGTGCTGTTGCACTGTTGATAAGCATTGTTCCTTCGGGATATTGATAAATATTACCAGTACCAAAACGGAAAATATCAGATGGCATAATTTCGCCAAAACTGCCATCAAAACGGCGATAACTTAATTCTAATGTTTGATTATCACTAATATTAAAACCCGTTTTTAAAAGAAAGCTTTCGGTACTCACCGAAGTATTTAGAATTTCGTTGCCTTCTTCATAATTAGTGGCAACTGAAGCTTGTTCTGTTCCACTTTCACTGAACATCCGATACCTATCGCGGCCGTATTTACCAGCAAAATAATTTCCTTGTTCGCGCTTTGCGTAAGCCGTAACTATACTGAAATTGTCATTGGCATAAGCAAATGCAACACTACCAGATTTAGCCGCTGAATTAATAATACCATTACGCGATGTTTCGGGAGTTTGAGAGAGTTGGCTACTTGAAAAAATATTATCCGAACGATTGGGAATAGAAACACCGTTATTCCATAATTCACCCTTTAATCGAAAACCTATATTATTACCGGGTAAAATAATATCATCAGCTTTTAAAGTATTTATCTCAATTGTGCCACCAATAGCACTAGCCGTTGCAGGGTTAAACCCGGGGCCTTTCGTGATAATCATATCGCTAATAAGATCTTGATCAATATAACTACGCTGTTGTGTACCAGCATAGCCGCGATAAACATTTAATGCTTGTTGTGATCCATCAATGGTAATTGCAATACGACTCTGCCCTTGAATACCACGAATATTAACATCAAGAGCGCCACCATTTCGACTATCGCCAACTTGCACCCCTGGAATGCCTTTTAAACTATCGGCAACCGACACACTACCAAAGCGATCAAGGTCATCACCCGTCACATAAACCGTTGATTTTGGGGCAATAAACATATCAGCAGCACGGCTACCCCCCCTAATAATAACTGGACTTAAACTATTTTCGTCACTACTAATATTAGAAGCACTTTCTGATGCAGGGCTATTATAAAGGCTAATGGTGCGGGCATTAATAAAACGATATTGAATATTACTACCCGATAACATCGTGGCTAAAGCTTCATCAGCTGATTGTCGGCCATTTACCGCAACTGAATTTCCTTGGATAGCTCCCCCATTTTCATGAATAACTTGTATTCCTGTAAGATTGGTAAAACTACTTAACGCCGATAATAGCGGCTTTGATGGAATATTAAAATTATAAATATTTCCTTGCTGTGTCTGCTGCGCCAAAGCCGACGGGGCGAATGGCATGGTTGCCAATAAAGCAATTGTTGAAACCCCCGCTACCGATAAAAAAGTCTTAAAACTTGAAATCACGAACCTGTCCCTCTTCATGTTTCTATAAAACCATAAGTTTTTAACGCGCCAAAAATTTTATTTTTCGTGAACACTATCCCACATGTCTTCATTGCGGTTTAAAACCGCAATAATGTTAAAAAATTTTTGATATGTTAAAAATTCACCTAAATATCGCCATGCCTTTTGCTACTTTTCAGCGGCAAAACTGGTCATTCAATTAAGTAACGATTTGAGAGACAAAAAGCCGTAAAATTATTTTGAAATAAATAACAATAGATCTGAAACCTTATAGATTTTTAATCCCATAACGGTCTCAAAACTGTTAAAAATTGTCTGATTATCATTGGTTAAGAATATGCCAGTAACGGGTAAATCACCCAAGGATTGATCGGCAAATATGACCTTGGCTTTAGAATAACGCGAAATTTGATTAACCACATCCCGTAAAGGTTTTTGATTTACGATAATCATACCTTTACGCCAAGAAAGCGCGATATCAGGATCTATATTTTCCATTCGTTGAATATTTTTATTGGAAATATGCGCGGCATCATTTTTTTCTAACACCAATTGGTCATTATTATTGTTTTTAACCAATACCTTACCGCGCTCAACAATAACTTCAACATCATTGGAAATTTTTTCTGCAGTAAATACTGTGCCGAGAACTTCAATTTGTGCGTCAGCAGTTTTAACAATAAATGGTCTATTTTCATCTCTTGCAACATCAAACCAAACTCTGCCACGAATGAGTTCAATTTGACGAGTTTCATGCGAAAAATTGGTATTGATTGCACTGTCACTATCTAAATAAAGATGTGATCCATCAGCAAGTTCAATATTTTGAAATTTTCCAATTGCCGCGGAATATTGGGCAAAATGACGCTCAATCAAACCATTATCAAACCATAAAACAAGTGCAGCGAATAGACAACATAGACTAGCGGAAATAGCGCTCCATTTGAAAAAAAATTTAGCTGGGGCTTTTTTAATCGGTTTATACGCACCAGTTTTAGCTAAAACTGTAGCAGGCAGCGCTAAATCTTCCCAAAGTGCTAAAGTTTTATCATAAGCAATCTGATTATTTTTATTTTGATTAAGCCAAGCATTAAAAGCCTTTTTTGTATTTTTATCAATATTTTTCGCTTGCATGCGCGCAAACCAAGCTGATGCTTGTTCAATTTCTGTGTCAGTTAATCGCTGTTCTTGGTCGGTATTTTGCATATTGGCCAATATAGTTACTTCATTTGATAAAAATACAAATATTTAGTCATGCGATTGCTTCCATTTATGACAAAATGCAATAGCTGCGGCCATTTCTTTTTCAACCGTACTTTCTGAAATATCAAGCATTTTTGCAATTTTTTTATAAGATAGACCGTCAACCCTTGATAGAAGCAATATTTGCCCCCGTCGTTTTGGCATATTTTCAATAGCATTTAAAAATATGTTTAAGTTGTTTTTTGACGAAGTAATTATTTCAGGATTTATTGTTTCGCATTGTTCTTCAGTGGCTAAACTATCGTGAATATTTTGTATTTGTCTTTTTTGTTTACGAATTTGATCTATAGCAAGGGTTTTAATCGTTGCAAAAACCAAGCCTTTATCATTTTCAGATAAGTCACGATGAGATAATTTGACATAAGTATCTTGAACAACATCTTCAGCGTCTTGCGGGTTGCCCAATATTTTTGCAGCAAAACGCTTTAACCGCGAACGCTCCCTAATAAAAATATGTTCAAAAACCATACTCATAAAAAAATAATCTCTTTTTTAAAAGATGATTTTTTTAGTATAGTATTTTTATACTTGCAATAAGTAAATCATGCAGGCTTAAAAAATTTTATTTTATTATTTATTTTCAAATAATTAACGATAACGTGGCCTTAAAGCCATAATAGCTGCGGCCGTTTCTTCAATAGAGCGACGCGTAACATCAATAAGCGGCCAGTTTTGCCGGTTACAAATACGCCGCGCATAATTTAATTCTTCAGCAATTTCAATCCGATCAATATAGGCTTGGGTATTAATACCGCCATCAAGATCTCTGGCGCTGCGCACTGTTGCCACCCGATCAACCGATGCCACTAAACCAACAATCAAAGGATTTTTGGCCTTTAATAATTGTATTGGCACTTCAAATTGCGGAACCAAGGGAACATTGGCGGTTTTAATGCCACGATTAGCAAGATAAATACTGGTAGGTGTTTTTGACGTGCGTGAAATTCCAACAAGAATAATGTCTGCTTCATCAATGTTTTCAAGCATTTGACCATCATCATGCTCCATTGTGAAATTTAGTGCATCAATTCGGCGAAAATAATCGGCATTCAACACATGTTGCGCACTAGCGCGGCGCATTTTTACCTGCCCCAAATAGGATTGGAAGGTTGAAATAACTGGTTCCAAAACAGATGCACAAGGTACACCCAATTTTTGACAGGCTTTATTAATCTCATCGGCAATCGTTTCATCGACAACCGTATAAAGCACAATTCCAGGTTCTGCATCAATTTCACCCATCACATCACGCAGCTGCGACTCGCTACGAATGAGTGGATAAATATGCTCTATCGCCCTGTGGCTGGAATATTGGGCAGAAACTGCGCGCCCAGCAGACAATAAAGTTTCCCCTGTTGCGTCTGAAATCATATGAAGATGAAAGTAAGAAATTGATTTAGCCACAGAAAAATGCCCCTGCTGTTGATAAATGTTAGAGTCGAGGATGACTATGGTGGACTCCTTATTGTGCTGGGGATAACCAACAGTTTAATCCACAATAGCATTGCCTGTTTGAAAGCTTTTCCACTCCACAAATTTTACGTGGATAATAGTGCTATTTTCAAAAAAATGACACAAGATTTCCACATAAAGGCTGCTACGCTCAATATTTTGGATTCATAAGCTTTTTTTCATTTTTTTTTAGCTATATACACAGGCATGGATTATTTTGTACATATAGCCCTATTAAAAGTTCAAACTGTGCAAAAATGACTGGTTTTTGATAATCCACATTACTCACAGACTATAATAATAAGAATCCTCTTTTAAGAAAGATTCTTTATTTAAAAAATAAAAACGGAAAAAACCTGATGACAAAAAAATTGGTAAGCGTACTCAAAGGTGAAACATTCAGCGTACCACCTTTATGGATGATGCGTCAGGCAGGACGTTATCTTCCTGAATATAGAGAATTAAGAAAAAAAGCAGGTTCATTTCTAGATTTGTGTTACCAACCAGAACTTGCTGCAGAAGTAACTTTACAACCAATTGAACGTTTTCAATTTGATGCAGCTATTCTTTTTTCAGATATTTTAGTTGTTCCCCATGCTCTTGGTAGAAATTTAAGATTTGAGGAAGGACGTGGTCCTATTCTTGAACCAATTGATCTTAATGGCATTAAGGCTCTTGAAAAAAATGAAGCGCAGGCACGTTTAGCACCTTCTTTTGAAACGATTAGGCTTGTTAAACAAAAACTCAACGATCAAACTGCGCTTATTGGTTTTTGCGGAGCTCCTTTTACCGTTGCAACCTATATGATTGCGGGACATGGTACGCCAGATCAAGCACCTGCACGGCAATTTGGCTATCAAAATCCGCAAGAAATGCAAGAATTATTGATGATCCTTGCCGATGTTTCTGCCCAATATTTGATTAATCAAATTGCTGCTGGTGCTGATGTGGTGCAAATTTTTGACTCTTGGGCTGGAATTTTGGACGAGCAATCTTTTGAAGCATGGTGCGTAAAACCGATTTTATCGATGGTTGAAAAAATTAGAGCCGTTTATCCGGAAGTGCCAATCATTGGTTTTCCGCGTGGCGCAGGCGCACTTTATGAAAATTTTGCAGAAAAAACTGGGGTTTCGGCCCTAGGGCTTGATTGGAGTGTACCTTTGTCTTTTGCTAAAAAATTGCAAAAGACAACCGCTGTGCAAGGTAATCTTGATCCACTTCGTCTTGTTTGTGGTGGCAAAGCCCTTGATGATGGCGTTGATGCAATTTTAAAAACCCTTGGCAAAGGTCCATTGGTTTTCAATCTTGGCCATGGCATTACACCCAATACGCCAATTGTCCATGTTGAACAAATGATTGCCCGCATTCGCAATTTTAAGTCGTAAAATTAAAATATATTAAGATACTGATTTTAAATAGTATTTTTAAAAAAGCCGAGGATTTTTCCTTGGCTTTTTTGTTGTGGCGAATTGTCACGAATTATTTTTGCATATTTTCTAATTTCTTCGCTATAATCTCAAGAATTATTCTAGATTCCTTTGCGTTTTCAGCAATTTTTTAGAATTTATAAATCAATAAAGCTATGTGTATTTCAAAATTAGGCTAAAAAATGCAAAATGAAAAATCAGGCTCGATGAGCAAAACAACTATTTGGATAAGAGCAATTGTTTCATTACTTATTGTTATTATTGGTTTATTTCTTTTGCTAAAAATTGAAAGCCCAACCGCTCAGCTCTGGTTTAAGGCTGTCCACATTATCGCAGTTATTAGTTGGATGGCAGGAATGCTCTATTTGCCGCGTCTATTTGTCAATCATTGCCGCGTAAAAATTGGTTCTGAAACATCTGAAGTTTTTAAAGGCATGGAAAAGCGCCTTTTGCGCTATATCATCAATCCAGCGATGATTGTTACTTGGATTACTGGACTTTGGCTTGCTCTAACCATTGGTGCATTTCATGATGGTTGGTTCCATTTGAAATTTACGGCGGTTATTTTGCTTTCGGCATTTCACGGCGTTTTATCGCGTGGTGTCCGGCTTTTTGGCCAGGATAAGAATATTAAGTCTGAAAAAACCTGGCGAATTTTAAATGAAGTTCCAACAATTTTAATGATTATTATCGTTATTTCAGTAGTTGTACTACGTTATACTTTATAATTTTGTTTTGAAATTTATATATTAATATTACAAAAGTATAGTTTTAAAAACAATAAGACCGTCGTGGTGAGGGGAACCACAACGGTCTATCTGTGCACTTTAATAGTAGATTTCCGGAGAGGGGATCGGTTTCTACTATATCTGGAAATAAAGAAATAATCTTAAGATTCCAGATACCAACTTGATTGGTTGATAGGTATTATTTAATAATTCAAAAGTGGCATTTCAAAGGCATTTAAATTAATAATTCGTAACATTTTAGTGAGTAGGTTCGCTGGGATTTCTGGGTTGAAAAGTTTTAAGAATTTTTTAAAAAAATAAAAAAATATTTAAAATCAATGGGTTAAAAGTTATTTTAAAAATAGCTCAAGCGAATCGGTTTTTTTATGGCAGTTTTTAAGCTATGAAAGCGTTATAGCTTTAAAAATGCGCGTTGTAATTACTGTTTTCGGATATCATAATGGATAAAAATAGCCATCTTTTTCTCGTTGATGGGTCGGGATATATATTTCGCGCATTTCATGCGCTGCCGCCTTTGACGCGTAAAAGTGATGGTTTGCCAGTCGGTGCAGTTGCTGGTTTTTGCAATATGCTATGGAAATTAGTGCGTGACTCACGTGAAACATCGGTTGGCGATGCACCAACGCATTTTGCCGTAATTTTTGATTATTCATCGGCTACTTTTCGCAAGGAAATTTATCCAGAATATAAAGCTAATCGTTCAGCGCCACCTGAAGAGCTTATTCCACAATTTGGGTTAATTAGACAAGCAACGCAGGCATTTAATTTACCTTGCATTGAAAAGGAAGGTTTTGAAGCTGATGATATTATTGCAACTTATGCAAAACAAGCCAGTGACGTAGGTGCGCGAGTTACAATAGTATCTTCAGATAAGGATTTGATGCAGCTGGTTAATGACCATGTTGGTCTTTATGATGGCATGAAAGATCGCCATATTGATGTGTCGGCGGTTATTGAAAAATGGGGTGTTGGCCCCGAAAAAATGGTTGATTTGCAGGCACTGATGGGCGATTCAACTGATAATGTTCCCGGTATTCCCGGTATTGGGCCTAAGACTGCGGCGCAACTGATCGAACAATTTGGCAATCTTGATAATTTATTGGCAAAAGCCGATGAAATTCCTCAAAAAAAACGTCGAGAAAATATTATTGAATTTGCTGATCAAGCGCGTTTATCGCGAGAATTAGTAAAGTTATGCGATACTGTTCCGCTTGATATTGACCTTGATGGTTTGTTTTTAGAGGCAGAAAATGGTCCTAAACTCATTGCTTTTTTAAAAGCCTTAGAGATTAATACGCTAACCCGCCGTGTTGCTGAAGCCACTAATTGTGATGCAAGCGCCATAAGTCCTGCAACGCTTGATATTGAATGGGGCAATAAAGCGCATGGCCCTGATTTGGATGTTGATGAAACAGAGGGTAAAAATGCGGGGCAGGGCGATCTTTTTGGTGAACCAATTGCTAAAACGCCAGTTGAAACAATAATAAATGCAAATGGCGATCCCATTTTTAGTTTCGCGCAGTTGGCTGAAGAAAAGCGCCTTGAAGCAGCCTCATCAAAAATCATTTATGAAGATTATACGACAATTCGTGATGAAGCGATTTTGAAACAATGGTTAGATCAAGCGATAGATCAAGGTTTTATGGCTTTTGATACCGAGACAACAGCTCTTGATCCAATGGTAGCAGAGCTTGTTGGCTTTTCTATTGCGCTTGCACCCAATAAATCGGCTTATGTGCCGTTAAACCATATTAGTGGCAAAAAAGATCTTTTAAGCAGTGGAGTGGTTGAAAATCAGCTTGACCAAAATATTGCTTTGGCTTTGTTAAAACCAGTGCTTGAAGATAGCTCTGTTTTAAAAATTGCGCAAAATATGAAATATGACTGGCTGGTTATGCATCAACATGGCATTGATATTACCGCTTTTGATGACACAATGCTATTATCTTATGTACTTGATTCTGGTGCTTTTTCTCATGGTATGGATGCTTTGTCGGAGCGTTGGCTCGGCCATAAACCAATCAGCTACAAAGACGTTACTGGTAGTGGCAAAAGCTCTATTTCTTTTGCGGAAGTTGATATTGAAAAGGCGAGCCAATATGCGGCCGAAGATAGTGATATTACATTGCGCCTTTGGCAAGTTTTAAAAACGCAAGTTGATGCAAATGCTCTTGCCCGTGTGTATCAGCGTTTAGAGCAACCGCTTGTTACTGTTCTTGCCAAAATGGAAGAACGTGGCATATTGGTAGATAGGCAAATTCTGTCGCGGCTTTCTGGCGAATTTGCGCAAAAAGCTGCTGGAATTGAAGATGAAATCTATAAGCTTGCTGGTGAAAAATTCAATATTGGTTCGCCTAAACAATTGGGTGATATTCTTTTTGATAAAATGGGCTTGCCGGGCGGCGCTAAAACAAAAACCGGTCAATGGTCAACTTCGGTGCAAGTTTTAGATGAATTGGCTTTATCGGGCCATGAATTACCGAGCAAAATTGTTGAATGGCGGCAATTAAGCAAATTGCAATCTACCTATACTGACGCATTGCCCAATTTTATTAATAAAAAAACAGGGCGTGTTCACACAAATTATGCAATGGCAGCAACCTCAACTGGTCGGTTATCGTCATCAGAACCTAATTTGCAAAATATTCCAGTGCGTACTAAAGAAGGTCGACAAATTAGAACTGCATTTATTGCAGGGGAAGGCAATGTTTTGCTTTCTGCTGATTATAGCCAGATTGAACTGCGTGTTCTTGCCCATGTTGCTGATATTCCACAATTGAAAAAAGCTTTCGCTAATGGTTTGGATATCCATGCCATGACAGCGAGTGAAATGTTTGGTGTGCCTATTGATGGTATGCCTTCAGAAACAAGAAGACGCGCCAAAGCAATCAATTTTGGCATTATTTACGGCATATCGGCTTTTGGCTTGGCAAATCAGCTTGGCATTTCCCGTGAAGAAGCGTCACAATATATCAAAACTTATTTTGAGCGCTTTCCAGGTATTCGTGATTATATGGAAGATACTAAAGAATTTGCTCGTAATCACGGTTATGTCGAAGATATTTTTGGCCGCCGTGCTCATTTTCCAGAAATTAAATCGTCTAAGGCACAAATTAGGGCATTTAACGAGCGGGCTGCAATTAATGCGCCTATTCAAGGAGCTGCTGCTGATATTATCCGCCGTGCGATGATCCGCATGGATGATGCATTGCTCAATAATAACTTAAGTGCAAAAATGTTATTGCAAGTTCATGACGAATTGATTTTCGAATTGCCTATTGATGAAAGCGATAAGACGATTAAAGTCGTTAAAGATATAATGGAAAATGCCGCTATGCCTGCGGTTAATCTCTCTGTGCCATTACAGGTTGATGCTCGTACTGCCAAAAATTGGGATGAAGCGCATTAATTTCATTGTTAAGTTTTTGTAGCACTTTTGCTTCTAACTTTTATTGGTAGAATTACTAATTGATTAAACTTAGTTTTAGGGTCAGGACTTATTAATTTGAACGAAATGGTATGAGGAAATTTTTGTGAGAACAAGGCGAAGAGCTGCAGGAAATATGAATATTTTCAAGGCTCTTCAACAAAGTTATCGCGAAAATTTACCATATCCTGAAAGGACACAAAAACAGCTGTAATCTACAGCGTCGTAAAGTTCAACTGGGTATACCACCCACTTTTCGCTCTCCCCCTTTATATCAAAAATATATACTTTTGCTGTTTATTGTGCTTGTTTCTTTAAATTAACAGGTCTTGACCCTAAGCTCATTTAAAATATTTGCATTTCATTTTAAAGCCGAGATTAGATCCTTAACATCGCGATTATTGGTGCTGTGCTAACTTGTCACAGCAGCGATGATTGACAATATTTGGTATTAGGCGCAGGCTATAACTGAGTTTTCAATATTGAGATATCTTTACCAATTGGGCATTTCTAGTCCCTATGAACCCATAAATGCTCTGATTAATTCAGTGAAATGCATTTAAAAAAACAAATCGGTTCCTCTTTGCATAGTTAAATGTTGAAGTAGGGGTAATTATCTTGTCAGAAAAAACGATCAATTACAAAATTATCATATGGACCACCCTTATTGGCGGTTTTATGAGTTCGCTCGTCAAATGGGGATCTGAGGTTAACATGCCACCGCGCATGCCTGGTGAAGTTTCACCCCCAGGGGCTCATATTGATGCTTGGCTTGGTTGGCTTGGGGTAAATTCGCACTCGCTAAATTATATTTATCAAGGTAATAGCGTGCTTGGCGCAGTAACCCTTTATCATTGGTTATTTAGTTTTGCCTTTGCCTTTGTTTATGTTGTTTGGTCAATTTATTGGCCTACAATACGCTTATGGTATGGCGCATTATACGGTATTATTATTACTGTTGTCATGCATGGTTTCTTTATTCCGTTGCTTGGCTTTAGAAATCCTGTTTACGCCGATGGTTGTGTTGGTTGGTTATGGAATTTGAACCAGTATGAGCTTTGGAGCGAATTTTTAGGCCATATTTATTGGTCGGTTTCTATTGAAATTTGTATGATTGCCGTACTTGCTCATTTTTCACGACCAATTGCAGGGCGTTGGTGGCACTAATATTTGAGACTTTTAAAATGCTATAGGCTTGAGATTGTTATAGGTCTTAAGCCTTCACTGTCAATTTTACATTTTATAGCGTTACTTTTTGTGACGGCTAATATTTGCAGGTGTTAACAATTCTCCTTGCTTTTTTAGCCTTTTCCACCTATATAGTAGCCATCCCTCCTTTTTGTCTTCCATCATCATTTAATCTGCTATTTCTAGCGACATGTTGGCGACAAGTTTTTCCATTATTATTATATGAGATTTTTATGCAAGAAATGAAGCTTCAAGAACTGAAGAGCAAAACACCGGTGGAGTTGCTTGCACTCGCCGAAACGCTTGAGGTTGAAAACGCCAATGCTATGCGCAAACAAGAATTGATGTTTGCAATTTTGAAAAAATTGGCTTTACAAGATGTTGAAATTATTGGTGAAGGTGTTGTTGAAGTATTGCAAGATGGATTTGGTTTCTTGCGTTCAGCTGATGCTAATTATTTGCCAGGCCCTGACGATATTTATCTTTCACCATCGCAAATTCGTCGCTTTTCTTTAAAAACAGGTGATACGGTCGAAGGCCCAATTCGTGGCCCTAAAGAAGGTGAGCGTTATTTTGCCCTTCTTAAAATCAACCTTATTAACTTTGAAGATCCTGATAAAATCCGTCACAAGACCCATTTTGATAATTTAACGCCGCTTTATCCAAATGAGCGTTTACGGATGGAAACCGATAATCCAACCCAAAAGGATATGTCACCACGGGTGATAGATCTTGTTGCACCCTTGGGTAAGGGGCAGCGCGGTCTTATCGTTGCGCCTCCGCGTACTGGTAAAACCGTTCTTCTACAAAATATTGCCCATGCTATTACCGAAAACCATCCTGAATGCTATCTCATCGTGCTGTTGATTGATGAGCGTCCAGAAGAAGTGACGGATATGCAGCGCTCGGTTAAGGGGGAAGTTGTATCTTCAACTTTTGACGAACCTGCAACCCGTCACGTTCAAGTGGCTGAAATGGTCATTGAAAAGGCCAAGCGTTTGGTTGAACATGGCCGTGATGTGGTTATTCTTCTAGACTCGATTACGCGTCTTGGCCGCGCTTATAATACGGTTATTCCTTCATCAGGTAAGGTTTTGACCGGTGGTGTGGATGCAAATGCTTTACAAAGGCCAAAGCGCTTTTTTGGTGCAGCTCGTAATATTGAAGAAGGTGGCTCGCTCACGATTATTGCAACGGCACTTATTGATACTGGTAGCCGCATGGATGAAGTTATCTTTGAAGAATTTAAAGGTACTGGTAACTCAGAAATCGTGCTTGATCGTAAGGTTGCTGATAAGCGTATCTTCCCAGCAATGGATATTCTTAAATCTGGTACCCGTAAGGAAGACTTGCTTGTAACTCGTCAAGACCTTCAAAAAATCTTCGTTCTGCGCCGTATTCTTTCATCAATGGGCACTACCGATGCTATCGAATTTTTGATTGATAAGTTGAAGCAAACCAAAAATAACGACGAATTTTTTGATTCAATGAATACGTAATTTTAGAATTAATCTCATTAATAAACTCTAAAATGCCGACCTTTGGGTCGGCATTTTTATTGCATATATGGTTTGCCTTGTATTAATTTTTTAAACTATAATTTTTTTAGAGTATAATCTATTTAAGAATTTGATTTATAAAGCAGGGTTACTATTTGAAATTAAATGCTTGTAATATGTGAGCATAAATTTAACTAGCAGAATGAATTTGAATAAACATCGACACATATGTTTTGTGCAATAAGTCAGTATTGAGGTTTAATATGGAAACGATTTTCGCGCTATCAAGTGGTGCCTTACCTTCTGGTGTAGCGGTGATTAGGATTTCGGGTACTGAAACCAAAGCGGTTTTATCAGCGCTTTGTGAGGGCATATTAAAATCGCGCGTGATGCATTACCGTACACTAAAAGATGGGTGTGGTGATATTATTGATAATGGTTTGGTAGTATTCTTTAAAGGGCCGCAAAGCTTCACAGGTGAAGATTGTGCGGAACTCCATATCCATGGTGGACGTGCAGTGGTACAAAAACTATTGGATGTGCTTGGTGCGTTCCCCAATTGTCGACAAGCAGAAGCAGGGGAGTTTGCACGCCGTGCTTTTGCTGAAGGTAAGTTAGATCTAACTGAAGCAGAAGGCTTAGCCGATCTTATTGAAGCAGAAACTGAAAGCCAACGCAAATTGGCACTCATGGGTGCAAGTGGTGCCTTGGCAGAGCTTTATCGCAATTGGCGAAAGGAATTGATATTTTGCCGTGCTATGATCGAGGCAGAACTTGATTTTGCTGATGAGAGTGATGTCCCAGGTTCAGTATCTGATGAAGTCTGGCAAAGAGTGAGTGCTTTAAAGCAGTCTATAGAACAACATATTGAGGATGGTAAACGCGCAAATATTATGCGTGATGGTTTACGTATTGTTATTGCTGGTGCTCCTAATGCCGGCAAATCAAGTTTAATAAATCGCTTAGCTGGGCGTAAGGTTGCTATTGTTACTAATGAGGCTGGCACAACAAGAGATGCCTTAGAAGTACGCCTTGTGATTTCTGGTGTGCCTGTTTTGATTACCGACACTGCTGGCTTGCGTAAGACCGATAATCACATTGAAAGGGCTGGTATTGAAATTGCTGAAGAACATATTTTAAATGCTGATCTTGTGCTTATGCTCGAAGATATGCAAAATCCAATAGCGATTGAATTGCCAAAGACAGAGGCCAATATTTGGCATATAGGCAATAAGCTTGATTATGGAGCAGGGGAGGCAGCACGCTGGCCAATACAAATTTCAGCCGCAACGGGTGAGAATTGGCAAGAGTTTATTGATAGGCTAGAAGCCTTTTGTAGTGCGCGGGCTGGCGATGTAAGTAAGTTGGTTCCGGCACGAAAAAGGCAGATTAGCCTTTTGGTTAGTGGCATGCAAGAACTAGATTATTCGCTACAAAAACGTGATATTGACCTAGAGTTACGCGCTGAGCATTTACGTTTAGCAGCGAATGCAATTGGGCGAATTACTGGCGATGTTGATGTTGAAGATCTTTTGGATGTTATCTTTTCCGAATTTTGTATTGGCAAATAAAGGTCAAAGATCGCCTCATTATTCATAGGTGGAGCGAGGTCTACTTCGCTACGCAGATTGTTGTAGTGACCATAGGTATCAGCCATGATGGGCATTCTCCCTTCGTGACCTTAGTCGTCTCATCGCGATAGCTTTGCCGCCACCGCCTGCGGTTAGGTTTATAGCTGCATTAATACCTTATTAACCAAACTGATTTTTATGATGTTTCACGTGAAACATTTAAATATGTTTGAAGGCTGAGCATTATTTGTTTCACGTGAAACAATTTTTAAAGCAGATAAATTTGCTCAAATGATTTCATCAAAAAAGATTTCCACCGCTATTTTGCAGTAAATGACAGCATTTCAACGCGAATCTAAAGAAGCTTCTTTGCATTCACCAGATTATGCGGTAAAGACTAAATCAGATATTTATTAGATCAATGGCGTTTTGGTACATTATGATATGCCATTTGGTTTATCTTTAACCACTGTTCTATCTTTTTTTGCTATGCAGAATGCAAAGTTTGACCGACGCGAGGCCACGCGATGAATTGGCCAAGGTGAATATTATGTCAATGAATTATGATGTTATTGTTATTGGTGGAGGACATGCTGGTACGGAAGCTGCAGCAGCCTCAGCACGGCTTGGTGCAAAAACCGCTTTAGTAACATTTTCATTTGAAACAATAGGTGTTATGTCATGTAATCCGGCCATTGGTGGTTTGGGTAAAGGCCATTTGGTTCGTGAGATCGACGCACTAGATGGCATTATGGCGCGTGCCGCGGATCGTGGTGGAATTCAATTCCGTCTTTTAAATCGGCGTAAGGGACCAGCAGTTCGTGGCCCTCGCACCCAAGCTGATCGGAAATTATATCGGTTGGCCGTGCAAGATCTTATTGCACAACAAGAAAATCTTACAGTGGTAGCAGGGGAAGCAGTTGATATTTCAATTATTGACGGAGTTGTTAAAGGTGTAGTGCTTGCTGATGGGCAACAGCTTATCGCGCCATCAGTGGTGTTAACAACGGGAACTTTCTTGCGCGGGTTAATCCATATTGGTGATAAAAATTGGCCTGCTGGGCGTATGGGTGAAGCACCAGCTGTTAAGTTGGCAGAGCGCTTGAATGAACACGGTATTGTCCTTAGTCGCTTAAAGACCGGTACACCTGCCCGTTTAGACCGTGAAACAATCGAATGGGATAGATTGGACAAGCAGTCGCCAGACGATGTTTTGGTGCCATTTTCCAGCCTTACTGATAGCATTAAGACGCCGCAAATTGATTGCGCTATTACGCGCACCAATGAACGCACCCACGCTATTATCCGTGAAAATATTCATCGCTCTGCAATGTATTCCGGTGCTATAGAGGGAATTGGTCCGCGTTACTGTCCATCTATTGAGGATAAAATTGTAAAATTTGGTGACCGTGATGGCCATCAAATCTTTTTGGAGCCTGAGGGTTTAGATGATAATACAGTCTATCCTAATGGTATTTCAACTTCACTTCCTGAAGACGCACAAGATGCGCTCATTCATTCGATTGATGGTTTGCATAATGTTCGCATTTTACAACCTGGTTATGCAATTGAATATGATTTTGTTGATCCCCGACAACTCCATCGGTCATTACAATTAAAAGCAGTGACTGGTCTATATCTCGCAGGCCAAATCAATGGTACTACGGGATATGAAGAAGCAGGGGCTCAAGGCTTAATAGCTGGGTTAAATGCGGCGCGTTTTGCTGCAGGGCAAGAGCCTATTATCATGCAGCGCAGCGACTCCTACATAGGCGTGATGATTGATGATCTCGTGTCGCGCGGCGTCAGTGAGCCTTACCGCATGTTTACATCGCGGGCTGAATTCCGCTTGTCTTTGCGTGCTGATAATGCCGATGAGCGTTTGACACCATTTGCTATTGATTTAGGTCTTTGCGGGGCGGAACGTATTGCAGCCTATCAGGATCGCCAAACCAAGTTGGATGGGTTGCGAACACTTTTAAAGTCAGTTAACCTCACGCCCAATGAGGCCGCCCAACATGGCTTACAGATTAATCGTGATGGGCAACGGCGCACAGCCTATGATCTGTTGTCTTATAATGATATTTCCATTGCTAGTCTTACCAATATTTGGCCAGAACTTAATGGCGTAGATGCTAAAACAATTGAGTTGATGGAGATAGAAGCGCAATACGCTGTTTATATGGAACGCCAAGAGCAAGACATGGCTGCATTGCGTCGCGATGAAAAGCTTTATATTCCTGAGGATCTTGATCTCAATTCGATATCTGGCTTATCAAATGAGTTGAAGATTAAGATCGCGGCTCGTGCACCACGTACAATTGCAGAAGCGCAGCGTATTGATGGTATTACACCTGCCGCTTTATCTTTAATTATTACCCATATTCAAAGGCAGCGCCGCAGCCAAAAGGATGTAGCGTAATGGTTGATAAATTTGATCAATTGAAAGAAATTCTACCAGATGTTTCACGTGAAACATTTGATAGTTTATTGGCTTTTGAAGAACTGATTCTAAAATGGCAAGCCAAGATTAATTTGGTGGCCAATAACGCAATTAGTGAACTTTGGCAGCGCCATATACTAGATAGTGTTCAGCTTTATCAATATGGTCTAGGCGCTCATCATTGGTTTGATATTGGATCTGGCGGTGGTTTTCCGGGTATCATTATTGCAATATTGATGAAACAGCAAGGGCAGGGCTATATCTGTCTTATCGAGAGCAATAGTAAAAAATGCGCATTTTTAAATAGCGCAATTGCGCAGCTTGATCTGCCAGCCAAGGTATATAATGATCGCGTAGAAAAGTGTTGCCTAGGTCAGCAATCACCAGATATTATTTCGGCGCGCGCTCTTGCTTCGCTGACTGATTTATTTGGACTATGTCAAAACTGGCTTAGTAACCCTAGGACTTATGCTCTTTTTCAAAAGGGTAAAAATTATAAGGATGAGATCTTGGAAGCGCAGCTTTTATGGTCTTTCGATGTTGAGATTTTCCAAAGTGTAATCGATAAAGATTCAGTTGTTTTGAAAATCTCCAATCTTTTTCCGCTAACAAAGGAAGCGTAACATGAGTGATCAGGTACGTATTATTGCAATAGCTAACCAAAAGGGTGGCGTTGGTAAAACAACCACAGCGATTAACCTTGCTACTGCTTTGGCTGCTATCGGCGAAAAAGTCTTAGTATTGGACATTGATCCACAAGGCAATGCGAGTACTGGACTTGGTATTGACCGCAATAACCGTCGCTTGTCGTCTTATGATGTGGTGATAGAAGGTGTTTCTGTCGTTGATGCAGCACTTGCTACCGATGTTCCAAACCTATCTATCGTGCCATCGACCCTCGATTTGCTAGGGGTGGAAATGGAGATTGCCGCGCGCGCTGATCGCTCTCATCGCTTGCGTTTAGCTTTACGTGATGATCCAAGGGTTAAGCATAAGTTTTCCTATATTTTGATTGATTGTCCACCATCTTTCAATCTACTAACTCTAAATGCCATGGGCGCTTCGGATTCTGTCCTCGTACCACTGCAATGCGAGTTTTTGGCATTGGAAGGTTTAAGCCAGTTGTTAGAAACAATTAAGCAGGTGCGCTCCAGTCTCAATCCACATCTTACCATTCAAGGTATTGTCCTTACCATGTATGATGGGCGTAATAATCTTGCTAATCAAGTGGTGGAAGACGTACGTTCCTTTATGGGTGAAAAGGTATATCGGACTGTCATTCCTCGTAATGTTCGTGTATCTGAGGCACCTAGTTTTGGTAAGCCAGCACTGCTTTATGATTTGAAATGTGCGGGTAGCCAAGCTTATTTGCAATTGGCTTCTGAAGTTATTCAACGGGAACGGCGTTTGCGTTATGAAAATGCATAAAAGGTAATATTGGTTATTTAGGTGGAAAATGTTTTGCCTTTATATTTATCGTAATTACTTGGCGCACTATTTTTGAAGTTTAGTTAAACTTGCGGAAAAACGGAATTGATATGAGTGAAGATAAATCAAAAAAGAGATTAGGGCGTGGGCTTGCTGCGCTAATTGGCGATATTGAAGCCCCGCAGGTTTCGCCCGAAGTAGTGGTCACACAAATAGCATCCGAAAAGCAAGTGCCCATTGAATTGGTATCGCGCAATCCCCGTAATCCACGCCGGACATTTCTTGAAGCCGAGTTGGATGACCTTGCACAATCTATTCGTGAACATGGTATTGTGCAGCCGCTGGTTGTTCGTCCATTAGGCGGCGATTATTTTGAATTGATTGCCGGTGAACGGCGCTGGCGAGCTGCACAGCGTGCTGGCCTTGTCAGAGTGCCAGTTATCGTGCGTGATGTTGATGATCGCACTGCTTTAGAGCTGGCTATTATTGAAAATGTTCAGCGCAGTGATCTTAATCCAGTGGAAGAAGCTCTGGGTTATCAGCAACTGATTGACGAACATGATTATACTCAAGCAGACCTTGCCCAAGTGATTGGTAAAAGCCGCAGCCATGTTGCCAATACTTTGCGGCTTTTAAAATTGCCGCCTGAAGTGCAACAAATGGTTAATGATGGGTTACTTTCAGCTGGGCATGCACGTTGCCTCATTACTGCATCTGATCCATTGAGCCTTGCACAAAAGATCATTGCTGAAGGCTTATCAGTGCGTCAAGCGGAGGCATTGGCAGCAAAAGGCCCAGAAGAAGAAAAGCCAGCTAAAATACCGGTTGAAAAAGATGCTGACACAAAGGCATTAGAGCGGCGTATAGGTGATTGTCTTGGTCTTAAGGTTGATATTAAATATAATAAGAAAGGTGGAGATATCCGTATTTCTTATAAAACGCTTGAGCAGCTCGATGATCTTTGTCAACGATTGGGCGCACAAATAGCATAATATTTAATAAGTTAAAAGTTTAGGCCTGGCAGATAACTGATCTGTCGGGCTTCATATGTCCACTTAATAACCTGCGTGCTATAAACGACCACTTATTCGATTGCTGAGTTTATGGTATGGATAGTTTATTGATCCGCACTCAAGGGATTGGTCCACCAAATATGTCTTGTGTATTTTGGTCCGCCTCATATTGTGGATAGCGCTTCAATATCTCCATAGCTAATATTTGTCTATTTTTACCTTCTTCTTTACCACGCTGTTTATATGCCGAGATATAAACCATTGCGTCGACAATATCATTCATTTGAATATGGTCTAAATATCCTTTGTCAATGAGCTTAGTGAATTCATCGCAACCAGTTATTGTTAGACCTAACTGCCCAAGGAGATTTATGCCGCTATCATTGCGAGCCTAGATATTGGCAGCAGCTTCCACTAAATTGTGAACACCATCATAATCTTGCATAAGAGCAACTATCATCACTAATGGGCTAATATTAACATCGCCACCATGTTTTACGTAAATTTCAATTAGTTTGGTTCTGTATATATGATTTGTAGCTGTGTAATTTCCGCCAAATGGGGCCAAAGCACTAATAAATACCATTTCAGCCATAGAAAAATCACCGCTATTGCTGATAAGTAAGTCAATTACTTAAACGTTATGTTGTGACAAGGCATGAAAAAGCAATGTAGTGTTACTGCCATAACGTTGATTTATTCCATTGGGTAGAAGCGCCGGCAGATCATTTTGGTTTATTGGTTGTTCGCGTTCTATTTTTTGCGCCAAATGATAGACGGGCCCACCATAATTACGAAACAGACGATCTGATCGCGGTGTTTACAGTTTTATCATAGTCAATAGCAATTTGATGACGTCTTTGCGGCCCTAAATGACTTTTTATCACTAGGTCGATAATGATCAAAAATTTGCTGATAACCAATGTGATTTAAATTAAGCCTGATGTCACATTGGTTATAGCCCAAGTTTTTAGTTACAGCATCATTGAATTTTAATTCAATTGACCAGTCTTTGGATTAAATTTATCCAAAATATTAATCACGATCCAAAGGCAAAATAGTTGGATTGACGTATAAATAAAAGTTACAGCTGCCATGTGAATGATGGTTGATAAGATATCTAGTGCACTTATTACCGCATTTTGGTAATAACCAGAAAATGGAAAAACTTGCCAAATTGTCATGACCAAGTTAACCAAAGCAGCCAAATAAATAAAGTTTTTATATGACAATTGATTTTTATAATTTAGAATAAAGATAACTGCCAAACCGATAAATATAACACTCATATCACTTAATGTGTCAATGAGAATGATAATTGAAAAATCCTGAATACGCATATAACGGATCTGATTAAAAGCTGTGTTCGTTAGCATTTGGATTGCAAAGCTAAAACAGGCATTGACAATAATAAATAGAAAGAAAAATATTGCATAATAAACAAAATCTGCTTTTTCTTTATCAATAATAAATAATTTTTTAAAATCCTTATCAAATAGCCATTTCAAAATAATTATCACCGCAATCGTCGCCATAAATACATTACGCTGACATTTCAGAAAAAATGACATTGGGGTTTCAACCATGTCTAAAGTCATAGTGTCTAACAGAGTTGTAACGTGGAATAGTCCTAACTTGGCAATGACTAAAATTAAAACGAATTGAATAATAAAGCCGATGATGATGTATGTTATTTTAACCAATTTAAATTTTTTGAAAGATAGTGCAGCCGAGCCGGAAATAAAAGCTATCGCCACTACTAAGGCTCCTATGGTTTCTATCACTTCCCTAAGGCCATCAGTGCCACCTCTATAATAATAATAAAACAATGTCGAAAAATCATTAAAAATTATGATCAAAAGCATAAGTATTAATGCTGTTAAAAATACACTGAAACTATTTAATGACTTTTGCATAGTTATCCCTTTTAATTAGTTAATTATAGCTAATAATAATCTTAATTATTATACAAAGTTTTAAAATAATAAATCACCGATGTCATTATATATTAATTTTAAAATATGTATCAGTGTTAGAACAGTGAAGTAAATCTTTAAATTGAAATATTTTATAGGTAAAGATTTTATTTCTTTACCTTATAATTCTTATAAAAAATATTGGTAAATATACAATTTGACTGAAACATAGGCGCCAATCAAAGGTAACCTATTTAAAAAACAAAAATAGTTGCAAATGTGCATAAAAAAACGGAGCACATGTGGGCGCTCCGTTTTATAAAACTAAAATTGCCTTAAAAATTATTTGCCAGCAGCTTTTGCGCGTTCAATGGCTTGAACAACCAGTTCACGGGCGAAATCTTCATCGCGCCAGCCACCAATCTTTACCCATTTACCTGGTTCAAGATCTTTATAATGCTCAAAGAAATGCTCAATCTGCTTCAAAAAGATTTCTGGCAGATCGGAATAATCATGTACATCAACATAGCGTTGGGTCATTTTGGGAGTTGGAACAGCAATAATTTTTTCATCCTTGCCGCCATCATCTTCCATGATAAGAGCGCCAATTGGGCGAACATTGATGACACAGCCGGGAACTAAAGGCCGTGTATTGCACACAAGCACATCAATTGGATCTCCATCTTCTGACAAAGTATGTGGTACAAAACCATAATTGCCTGGATAGGTCATTGGCGTATAAAGGAAACGGTCAACAAAAAGTGCACCTGACTCTTTGTCCATTTCATATTTTATTGGTTGGCCACCAACTGGCACCTCGATGATAACATTTACATCTTCAGGAGGATTTTTACCAATAGAGATAGCATCAATCTTCATCTCATTGCCCTTTCATTTTAATCAGGGATAACCGGAACGGCGTATATTGTTTATAAAATGTGTTTTGAACCAAGAAAAACGCTTTTGCAAGAAAATATTTTAAAGCCAAGTGCTAAGATCGCTAACAACTGCGCACAAATACGTTATTTTAAAGCTATTTGCTTTTCTTTATCGCTAAACAAGCCAATTTGACCTTTTGCAACAGTCAAAAATAGAAAAAGCGGAAAATACATCCCGCTTTTAAAAATCTTATAAAATAACTTAACTGCTTTTTTTGCCAAAACGCTTGCGTTCATTTGGATCAAGATAAAGCTTGCGCAAGCGAATAGATTTTGGTGTTACCTCAACCAATTCATCATCCTGAATCCATGACAAAGCGCGTTCAAGCGTCATGCGGATTGGCGGTGTAAGCTTAACAGCTTCATCTTTACCAGCTGCACGAATATTGGTAAGTTTTTTGCCCTTAAGAACATTAACTTCCAAATCATTATCGCGTGAGTGGATACCGATGATCATGCCTTGATAGACTTTTACGCCTGCATCAATAACCATAGGACCGCGATCTTCAAGGTTGAACAACGCATAGGCAACAGATTCACCATTATCATTGGAGATAAGAACGCCATTGTTACGACCAGAAATTTCACCCTTAAATGGTTGATAATCATGGAACAAACGGTTCATAATAGCAGTACCGCGTGTATCGGTTAAAAGCTCTGACTGATAGCCGATAAGCCCGCGTGTTGGTGCATAAAATACCATACGAACGCGATTACCACCCGATGGGCGTAATTCAACCATTTCGGCCTTGCGTTCAGACATTTTTTGCACAACCGTGCCTGAATATTCTTCATCAACGTCGATAACAACTTCTTCGATTGGTTCAAGAACATTACCATTTTCGTCTTCTTGCATAACAACGCGTGGACGCGAAATGCTAAGCTCGAAACCTTCACGGCGCATGTTTTCAATCAAAACAGCAAGCTGCAATTCGCCGCGTCCTGAAACATAGAAAGAATCCTTATCATTGGATTCTTCAATCTTTAACGCAACGTTGCCTTCTGCTTCTTTAAGCAAACGGTCACGAATAACACGACTTGTTACCTTATCACCTTCAGTACCAGCAAGCGGACTATCATTAACGATAAAGCTCATTGTAACAGTTGGTGGATCAATTGGCTGTGCGGTTAAAGGCTCAGTTACAGCAGCATCACAGAACGTATCTGCAACGGTACCTTTTTGAAGACCTGCAATTGCGACGATATCGCCGGCAACACCTTCTTCAATTGGTTGGCGCTCAAGACCACGGAAAGCAAGGATACGTGAAATACGGCCAGTTTCAACAAGTTCGCCAGTCTGTGACAAAACTTTGATGTTTTGGTTTGGCTTAATGCTGCCTGAATGGATACGACCTGTGATAATACGACCCAAGAAAGGATCTGCTTCCAAAAGCGTACCGATCATGCGGAATGGGCCTTCACCAGTATTGGGTTCAGGAACATGGCGTAGAACAAGGTCAAATAATGGACCAAGACCTTCATCTTTTGGACCCTCTGGACTTTCAGCCATCCAGCCATCACGGCCTGAACCGTAAAGAACAGGGAAGTCAAGCTGCTCGTCAGTTGCGTCAAGGGCTGCAAAAAGGTCAAATACTTCGTTGATCACTTCTTCAGCGCGCGCATCTGGACGGTCAATTTTATTAATAGCAACAATAGGACGTAAGCCAACTTTCAAGGCTTTACCAACCACAAATTTGGTTTGTGGCATTGGGCCTTCAGCAGCATCAACAAGAACGATAGCGCCGTCAACCATGTTCAAAATACGCTCAACTTCACCGCCAAAATCGGCGTGGCCTGGCGTATCAACGATGTTAATACGGGTATCTTTCCAAACAACGGAAGTTGCCTTGGCAAGAATGGTAATGCCGCGCTCCCGTTCAATGTCGTTAGAGTCCATCATACGCTCTGTTGTGCGCTGATTGTCACGGAATACACCGGACTGTTTTAGAAGCTCGTCAACCAGTGTCGTTTTGCCATGGTCCACGTGAGCGATAATCGCGATATTGCGCAATTTCATATGATAATTCTTCTTTTTGTTCGTGGGATTGGAGAAAATAACCGTTAATTCGGTTAACGTTCGAACACAAGCGCAATACAGCTTTTTTTTCTTAAAAGAAAGAGGGCGAGCGCCGCTTAAGGTTCATAAACGAATTCATCCCAGAAAAGAATTATATTGGCTTGGGTGTTTCCATACATCATTTTATGCTTGTAATAAAGCAATTTTTTTCAATACTTGTTGTTAATCTATATTTTAAAGCCATTTTTCATACTTTTAGTAAAGCTTTGACCTTTTATTAGGATAAAAACAAGCTTATGTCTAAATGAAAATGTCAAGTTGATTGATTAAAAAATCTAGCAATGAATTAGTATTGAATAGGAGCCAAGCTATGAGCGATCAAGCACTAAGCCTAACAAAACTAGCCCATGGTGGTGGTTGTGGTTGTAAATTGGCGCCGGCGGTTTTGCAAAAAATGCTGGTCAATCAACCAAAATTTGGGCCGTTTAATGGTCTTGTCGTTGGCAATGAAGCAAGCGATGATGCGGCAGTCTATGCGCTTGATGACAATAATCTTATCATTGCGACAACTGACTTTTTCATGCCAATGGTTGATGATCCTATTATGTTTGGACGCATTGCTGGTGCCAATGCAATATCGGATATTTATGCTATGGGTGGGCGGCCATTAATGGCACTTGCCATTCTTGGTATGCCAATTGATAAATTATCTCCTCATAGTATTGCAAAGATTTTGCAAGGCGGGCAGGAAATAGCAGCCGAGGCCGGTATTGCGGTTGCTGGCGGTCATTCGATTGATTGTCCTGAGCCGGTTTATGGCCTTGCAGTGATTGGTAGTGCAACCCCTAAAACCTTGCGCCGTAATGATACGGCACGAGCTGGTGACACATTGCTTTTGTTAAAAGGCTTAGGGGTTGGTATTTATTCGGCTGCCTTTAAAAAAGCTGCGCTAAGTGATAGCAATTATAATGAAATGGTCCAATCCATGACCAAACTTAACACAATTGGTATGGAACTTGCCAAAATGGATAGCGTTCATGCCATGACCGATGTGACCGGCTTTGGTATTCTTGGTCACGCCCTTGAAATGGCGCGAGGCTCTAACTTTGAATTGCGTTTGCACTTTGATAGGCTACCCTTTTTAAGTGATGCGTTAAAGCTTGCAAATGAAGGTTATATTACCGGAGCATCAAAGCGTAATTTTGATAGTTATGGCGATGCTATCCGTTTTGAAAAAGCCTTGAGCGATCATCAAAAAGCGCTGCTTACAGACCCGCAAACCTCTGGCGGTCTTTTGATCGCAGTAGCCCCAGAAAATGCCAAGGATGTTATGGCATTGGCTCTGTCGAGCGGTTATGAACGCGCTAGCATTATTGGTGAAGTGGTAGAAGGTAAGCCACAGATCGTTGTTTTATAAATATGTTCCACTCTTCATCACCTCATTGGCGATGAAGAGTGAAATTTTTGGCATTTACCAAAAATCGGGCAAGGATTCTTGCAAACGTGGGCCAATGCGCACGGCAGCAATTTTTTCTGCTAAACCAGTGCGGTCAGATATTTCAACGGCTAATCCGCAAATTGTTGCAGGGCCAGAAGCAGGTTCATAGCGCCCACGCGGCAATTTGGTTAAAAAGCGGTTTAAAGGTTCTTCCTTATCCATGCCAAGCGACGAGTCATAATCGCCGCACATGCCAGCATCCGACATATAGGCAGTGCCGCCATTTAAAATTTGCATATCAGCGGTTGGTACATGGGTATGAGTACCAACAACAACGCTGGCACGCCCATCAAGAAAATGACCAAAGCACTGCTTTTCGCTGGTTACTTCGGCATGGAAATCAAAAATAATTGCATCAGCCTGCTCACCAAGCGGGCAAGCGGAAACAATTTCCTCGGCTGATTTAAAAGGATCGTCAAGTTCTGGATGCATGAAAACGCGGCCCATAACATTGGAAACCAATACCCGTGCGCCATTTTTGGCAATGAATAGGCCTGAACCTTTGCCAGCTGTACCGCGCGGATAATTGGCTGGGCGCAAAAATCGCTCAGAGCGATTGGCATAAACAAGGGTTTCCTTTTGGTCAAAAGCATGATTGCCGGTTGTGACCACATCGGCACCCGCTTCAAGTGTTTCGAGATAAATTTTTTCGGTAATGCCAAAACCAGAAGCGGCATTTTCACCATTTACCACAACAAAATCAAGCTTATAATCAGAAATTAAACCAGGAAGGCGCTCATAAACAGCAGTGCGACCACACCGCCCCACCATGTCGCCCAGAAATAAAAATCGCATAGATACGCTTTCAAAGGTTATTATAGCATTTCCAGCAAAGTTTTTTTCAACCTTACATTTGGACAATGCGCCAAAATAAATAAGTTAGAGCACGACATTGTTTTGACAATGAAAAGATGTGTTCCAAAATGCTTGAACATCTCTATAACTTATATTTCAGCTTTTTAAAAGTGCGCTTATAATCGGCAAATAAAGCTATGCAATATAAGGCATTGTCCTCCCCCCTAGGAAATTAACAAACATAACGCACTAACTCGATATTTTTTTATGAATATCTATAATAAATCAAATTTATTTAATACTTTTTTTAAATCCTCACATGATTTATTTATAAGGTTAGGTGTTAATGAAGCTATACCTAATAGTAAACCTTTTTGGCAATTTTTTTCTGCATACCATGGCGAAAGAGGGGAAGGTGCTAAGCCATAAGTTAAACACTCGTTTGAAATATCGATGTCATTGCAATGTGATTGGATAGGTAAAATTGCAGAAAGACCTGCTATGGATTGATTGCTAATCAAGGGGCTTAAATGTTTTATAATCATATCACGATTTGCAGCATATAAACGTTTTAAGCGTCGTAAATGACGTATGTAATGCCCTTGATGCATAAAATCTGCGACTGTTAATTGTGTTGTGATGCTTGGCTGTGATGACAGACACATCGCTACCTCTGCGAATAAAGCAGCTTGTTGAAGCGGCGCGACCACAAAACCAATGCGAAGTGATGGTGTTAGTGTTTTACTGAATGACCCGATATGGATTACGCGACCCGTGCGGTCTAAAGAAGCAAGGGCAGGTGCAGCACGACCTTGTAATTGTAAGTCGCTTAGGTAGTCATCTTCAATAATCCAAGCTTGTGCTTGATTTGCCCAGTCCAGGATTTGTAAACGCCGATCTAAAGATAAGCTCATACCAAGAGGTGCTTGTTGTCCCGGTGTTATGATAGCCAGTTTTGCGTCTGGCGCTTTTATTATTCCCTCATCCACAAAAATACCTTGATTATCGACGCTAATCGGTTCAATTATTAGCCGTGCTAATTCTAATCCTCGGCGTGTTAATGGGTAACCAGGTTCTTCCACCCAGGCTTTTTTGTTCTCAAGTCCAAGTGCCATCAATACCAAGCCAAGGCCACCTGAATAGCCACTAGTAATGATAATTTGGGTGGGGTTACATTGAATACCGCGTGTTATGGCAAGGTGACCTGCAATTTCGCTTCGTAGTTGGTACAAACCTCGTGGATCTGGATAGGCAGGTGCTTTTGCAAATTGATTGCGTGTCTGTTGCGCGCCAATGCGCGTAAATAAAGTGGCTGGAAAAGCATTTTTGGACGAAACACCTAGCTGAAAAGGAAGGGGGGCATATCCGCCCCTTTGCTGCTGAAGTGGTAATATAATTTCTTGTCTATGCTGGTCGTTATTTAGCATAGGTATTAAGGGCAGATCAGCTACAAGGGTACCTTTTGCTTTAGAAGACAAAATAAGCTGATCGGCGAGTAGTTTTTCATAAACCAGCCTTACCGTGCCACGAGATACACCTAATTGCGCGGCAAGATCGCGCCATGATGGTAGTCGCGATCCTTTAGGTAAGACACCATTATTTATTGCCATTTTAATAGCTCTATAAATTTGCTCGTTAAGCGTAAGCTTTAAATTTCGATCTAGCTTTAAGTCGATTAGGTGCAGCATCTTGAGTGGTACATTCCTATTTGTCGTTTTTGGTGCTTTCTAAATTTTATATAAGTATTAGGTTAAGTATTAAGGAGAAATAATATGAACTTCAAATCTATTTTATTTGCAGCAATTGCAGCATTAACATTTTCTACAAGTGCATGGGCATTAAATCCTGGTGAAAAAATTGAACAAAATTTCAATCAACCAATTCCAAATGTACCAGGAAAATCACTTATTGCTTTAGAAGTTAGTTATGAACCAGGTGCAGAAACAGCGCCTCACTCACACCCAAATTCAAGTTTTATCTATGCATATGTTGTATCTGGCGAAATTGAATCACAAGTTAATGGTGGCGAAGTACGAATTTACAAAGCCGGCGAAAGTTGGTCTGAAGCTCCTGGTTCAAACCATCAGATTAGTCGTAATGCGAGTAAAACAAAACCCGCAAAATTGCTCGCAGTGTTTGTTGTCGATAGTGATGAGAAATCACTGGTAAATGAAATGAAACATTAAATCATTTTGAGCGACGAAAAAATATTGTTTTACCCCCAATGGAAACAATAAAAACAAGCACAGTGAGCCAAATGGTGAGAAAGCATGATGCATTCTCACCATTTGGTTTTTTTGCATTTTTAGACAAGACAAATTTAATATGTCAAATTAATCGTAAGTTAAAAAAATTATAGTTTGCCAAATATATTGGTTTTTTAATACCAAATTTTTAACGTCGACTTCTTTTCTTACCACTATTTTCGTCAAATAATGCTGCTAATTGCTCGGTAATGGCACCTGCTAACTCTTCTGCATCAACAATGGTAACAGCACGGCGATAATAACGGGTGACATCATGGCCAATACCAATAGCAATAAGTTCGATTGGCGAGCGAGTTTCTATCTCCTCAATGACACCGCGCAAATGCTTTTCTAAAAAATTTGAGGGGTTGAGGGATTGCGTTGAATCATCAACCGGAGCACCATCAGAAATCATCATCAAAATGCGTCGATGCTCGCTGCGGGCTAAAAGACGCTGATGCGCCCAAATAAGCGCTTCTCCATCAATATTTTCTTTTAGTAACCCCTCACGCATCATCAAGCCAAGGTTACGCCTTGCACGCCGCCACGGTGTGTCAGCACTTTTATAGATAATATGGCGCAAATCATTTACACGGCCAGGATTGGTGGGTTTGCCACTTTGCAACCACGCCTCTCGCGATTGGCCGCCACGCCATGCTTTGGTCGTAAAGCCAAGTATTTCAACTTTAACGCCGCAGCGTTCTAAGGTGCGGGCAAGAATGTCAGCGCAAGTGGCAGCAACTGTAATTGGACGACCGCGCATAGAGCCAGAATTATCTAAAAGTAGAGTAACCACCGTATCGCGAAATTCGGTATCACGCTCACGCTTAAAGGATAGAGGCTGGGCTGGGTCAATGACTAAGCGTGTCAAACGTGCCGTATCAAGATAACCTTCTTCAAGATCAAAATCCCATGCGCGATTTTGTGCCGCCATTAAGCGGCGCTGCAAACGGTTGGCAAGGCGGCCGACAATGCCTTGTAAATTAACTAATTGTTTGTCTAAATGGGCGCGTAGCCTTTCCAGCTCTTCCTCCTCACAAAGTTCCGTTGCTTCTGCAACATCATCAAATTCGTGAGTGAAAACTTTGTAATCCCCTAAATGCTCAAGGTCAGCCAAGGCATTTTGTGGCCTTTTAGTTTCACCTGGTTGCATTTCTGAGTCAAGATCTTCGGTTTCAGATGCTTGCTCATCAGAATAATCAGCGGCCTCCATTTCGCCGTCTTCAGTCTCTTCAGAGCCTTGTTCGGCATTTTCGCTTTCGCCGCTCTCAGCGTTTTCTGGATTATCAGCTTCGCCCTCCTGATCCTCTTCTGATTGGCTCTGATCTTCTTCATCACCATCTTCTTCAGGATTTGGATCGTCGCGTAATTCATCGCTAAGGTCCATGGCGGTTAGCATATCACGAATTGCTCGACCAAAAGCATTTTGATCATTGAGCTTATCGGTCAAATTTTCAAGATTTTTACCGGCGCGCGCTTCTACCCAGTCGCGCCAAAGATCAACCAATGGGCCAGCCTCAACCGGGGCTTTGCGGCCGGTTAGTTTTTCGCGCACCATTAAAGCAAGTGCTTCGGCAAGTGGCGCATCATCTTGGGATTCAAGGTCTTTGTAATTGGCACGGGCATAACGATCGCCAAGCATGGCATCAAGATTATCTGCCATACCATCCATCATTCGCGCACCAATCGATTCAATACGCGCTTGCTCCACCGCATCGAAGATCGCGCGGGCATCATTTCCTTCAGGGGCTAATTTTGCATGAACAGAGGCATTATGCCATGCTTTGCGCAATGACATAGAGTCGCCAAGGCCGCGTGTGATGTGAATATCATGCACTGTTGGACGGCGGGATAAATCGGGCAGCCGCGCGGTATCACCACTTAAGGATGGGCGATCATTGGTGAAGGTCACATTCAGTTCATGGTCGGCGGCAACAGCGCGCATTGTTGCGCTAATTGCACGCTTAAATGGCTCACTATCAACAGGCTTTGTCCTATTTTCGCGGCTATTATCTCCCAATGGTGCTGCCATGATTTTGCGCTTTTCTCTATTCTAAACAAAGGCTTATAAAGCTAAAATTTTAAGGGGCTTGGTTAAATAAGCCCCTTTGCCTATCACTGTTTTATGCAAAAACGGTATTGACGATCGAGTCTGGAAGCTCTTCGCCAAAGGCACGTTGATAAAACTCCGCAACGATTGAGCGTTCAAGTTCATCACATTTGTTTAAGAAGGTGAGGCGGAAAGCAAAACCAATATCCTTGAAGATTTCAGCATTTTCTGCCCAAGTAATAACCGTTCTAGGGCTCATCACTGTTGATAGATCACCATTGATAAAGGCTTGACGGGTAAGATCAGCAACGCGCACCATGCGGCTAATAATATCGCGGCCATCAGCTTGGGTTTTGAAATATTTAGCCTTTGCAAGAACAATGGCCACTTCATTATCATGGGGCAAATAATTCAAGGTAGTGACGATTGACCAACGGTCCATTTGTGCCTGATTGATTTGCTGTGTACCGTGATAAAGACCGGTTGTATCGCCAAGGCCAACAGTATTTGCCGTTGCGAAAAGACGAAATGCTGGATGGGGTGCAATGACGCGGCTTTGATCAAGCAAGGTCAAACGGCCAGAAGATTCAAGTACACGCTGGATAACAAACATCACATCAGGGCGACCTGCATCATATTCATCAAAAACCAAGGCAACATTATGCTGGTA
Organism: Bartonella sp. HY328; assembly: GCF_025449335.1. Taxonomy (NCBI): domain Bacteria; kingdom Pseudomonadati; phylum Pseudomonadota; class Alphaproteobacteria; order Hyphomicrobiales; family Bartonellaceae; genus Bartonella; species Bartonella sp. HY328. The sequence continues at coordinate 271,746 of NZ_CP104883.1, forward strand.
TGCCCAAGGCAAGATACCATCTTTAAATTCGGTTATTTGTTTGCCATCTTTAACCACAATGGCATCCTTACCGACAAGGTCAATACGGCTGACATGGCTATCAAGATTAATGCGCACGCAAGGCCAGTTAAGGCGAGCTGCGACCTGTTCAATGTGGGTAGATTTACCTGTGCCGTGATAGCCAGACACCATGACGCGGCGATTAAAGGCAAAACCAGCAAGAATAGCAAGGGTGGTTTGGCGATCAAAAAGATAATCAGGATCACTTTGGGGCACATAATCATTGCCTTGTGAAAATGCTGGCACTTGCATATCTGTATCAATACCGAATACATCGCGGGCAGACACAGTAATGTCGGGCAAGTGCATGGTCGATTGATTATCCTCTTTCATTCTCTTTAATGCCTCCTTGGGCGAAAAATGATTTTTCCGCTTTATGATAAATATAGTGTTTTAAAAAACTATATTTAGTTTCATCTGCAAAAATATTGCAATAATTTGCCTTTTAAAACGCTTTGTTTCAAGAAAAAAATTAAAAAAACAAAGCGAAAAGCCCATCATAATCTGTTGATAGGCAGTTTTTAGATTAACTGGTTATACCAGAGCAAGGCATAAACACAACGCAGAAAATGCCGCATTTGTTACAAATATGGCATTTCATAGTTGGTGATACTAAGTTTTAAAAAGGGATATCACATTCAATGATTTATAACCATGTCTTATGGCTGCGTGTAATTGATAATTTGCAAATTTTTAGCCAAACATGCGGCTCAAATTAAAATGGCAATAATATTGGCACAAGGATAAGTGTGACCAACATTGTTAATAAAGAAAAAGGCACACCAAATTTTACAAAGTCAATAAAGCGGAAATTACCCGGCCCTTGCACCAAAGCATTTACCGGTGATGATACTGGCGTCATAAAGGCGGTGGAAGCAGCAAGTGCAACCGTCATGGCGAAGGGTAAGGGCGACACACCCATTTGCTGAGCAAGGCTAATGGCAACAGGTGCCATAAGAACAGCCGTTGCCGTATTCGATATGAACAGCCCCAATATAGCTGTGACAATAAATAAGCTTGCTAGAATAAGGCGCGGCTCGCCTTGACCTGCAAGCGAAAGCACAAAATCAGTTGCTAAAGTAATACCGCCGGTTTTTTGTAAAGCCAGTGAGAAAGGCAACATGCCTGCAATTAAAACAAGACTTTGCCAATGGATAGAGCGATAGGCCGCATCAAAATCAATACAACGTGTTAATCCTAAAAATAGACAAACCAGCAAAGCTGCCAATACATTTGGAATAATACCGCTAACCATTAAAGCAATCATCAAGCCAAGGCCGATAAGCGCATAGGGCGCGCGGGTAGGGGCTGGTGTTGCATCATCAATTTCTTCAGGTAAATCTAAAACAACTATATCATTGCCGTAGTTAGTAAGGCGGCGAATATTGCGCCATGGCCCAATTACCAGTAAAATATCACCCATTTTAAACGCTATGTCAGCAACGCTATCACTTACGGCTTTGTTGGCGCGTTTCATGCCAACAATGGAAAGGTCAAAACGCTTTCTAAATTTAACGCTGGCTGCGGTTTCATTAATTAAAGCCGAGCTTGCCGGTATCATAATTTGTGCCATGCCAAGTTGCTGGGTACTATCGGCAAAATAACCACTAGCAAGCCGCATTTGTTCAAGCTTATAGGCACCGCAAAGACTGGCTACCGTCTCATTTTCTGGCATATTGACAACATCAAGCAGCAAAATATCATCTTGCAATAAAAGTGTATCAGGGCGCGGTGTGACCAATTTTTTGGTAAGACCAGAGGTGCGCTCAATCGCCAAAATATTAACACCATTAGCTTGGCGTAGATCGAGTTCCTCCAATGTTTTGCGAATAAGTGGCGAGTTTTTTAAAATTTTGATCCGCGCTTCACGTTGATAAAGCTGATATTCTTCAACCCAATCGGCAATATGCGGGCGCTGGTGGGTTGATTTTGTCTTTTGTTCTGTTCCTAAAAATTTACGGATAAGGAACATATATAAAATGGCAAGGATCAAGAGTGGCAACCCAAAAGGCGTAAAAGAAAAGAAACTAAACGTTGGAAGGTTATGGCGAACAAGTTCACTTTGGACGACAAGATTAGGTGGTGTGGCAACAAGGGTTAGCATACCACTTAATAAGGCTGCATAGCTTAGTGGCATCATCAAGCGGCCAGCAGCTAAATGGGTTTGTTTCGCGATGCGCAAAACAACCGGAATAAAAATAGCAACAACACCGGTCGAGCTCATAAAAGCGCCAACACCTGCCACAGCCACCATTAAAAATATGAGCAGTTGATTTTCATTAGAGTTTGATTTTTTGAGCAACCAATCGCCAATATATTGAACGATGCCCGTGCGCGCTAATGCTTCACCAACCACAAAAAGCAAGGCAATAAGGATAACTGCAGAATCTGAAAAGCCCGATAGTGCCTCGTTGACCGTTAATATACCGCTTAATGGCAAGGCGCAAATCATAATAAGTGCCACTGCATCCATGCGCGGCTTATTGAGCGCAAACATAACAACTGCAAGAGCTAGTAAAATAAGGACAATGCTTAAATCTTGGCTCATAAAAAGTAGCCTTGATGATGTTGGGTAACACACCCTTTAAAAATAAACCCAAACAAGATAATAGATGTTTTGGCAATGATGTTTTATTTATAGCTCAAAATATTTAAGAATAAATTGATAGCATCAATATTTATGCCAACTTTCAGCTCTCAATCATTGTGCAAACAGTTCTTGCCAAATATTTTATCACCTTTGTGAGTATTAATTTATTGGAATACTGATTGACATCTTTTAATTCTTATTTTCTCTCACCTACTTTAAATAAAGTCATAAAATATTGGGGCTGACCCTAGATAACTTCAATTATCTAAGGACAGCCCCGTAATGATAGGCGTGGTAATAAGGGGCATTTAACCCATTAAAGCATATTTAAAAACTGCTTAAAACGTTCTGATTTGGGCTTAGCCATTATTTCACTGGGATGCCCTTGTTCCTCGATAAGCCCCTTATAAAGATAAATAACTTGTGTTGATATTTCACGTGCCAAGGCCATTTCATGAGTTACCATCACCATGGTACACCCATCATTTGCCAATTGTTTAATAACTTGAATAACTTCGCCAACCAATTCTGGATCAAGAGCCGATGTTGGTTCGTCCATTAAAATTACCTCAGGTTTCATCGCAAGAGCCCGTGCAATAGCTGCACGTTGCTGTTGACCGCCTGATAATTGCAATGGATATTGATCTGCTTTTGCTGAAATCCCAACCTTTTCCATAAGAACCTTGGCATTTTCAATCGCTTCATCTTTTGAAATACCAAGAACCTTGGTCGGGCCTTCAATAATGTTTTGTAAAATGGTTTTATGAGACCACAGATTGAAACTTTGAAAAACCATTCCTAAGCGGGTGCGAATATGCTGCAATTGCTTTTTATTCGCCGCATATTGTTTACCGTTTTTTGCCAATTTTGTTTCAATAAGTTCACCAGCTACACTGATCTCGCCAGTGTCAGGTGTTTCAAGATAATTTATGCAGCGCAATAATGTTGTTTTGCCTGAGCCACTACTGCCGATCAAGGAAATGACATCCCCTTTTTTTGCTTCAAAAGAAACGCCTTTTAGCACCTCAATATCGGCAAAGCTTTTATGAATATTTGTTACTGTTAATGCTTTGACGGTCATTTTATGCTCCCGATTTAATTATAGGCCAATTTATTGGAATGTTTTTATTTTTAAATGTGCAGACTTATTGAGACCTATAGCGCGTGAAATGTCTTTCGAAATGTGAGATTGATTTGGTCATTATTAAAACAACAACAAAATAGATGATACCAGCAGCCACCAATGGCTCTAAAGATAAGTTAAGGCTACGCTGTAATTCGCGGGCGGTACCCATTATTTCCATAACCGTAATTGTTGAAGCAAGTGCCGTTGATTTGAGCAAAATAATCAAATCATTGGTTAAAATCGGTAAGCATTGGCGAAATGCGAGCGGCAGAGTAATGCGCATCAATATTTGATAGGAACTCATACCGATGGCTTGTGCTGCCTCTAATTGCCCACGACCAACTGATTTTATAGCGCCGCGAATGACCTCGGCAGTATATGCGCCTTGGTTAAGACTAAGCGCAACAAGTGCATACCAAAGTCCTTCACGCAAATAAGGCCACAAAAACGTATCATGGACTGGCAAATTTGGTAAAAGCTGTCCTACGCCTTGATAGATGAGATATAATTGGACAAGCAAAGGAGTGCCGCGAAACAAAAATGTGTAAAGGGCGGTTGGTTTTGATAGCAGCCAATTGCGCGAATTTAAATTGATACCGCCAATCGTTCCAATTAGAAGCCCAAACAAACCAGCAACGAAAGTTAGAAATAAGGTGAGTGGTAGGGCGTGCAAAAGAATAGGAATAAATTCTATGACGCGTCCAAAGAAAACGCCGATGCCACCTAAGAATGAAATATCAAATGATTGCTGATCCATATCAATACCCACGATTCAAGTGTTTTTCTAAACGCATGATAACGACAATAGAAACAAGCGTGATGACTAAAAATAAAAACGCGGTAAAACCATAAAAAAAGACATATTCCCGTGTTGTCGAGGCGGCACGATAGCCCGTATAAAGCAATTCTTGGAACGAGCCTAATACCGAAATAATCGCGCTTTCCTTAATGATCGATAACCACAAATTACTCATACCTGGTACGGCGTGACGCATCATTTGCGGAAATAAAATGCGTGTAAATATCTGCCATCTGCCCATACCAATGGATAGAGCTGCTTCAACTTGGCCATTGGGTATGGCTTGCAGGGACGAACGTAAAACCTCGGTCATGAAGGCGCCATTGACGAAGGCAAGGGCAATAATAGCTGCCCAAAACGGGCTCAATTGAAATTCGTCACCCACTAAGTTGCTTTGTTTGAGCAAATTTTCAAGGCCGGTCGCAACAGCAAAATAGAGCAATAAAACCACTAGCAATTCTGGTAGGGATCTAACAATGGTTAGATAAATATTGGCTAAAACGCGTAACATCTTGTTTGAAGAAAGCTTAGCGCTAGCGGTAATCAATCCAAACAAGAAAGAAATGAAATATGCGACGAATGATAGTTCCAGCGTTAAAATAAAGCCCCAAAAAAACTGTTCGCCCCAGCCATCGTTACCCCATGATAATAAATGCAGATATTTTTCCATCATACACCATTTACGAACATTAAATAACAAAACGTCATTCCATATCCCCTTTTTATAGTGATAAAGCTCAGCATAGAGGCATAATATTTTATTTTTTTCTTTGAATTATGCTTTTAGCGGCTAATATTTTTGTTTCTTAATTTATTAAAATGCACATGATATTGCCTACTCTACAGCGGCACTATCAACCCATTTATCTTGAATTTTTTTAAGCGTGCCATCATCAGCAAGCTCTTGTAATGCCTTATTGACAATATCTAGGGTCTTTTTGTCACCCTTTTTAATTGCATAGGCAACACCTTGCCCCAACATAACATTATCAGGAATAATGAGTTTAATTTCGTAATTTTGCGCAAACGGCGTTTTTAGAAAATCTTGCGAAAAAGGCAATGGTGCAAGCATATAATCGGTACGCCCTGCAACAAGGTCGGCGGCGTTGTTATCAGCCGTATCATAACTCTTTAAATGTACATTGGGTAAATATTTTTTCATGTATTTTGATTGCACACTAGCAACCTGCACACCGATAATTTTACCTTGCAAACTATTCTGGTCTAAAATATCGCCTTTTCCATCTTCTGCTTTTATCGTTGCAATTACGGTTTGGTCTTTTTTGGCACCAACAACGGCTGTACCTTCAACAAAATAAGGCGTACTAAAATCGATGGTTTGGGCACGTTCTTCAGTTACGGAAAAAGCACCAATCGCAAAATCGATCTTTTTTTCATTTAAGGAAGGAAGCAAACCATCCCAAGCCATGGATTTAAATTGGCATTTTACTTCAATGCGCTCACATAATGCACGCGACAAATCGGCCTCTAAACCAATCCATTCGCCATTAGAGCGCACTGCCGTAAAAGGCAAATAAGGCTCAGGCGTCATGCCAAGCCGCAAAGGATTGTCTGCATAAGCAAAATTAGAAAAAAGAGAAAATATAACGAGGCTTAAAAACTTAATTTTCATTGTTTGACCTCCCAATCGATTACAATACTTCATGTTTTATTAAGTATTTCGATAAAAATACTCAATAAATTAACATGTAAAATATCCAAATAATAATATTTGCTGTCTTATTATTCTTTTTTTGCAAATATTACTGTATCGTGATTTTTAAAAACCACGATACATTTTTTGATTAAACAAATTTATTACAAGAGATATTTTAATTTTTAAACCAACGCAGCGACATGCAAGATAAGCCAGCATCAATTTTGCCGATTTCAGTGGTTTTAAGCGGCACAACATTATAGCCATGGCCGATTAGCAAATCGATTGTTTTTGGGAAATCCGATCCAACAAATACGGTATCGTTAACCCGTAATGCGTTTGCCGCAGCTTCTTCACCCTCTGGCACAATAATTTGACGGAAACGCGAAAACACACCAGAAGCGGCTAAGCGTGCAGTGGAGAAAATAGTTTCATCATCGAGCAAAGAACAATCAGTTTTAAAATGAAGCACGCCTTTAGGTGTTTGAACAACTTCACCCTTTTTGCCCAATTTTGCGAGTGCTTCGATAAGATCTTCGGCGCCTTTTGCATCAGTTCGTGCAGATAGGCCAATCATAACGGCATGGGGCGCGTTGAGAACATCGCCGCCATCTGCATAACCATTTTCGGGCAAACGCAATACCGTATCAAACATTTTTTCAATTGTTGGTGCAATTTCTTGCACTTCATTGATACGCGTTTCAGCGCCTGGGCGAAGCAAAATTGCGCCTTCACTGAAAACAAGCGCTGGATCTTCAACAAAGATTGCATCTGGAAAAGCTTCAAGTGCAGGCAATACGGTAACATTCACGCCAGCAGTTTTTAGTGCTTCGATATAAGCATCATGTTCAGCCTTAACACCTTCATAGGTAGGATTACCACGATCATCAGCACGCAAACCATTAACGACCGAGCGTGAAGGCTCGCGGACAATCACTGAATTGAAATTATAAACACTTCTAGTATCAGACATTTAGAACCCTTTTCCTTATGTGGCTGTATAAATTACTTAGAGTAATTATTAGCAAAACTTGTATTGTGAAGGAATAGCATGTCACATCTTTGATTTTTTAGATCAATCTTTAATATATTTTTTATATTCTAATTGATTATTAAATATTGACTAAAGCTATAATTGTATAATTTTTATATATCTTAAAATATATTTTTTTAAATTATCGCTTTTTAAATAAAATCGTCAAATTATAATCATTTAAGACTAAAAAATAAATCTTAATTGAAATAAATTCTTAATGTGACAACGGCCTCCCACTCCTCCTGAATTTATTATGTAATCAGACTACAGTTATAAATTTTTATTTAAAATTGTAAAAATGCACAAATATTTGACAAATTTTATAAAAATTTCTATGGGTGGATATACAAATTTACTAAAAATGCAATCACTAATGGCCTTATTTTAACTATTTTTTTTAAATATGAGTAGAAAAATCATAAATTGATTTTCTCATCTTATTTAGCCATTGATTTTAAACTAATATTTCAAATGTTTCTATTGTAGTGATTCATCAAAGGCAAATGGGGCACTTATGGTATCAAAAGTGTTAGAAATCAAAAAATGCTAGCTTGATCAATACTAACTAACACTACTTAATAATAGACTGGTTTCGCTATTTAAAACGCCATCAATAGCGCGAATTTCGCCAAGGACACGGTCAAATTCGGCTAGGCTTTCTGTCGTTATGTTCGCCACCAAATCCCAATTACCATTTGTTGTATGTAAAGTTTGTATTGCGGCAATACCGCGCAATTGGCGTATAACTTGAGTGGTGGATTTACCAACAACTTCAATTAACATAATGGAATGAACAGCATTTGCATCATAATCATCACGAACGCGAACTGTAAAATTACTGATTGTGCCATTGTCAACCATACGATCAAGACGATTTTGGACAGTACCACGCGAAACCTTCAAAATATCCGCCAATTTTGCAAGTGGTGCGCGTCCATCTTGCCTTAACAAGGCAATTAAACGACGATCTAACTCATCGGGAATATATTTTGAATAAAGCTGAATAGATGAGTTTTTGTGCATTTTTACAATCTCAATATAAAAATTTATAATTTATTGACGAAATTTTATAACTCTTTGGCATTTTTTACAAATATTTTTTATTTTAAAAATGGTCAAGCCTTTAATCGACTCAAGCGGCAAATCACAAGCTTTGAATTGGTTAAGGCAAAAATTGGGAATAAAAGCATAGATTGGCGTTTTAAAGCATAAATACTTTAAGAGTGCCCATCATATGCGTATCAAAATATTGAGGAGTTATGATGAACAAGACCACCCCATCCGATAAGGCGCTCGTCCCTTTTGTAAGCGTCGACCATATGATGCAATTGGTTCATCATATCGGCATCGAACAAGTTTTAATTGAATTATGCGACACGATTGAAGAAGATTTCAAGCGTTGGGAAAGCTTTGATAAAACGCCTCGTATTGCTAGCCATTCTAAAGAAGGCGTTATTGAACTAATGCCCACCTCAGATGGCGTTATTTATGGTTTTAAATATGTTAATGGTCATCCTAAAAATATGAAAGAGGGTTTACAAACCGTTACGGGTTTTGGACTTTTAGCCGATGTTGCAACCGGCTATCCTATTCTTTTTACCGAAATGACCTTATTGACCGCTTTACGTACTGCTGCAACATCAGCATTAGCGACACGTGCTCTTGCACCAAAAGGCGCAAAGACCCTTGCAATGATTGGTAATGGTGCGCAATCAGAATTTCAAGCTTTAGCCCTTAAAGCTATTTGTGGTATTGAAAATGTCCATCTTTATGACATTGATCCATTGGCCACGCAAAAAGCCTACCGCAATCTTAAAAATAGCGGCTTAAATATTGTTGCATGCGATAGCGCCCAACAAGCTATTGAAGGCGCTGAAGTCATCACAACTTGTACTGCGGACAAGCAATATGCCACAATTCTTACCGATAATATGGTGGGTGCTGGCGTTCATATTAATGCTATTGGCGGTGATTGTCCGGGCAAAACCGAACTTCATAAAGACATTTTGCTGAGAGCAGATACTTTTGTTGAATATCCACCACAAACCCGTATTGAAGGTGAAATTCAACAAATGCCAGCAGATTATCCAGTAACCGAATTATGGCAAGTTTTAACAGGTCAAGCCACTGGGCGTAAAGATACACGCCAAATTACGCTGTTTGATAGCGTTGGCTTTGCTATTGAAGATTTTTCGGCGCTGCGTTACCTCCATAATAAAATCAAAGATACAGATTTTTACGAAGATCTTGACATTTTGGCAGATCCTGATGATCCTCGCGATTTATTTGGCATGTTGCAACGCGCGAATTAAAATTTTAAAACCGCAAAATATTGTGTCTTATAATTTAACTTTATTAAATTATAAGACAAATTTCTACTTTCCATTCGGCATTGACTGCAATGAGCCTGCATCTCTCATGTATAAAATGCTAAAAAATTTCATCTTCAATTTGGAGGAAGCGGCATGAGCCGTAAACAATCATTTTCCGTTCAGGCTCCTGCAGCCGTTGTAATGATCCGCCCCCACCATTTTACAGTAAATACTGAAACAGCGGCTGATAACAGTTTTCAAGCCAAAGGTACATTTGACGAAACATTGGCGCCTGCTGCTTATAATGAAATCACCAAAGCAGTTGAACAAATGCGCGATGTCGGCATTACCGTTCACCTTTACGAAGATGAAGGGTACAAAACACCAGATTCTGTATTTCCAAATAATTGGTTTTCTACCCATGCTGGCGGCTATATTGCCATCTATCCCATGAAAGCAGCAAGCCGCCGTCTTGAACGCCGTTACGATATTATCGAGCATTTAAAGCGTGATTATCGTGTGCAAGAAGTTGTTGATTATTCAGGACTTGAACCTGATGGACTATTTCTTGAAGGCACTGGCGCAATGGTTCTTGATCACATTGATCGGGTGGCATATGCAGTTAAATCCGATAGAACAGACCCGATTGCGCTTGAGCGTTTTTGTACGCACTTTAACTTTGAACCAATGACGTTTAATGCCGCAGACGAACATAATACGCCAATATATCATACCAATGTGCTGATGTGTATCGCGACAGAATTTGTCATGATCGGTCTGGACATGATTACCGATAAGGTAAGAGCTAAAGAAATTATTACGCGCTTTGAGCAATCTGGCCGCAGTGTCATCAATTTAACGTCTGAGCAGATCCATCAATTTGCTGGCAATGCAATTGAGTTAAAGGGACGTGACGGGCGGTATTTAACATTATCTGGCACGGCATATCGTTCACTGACACCAGAGCAGATTGCTGTTATTGAAAAAAGTGCAACACCGCTGGTTCTAGAAATACCAACAATTGAGCAAGCTGGCGGCTCGGTGCGCTGCACTATTGCTGGTATTCATTTATCACAGCGCAGCTAGAGCGCATTTCGATCTGATTGGATCAGATCGGCGCTATAATCGATTGTTTACACTGCGTTTTTCCGAAAACGCTTCACATTTTTCGGAAAAACGCTCTAATATAACTCTCACTTCACAAGTTGAGATCAATTAAAAGGGCTGAAAGTAAGGGCTATTTTTATGAAATAGCTTTTTACTTTCACCTTGTTAAATTGTGTAATTTTTATAATCCAAGCTCAAATTTAAATGACACATGCATCATTAAATGGATTGTAAGACCAAAATATCATCTGCCAATAAAAATGCTGCTATGGTGAAAGAATTAAGCTGTGATTTGCGCGGCTTCAATGAAGCGTTTGCGGCCAAGATAACCAGCACCATCATCAATATCGGCAATAATTGCCGCCCTTAAAGCTGCACTATCTTTCTTTTCAAGAGCTGCCAAGGCTTCCTGATGATGATCAACTGTATAGCTTTCCGATAGGTTTTCAGTAGCTTCACGCATAAATGGCCCAAGGCGCAGCCAAACAGATTCAATTAATGGCAATAAAACCGCGGCTGAGCGCTTTTGATATAAATAGCGATGAAAGGCAAAATTCTTTTCGATGCCAAGCTGGATATTGCCTGTTTCATAGGCTTGGTTGATTTCCTGATCAATACTGCGTAAGCGTGCTAAATCCATAAAGTCAACAAATGGTAATGCGCGTTCTGCCGCTAAAGTTTCAAGCGCAATACGGGCTGCAATAATCTCGTCAAATTTATTGGGATCAATATCAGGAATGCGCACACGGCGATTATCAAGGTTTTCCAAGGCGCCTTCTGCAACCAAACGATGCAATGCTTCACGAATGGGGGTTGCACTCACATCCAGCAAATCTGATATTGCCTTAACAGTCACTGGCTGGGCGGGTGGAAAATGCCCAGTCATAATTGATAGGCGTAGTGAGCGGTAAACCCATTGCTTAATGGTCTCATCGCTGTGCTTTTCATCTTGCAAAAGGTTTAACCCTGGCTTCTTTTTCATTGCTTTTCCTTGCCCGAATTTAAAATTGAGCTTTTTTTAATTATGCCAGACATGAAACTAGAAAATATCTTAACCACACACCGGTAAGTTGTTTTATTACCCGCAACTATAGTGACTTTGAAGCCTTTTTATGAAAAACGGCTTCAAAAGGATAATTGCGTTAAGATAGTTTATTTTGCTGAAAAAAGTCTAAAATTTCATCAGCAATAGCACCGCGAGAAAGGTTTTGTTCCGTTGGCTTAACCATTCTATCTTTAACATTTTGCGGTAGAACTTGCCCGCGTTCATGATATAGGGCTTCGTAAAAACTCGAGCTGAATTCTGGATGGGGCTGAAAACTCAAAGCTTTATTGCCATATTGCAGCATAGCAAATTGACAAGCATCAGCTGACCCGATTACTTTTGCGTCTTTTGGTAATTCGACAACTTGATCTTGATGCCAAGCAACAAGATTTTGCGCTTCGCCGTTATCACGCTTATATTCGATTTGCCCTACCGACCAGCCACCTTGAAATTTTTCAACCTTGCCGCCAAGAGCTTGCGCAATAGCTTGATGGCCAAAACAAACACCAACTAAGGGCCTACCGCTTGCATAAATTTCGCGGATAAGATCAAAAAGCGGCGGTAACCAATCATGATCTTCATAAACGCCAAATTTAGAGCCTGTGATGAGCCAACCATCAGCCTCGCCAATTGAAGCGGGAAAAATACCATCAACAACGGGATATTCAATGAAATCAATATTTTTGCTTTGCAATAGCTTGACAAATAAGTCATTATAATCGCCATATTGCGGAATAATGTCGCTAGGTGCATGTCCTGTTTGTAAAATTCCAATCTTCATTGGCCTATTCCTGATTGTGGTAAGAGCTTTTTGACATTTAACTAGGTCAAAAAGCTCATATTATTAGCGGATACATTCTCCATTCGAAAATTCGAAATGCGAAGTCTGCAATCTAACTATTCTATACACCTAATTTGTCGCGTATGCCATACCACCAAGCTCCAAGAGCTGTAAGTGGCACACGTAATAATTTGCCACCTGGGAAAGGCAAGTTTGGCAATGATGCCCATACATCAAAGCGTTCACTGTGACCGCGCACTGCTTCCCCTAAAATTTTACCCAAAAGATGCGTTGTGGTAACACCATGACCACTATCACCATGAGAAAAATAAACCGTATCGGATAATTTACCGATATGAGGAATACGGGTTAAGGTCAATGCAAAATTCCCGCTCCATGCAAATTCAATTTTTGCACCTTCAAGCTGAGGAAAGGTTTTAAGCATATTGGGGCGAATAACTGCTGTAAGATTGCTTGGGTTTTGTCCACCATAACCAATACCACCTCCATAAAGCAGGCGATTATCAGCGGTGCGGCGATAATAATCCAAAACATAATTGGCATCTTCAACGCAGTAATTAGCTGGCAATAGACTATCGATCAAATCCTTATCTAAAACCTCTGTCGTCATTACCTGACTGGATACTGGCATCATACGGCCACCAATTTCAGGCAAAAGACTTCCAATATAGGCATTGGCACAAACAAGTACATATTTTGCCTTAATCACGCCTTTACTGGTGCGCACAACAGGATTTGCTCCAGTATCAACACTGGTAACCCGTGAGTTTTCAAAAATCTTGCCGCCTTGCGCGCTTACTGCTGCCGCCTGACCAAGCACTAAATTCAGTGGGTGGATATGGCCACCGCGACGATCAATCATACCACCAACATAGCGATCACTATTGACATATTTGCCAACATCGCTTTTAGAAACCATTTCAAGGCCGTCATTGCCATATTGTTTCCAATTGGCACGGTTTTCTGCCATGCCTTTTACTTGCTTATCAGTAAAAGCTGCAAAAAAACCACCATTAACAAGGTTACAATCAATATTATATTTCGCCACCCGCTCGCGGATAATATCACCGCCCTCAAGGGACATAGCGCCAAGTGCATTGGCCTTTTCTTGTCCATAACGCTTGGCGATAACCATTAAATCACGGCTATAACCATTAACAATTTGGCCACCATTACGCCCTGACGCACCATAGCCGATACGATCACCCTCAAGCAAGACAACTGAAAAACCGTTTTCAACCAATTCAAGCGCGGCTGAAACACCGGTAAAGCCTGCACCGATTATACAAACATCGGTGGTGATTTCACCTTCTAACTCAGGATGAACAGTCTTGTCATTGGCGGTTGCGGCATAATAAGTTGCGGCATGGCCTGGATTAGAAGTAGTGTTGAAATTAGAATTTGTTGTCATATCATACTGTCCTTATATAGGCATCATATTCAACATCGGTTACACGCAAGGCAAATTCTGCCATTTCTTGTCTTTTACAACCGGTAAACAAATCACGATACTTGGGGCCAAGGGTTGCATAGGCAAAACTTGATTTTGCAAAAAGCTGTAAGGCATAATCCCAATTGGTTGGTAGCGGTTCATGGGCAATATCATGATCATCACCATGGATTGGACCACCTGGATCACGGCGGGTTGTCATGCCTTCAAGCGCTGCCGACAAAATCATCGCAAGCACGAGATAGGGATTGGTATCAGCGCCAGCAACGCGGTGCTCAATACGAGTAGCTGCTTTACTTGCAGTAATAACACGTACCGCAGCTGTGCGGTTATCATAGCCCCATGATGCATAGGTAGGCGCGTGTTCACTCGGAGTGAGGCGGCGGAATGAATTGGCGTGCGGCGCAAAAATTGCAATACTATCTGCCATATTTGCCAAAAGACCACCAACAGCATGCAATAGCACTTCCGATGGGCCGGTATCACCAGCAAAAACATTTTTGCCATTTTCATCAAGTAGTGAAAAATGCACATGCATACCATTGCCAGCCTGAGTGCCATATGGTTTTGCCATAAAGGTTGCATCAAGATCATGCTTGCGCGCAACACCCTTAACAATACGTTTTAGCAGCACAGCAAAATCAGCAGCCTTTAACGCATCAGGTACGTGATTAAGGTTGATTTCATATTGACCAGGGCCATTTTCACGCAAGGTCGTATCTGCAAGCACTTTTTGTGCGCGGCACGCTTCTGAAATATCATCAAAAACATGCTCATATTCTTGCAGTTCAGCAATGGAAAGCACTTGTGTTTGGCCGGTATGCCAACGACCATCACGTGTATTTGGTGGACGCACAGGATCCAATGCCGAACGAATAGGATCGATAAGATAAAATTCAAGCTCGGTGGCAACAACTGGAGTTAGTTTCAATTTCTTGAAACGCTCTAAGACATTAATCAAAACCTGACGAGGATCAGCATAAAAGCCAGTACCATCACGGTTTTGCATGCCTAAAATTACCTGTGCGGTTGGCCGTTCCAACCAAGTAACACGTGACAAAGAATCGGGTGAGGGAAAGCACATGCCGTCAGGGTCACCAGTACCTGTTGCAAGACCTGCATCATTTACGTCTCGCCCCCAAACATCGAGCGCATAAACCGAGCGCGGCATAGCCATGCCGTTTACCAAAACATCCAAAGCGCGTTCACGCGGTATCCATTTACCGCGCGGTACACCATTAACGTCAATAACGAAGGCCTCCAATACACGCAAATCAGGATTTTCTTCTATAAATTTTTTTGCTTGAGCTTCATCAATCATAATACACCAGTACGAAAAAGATAATTTTTAAAAAGGAAAGCGTTTTATAACCTGAAGCCGCGCTAATCCTCGCCAGCGCGATTTTGGTTCCAACGGATTTTTACAGGTTGCAAGGCCAAAGATTGTGATTGCATAAAAGACTGCACTTGCAAATTTTTATTATTTTTAAAAATGAACATCGCCATATGGTAAAGACTACCTGTAAAAGAGCTTATGCTTTTTATACAAGAAATGAGCTTGCTATACCCATAGTTTGGGGAGCAGAAAAAAAGCTGCCGATAATCCATTGCTATACCTCCCATGACATGATCCAATAGCTGCGATATTATTAATCGTCTTTTCTATCATTCATTTTATTTGATCAATTATGCTATTAATTTGATCAAATGTAAAGGGGGTACAAAAATCAAGTTTGCTATTATTTGAAAAAAATATAAATATCAAAAGGTTAAATAAATATTTGGTCTTGCCTTTTAAATTGTAAAGACCAAATATCCTTGCTTAATCGTAAAATTATTTTCTGACTTATCATTAATTTATTAAAGTGGAACACTTTTAGCATCACCATCGCCGCCATTCACTGGTAATATCTTCATTTTCTTCAATGAGAAAACCCGTTTGCGCAAAAACCTTATCAATAAAGATACCTGGTTCATCACGTTTTAAAGTTTCCACTTAACCATTATGCTCGTAATTCAATATAATAGTAATTTAGTCTCGACTATTCCTCAATCGAAGCATCATCATCGTTCTTCATCGGGCGGTAGCCAAATATTGCCGAGCCGACACGCACACTTGTTGCACCAAACCTTATCGCAAGTTCAAAATCACCGGACATGCCCATGGATAATTTGTGCAACCCTGCTTGTTTGCCAAGCTTTTCAAGCAATGCAAAATGGGGGCCTGGATTTTCATCAGCTGGTGGGATGCACATTAAACCAATAATATTAAGACCATGGATATTTTGGCAGCGTTTGACAAAATCAAGCGTGTCTTGGGGGGCAATGCCTGCCTTTTGCGGCTCTAAACCCGTATTAACTTGAACATAGCATGGTAAATTACGTGCCTGCTTGTTCATTTCCGCGCTTAAGGTTGCGGCAATTTTTTCGCGGTCAACACTTTCAATTACGTCAAAAAGTGCAACGGCCTCCGCCGCCTTGTTGGATTGCAGTGGCCCAATGAGGTGTAATTCTATATCCGAAAACTCATTGCGCAATTGCGGCCATTTGCTTTGCGCTTCTTGAACACGGTTTTCGCCAAATTGCCGCTGTCCCTGTTGCAGCACGGGACGAATGTCATCAGCATCAAATGTTTTGGAAACAGCAATAAGATCAATATCGCTAGTTGATCGTTTGGCTTCACTGGCGCTTGCCAATATTTCTGCCCGCACATATTTAAGTGCCGCACAAACATCATGGGCTTCCTGCACTGAAGTCTGATTATCTAGCTTGTCATTCATGGAGATATCCTTTATTGCCTATATATTCGAAATACTATCGCCAGTTGACGCCTTACACAATGTGTGTTGAAGCTCCATTGACAGATTTTTAAACTAGTTAATCTTCGCAAGAGAATAAAAGCAATGGCAACCGAACGTTATAATCCACGCGCTACCGAAAAAAAATGGCAATCGGCTTGGGACATTCAAGATGTTTTCAAGACTGATAATGATGATAGCCGTGAAAAATATTATGTTTTAGAAATGTTTCCCTATCCATCAGGCCGTATCCATATGGGCCATGTGCGCAATTATGCCATGGGTGATGTGGTAGCGCGCTATAAGCGGGCAAAGGGATTTAATGTCCTGCACCCAATGGGATGGGATGCTTTTGGTATGCCGGCTGAAAATGCGGCAATGAAAAATAAGGTGCATCCTAAAGAATGGACTTATGAAAATATTGCCACCATGCGTTCGCAGTTAAAATCCATGGGCTTATCATTGGATTGGTCGCGTGAATTTGCCACTTGTGATGTTGAATATTATCACCGCCAACAAATGATTTTCCAAGATATGGTGGAAAAAGGGCTTGTTACCCGTAAAAGCGCTAAGGTTAATTGGGATCCGGTGGATATGACTGTTCTTGCCAATGAGCAAGTGGTCGATGGTAAGGGCTGGCGTTCGGGTGCCTTGGTTGAGCAGCGCGAATTGACCCAATGGTTCTTCAAAATTACCGATTATAGCGAAGACCTATTGCAAGGTTTAGATCAGCTTGAGGAATGGCCTGATAAAGTTCGCCTTATGCAAAAGAACTGGATTGGCAAATCACAAGGCTTGGCGCTGCGCTGGCAAATCGCCCAAAATGCACCAGTAGGCTTTGATACAATTGAAGTTTATACAACCCGCCCCGATACGATTTTTGGTGCGTCCTTTATTGCCATTGCTGCTGACCACCCATTAGCCAAACAAATTGCTGAAAATAACTCGGCATTGCAGGGCTTCATTGAAGAATGTAAGCGTATCGGCACATCGGTGGCAGCAATCGAAACGGCTGAAAAGCAAGGCTTTAATACCGGCGTTACCGTTGCCCATCCTTTTGATCAAAATTGGCAATTGCCAGTTTATGTCGCCAATTTCGTATTGATGGAATATGGTACTGGAGCGGTTTTTGGCTGTCCTGCTCATGATCAGCGCGATCTTGATTTTGCTAATAAATATGAATTGCCTGTACGTCCTGTGGTGCTGCCAGAAGGGCAAGATCCATCTAGCTTTATTGTGACTGAAACGGCGCATACTGAAGATGGCGTGATGATCAATTCAAGCTTTCTTGATGGTTTAACGCCAACACAAGCTTTTGAAGAGGTGGCAAACCGTTTAGAGCGAACAATGCTTAACGGTAAACCACAGGCAGAACGCCGCGTACAATATAGGTTGCGCGATTGGGGGATTTCTCGCCAACGCTATTGGGGCTGCCCCATTCCAATGATCCATTGTGTGGAATGTGGGGTGGTGCCAGTACCGCGCAAGGATCTGCCCGTCCGTCTGCCTGATGATGTTACTTTTGAAAAGCCGGGCAATCCGCTTGATCATCACCCAACTTGGAAAAATGTTGATTGCCCAAATTGTGGTAAACCCGCACGGCGCGAAACCGATACCATGGACACATTTGTTGACTCATCATGGTATTATATCCGCTTTACTGATCCAAATGCTGATGAGCCAACAGAGCGAGCTATGGCTGATAGTTGGTTGCCGGTTGATCAATATATTGGCGGTATTGAACATGCTATTTTGCATCTTTTATATTCGCGCTTCTTTACCCGTGCGATGAAAAAAGTTGGCTATGTTGGGGTTGAAGAGCCATTTAAGGGCCTATTCACCCAAGGCATGGTGACGCATGAATCTTACCGTGATGAAACCGGCTATGTCTTCCCATCTGATATTAAGATTGAAGAAAAAGATGGTAAGCGTGCAGCTTTCCGTTTATCCGATGGTGCGCCGGTTGAAATTGGACCAATCGAAAAAATGTCGAAATCAAAATTCAACATTGTCGATCCTGATGATATTTTGGCATCCTATGGTGCTGATACTGCGCGCTGGTTCATGCTTTCTGATTCGCCGCCAGAGCGCGATGTTATCTGGTCTGAATCTGGTGTTGAAGGTGCATTCCGTTTTGTGCAGCGTGTTTGGCGCATGGTGGCACTTGCTGAAGAACATTTGCAAGGCATTGAAGGCAAAGCTGCGCAAGATGGTATTGCTCTTGATATTTCCAAGGCTGCACACCGCACCTTGAAAGCAGTTGCTGATGATATTGAAAAGCTTGCCTTTAATCGTGCAGTTGCCCGTCTTTATGAGTTGCTAAATATTTTGTCGCCGGTTGCGCAAAATATTGAAACGGCTGATAATGATACTAAGGCTGCACTAAAGCAGGCATTTGATTTCTTTATTGCCATGATTGCACCGATGATGCCGCATCTTGCTGAAGAGTGCCACGCCGCCTTGGGTGGTGATAAAATGGTGGCAACTTTGCTTTGGCCGCAATATGATGAAGCTTTGACTGTTGATAATGATGTTACAATGCCTGTGCAAATTAATGGTAAAAAGCGTGGTGATTTGACAATTAGCCGTGATGCGGACAAGAATGCCGTTGAAGCTGCTGTGTTACAATTGCCTTTTGTTCAAAAAGCTCTTGATGGCAAAGCACCGAAAAAGTTGGTTGTTGTACCGCAAAGGATTATTAATGTTGTTATCTAAACCAATTATAGCATTAAAAAGCATTACTCTGGCGGCGCTTATGGTGTCTGCTATCACAATAAGTGGTTGCACAGTGCAGCCGCTTTATCAGGGCAGCAATAGCGATGGCAGCCCTATGCTTAATGCAAGTTCACCGATGCGGGCAAAACTCAACTCTATCGAAATTGATGAAGCTGGTGACCGCACAACTCAAATTGTGCGCAATCGCTTAATTTATCTGTTTAATGGTGGTGCTGGTCAAAGTAGTTCGCCGCAATATAAGCTAGCATTAAATGTCAGCACGACTGTGTTGGCTGCAGTGCGGGTTAATGTTGGCGACCGTACCGATCGTACCGGTCGTGCGTCAGCTGGTACTGCGCGTGCCACAGGTACTTATACCATTCGTGATATGGATGGTAAGGTTGTTGCAAAACGCAGCCGTTCAGTTGATGCTTCCTTTGATCGTCCACGGCAGGAATATGCTAATCTTGCTGCCGAAAAAGATGCGATTGAACGTGCAGCCAACGAACTTGCCGAACAATTATATTTATCCGTTGCGCAAGATATGTCTAAAAAATAATTTAGCCTATCAGTTAATTTATAAAAAAGCGCCTTTGAAAAAGTTCAAAGGCGCTTTTTTTAAAAAGCTAATTTATATTGTTGTAAATAGTTTTACTAAAAGCCCACTTGGCCAATACCGGGAATTTTTACGCCAAGATTTTTGATATCTATGCCTAAAACAAAGCCACCAATATCCAATTCAATCCCGCTTTTTCCGCCAATCGCCAAGCCACCAAAGCCATGATAATTTATGATAAGGTCGCTATTATCCTTATCGTAAAAATACCATTTGCCCTTGGTTAAAAAATTGCGCCCCACGGCAAGCGGTGGCAATGCCACATTGATTTCCGGCACGTCACGTAAAACATTGCTTACAAAACTGTTGGAGTTTGGCCCCGGCCAGATAACATATTGACCATTCCCACCATAGGGGTAGCGCTTTATAGCCGCTTCAACCTTTCCAATCAGCGCATCATTATTATGGGATTCATAAATAATAAATGGCGCATTGGAATACCATTTGGCATCGGCCGCATAGGCATTGTGGCGCAGTGCTTTGCCCCAACCGACAACATCATAGCGGTTATACTGGCTTTCACCAGCTTTCTTAAAGACGATCCAAGTGTGAAGTGAAATTGCCCCCTTCATGCCCCCGGTTCTTGCGCCCATAATATAAAGGCTGGAGCCTTGCGCTTGCGGTTTTGGTAAGAAATTTGCGCTTGTCCAATCAGCAACGCGGTAGCTTTGTGGGCGATCTAATTGCCACCACCAAAGGGCACTTGCACCAATGGGTAATAAATAGCAAACTAACAAAAATAAGATCAGCCTTTTTAGCCACTTCATTATGATAATCTTCCCTTTAAGCTTAGAGCGCATTTCGATCAGATCCGCGCCCTAATACATTGTTTATAGCGCGTTTTTTGTCCGAAAACCGCTTCACACTTTTCGGAAAACGCTCTAAAATTTCGCGTGTTTCACATTTTGGTGAACCTAAAAAGCATTTATGGCTAAATTATAGTTTTGGCGGGGTTACTTTTAATAGCAATATGTCATTTTACTGCCTTTTAATTGATCTTAAACTAAGCCATATTAAAATAGAATTTTAATCAATGGTTAGAGCGTGGAAAAGAAGTTGAAATATCGAGATCTTATATTGGCTTGCTGTGCTGTCTTATTGACTGCGCCGACTTTGTCTGCGGTGATAATTTCCTTTAGCCATGCGCAAGAAGCACCGCAATTTCCACCAGAGCATGAACCACTTGAATCGCCGCTTGAGCCCGATGATGTTGTGCCTTTACGTCCCAATGTTAAACCCGATCAAGCTATTGAAGATCCAAATAAATCTAAAAATCTATTGCCATTGGTTAAAAAGACTGACGAATTAAACACACTTTTTACCAGTTTGAAGCGCAGCGCTGATGTCAAAGAAGCTCAAAAAATTAGTCAACAAATACAGGGGCTTTGGTCTCAATCGGGTAGTGCAACAATAGATTTGTTGATGGGCTGGGCAGAAGATGCGGCGCGAAACCAAGATTATGCACAAGCGATGGATTTTTTGGATAATGTTGTAGCGCTTGATCCTAATTATGCTGAAGGTTGGATGCGGCGCGCATCCATTCATATTCAGATGAATGATATTTCCCTTGCCGTTCTTGAATTAAATAGGGTGCTACAAATTGAACCGCGTCATTTTAATGCGCTGATGCAGCTTGGTGCTATTTTTGAAATGACCAACCGTGAACCAATGGCGATTGATATTTATAATAAGGCGCTTGATATTTATCCGCAAATGGTCAAGGTGCAAAAGCGCATAGTTGATTTATTAGAAAAATCAACCGATAGAGCCATATAGCTATTTTCTTAGATATGGTTCAACCGGTAATGCTGCCTTTAAAATAATATAAATCCTATTGGCATTTTCTAAAACAATGGTTTATAGTGGTTAGCGGCGTTCTGCGCTTCGCGACAGGATAACAGCATCCCTAGGGCCTTAATGATCTTAAAGGGAGCCGTCCCTGATGAGGCCCGTGGGCTTCGTCATATGGCGCCCACCTACTATGTAGGTTCCTAGGATCAAAAATTCCATCGGTTGTCGTGGACGCCACTTCTTTGCCGCCTTTCGTGCCACTTATTCCAAAAAGCAGTTTTGTTAAAATTGTTTTTCCCATCATAAAAGTGTTTATGCTGATAGTGAACGTTTCTTGACGGATAATAGAATGACAAAACAGCAACACCGCCATGAAGCATTAGCCAAGCGTGATCGCTTGACGATAGATTTTCGCCGCCAGGCTGCTGAAAAATTAGCAAATAAAGTAAATTCGCTTTTGTCACTTATTGATGCAAGCATTGTTGCCGGCTTTTGGCCGATTGGCAGTGAAATAGATCCAAGGCCCTTATTGTTGGCGCTTCAAGAGCAGGGTAAAACAATTTGCCTGCCAGCTATAACCGATAGTAAGGCTCGTAAAATGCAATTTCGCCAGTTTAATCTAGAAGATGAATTAATTCCGATGGGTTTTGGCACTATGGGCCCACCTGCAAGAGCCGCTATTCTTGATCCCGATTTAATTTTGCTACCGCTTGCGGCATTTGATGCTATCGGTAACCGTATTGGTTATGGTGGTGGTTTTTATGACCGCATCGTTGCTGATATGAGATCTCGGCAGAAACAACCATTTTTGGTGGGGCTTGCTTTTGATTGCCAAGAGGTGAACTCAATCGTAGCAGAAGATCATGATATCTCCATGCAAGCTATCTTAACCGAAAGCGGTTTACGCTTATTTTAATAAAACACTATGCGAAAGCTTAAATCGCGTTAGTTTGACTTAGCCTGATTTTGATAGCATCTGAGCGGACGATAATTGAACATAAAAATGTCAAATATTAAATGTTTAATCCATAGATATTTTCATAAAAATAGGTGTCTATTTTGACCAATATAATCGGAAAAACGATGTATTATGCTTTAAATATTTTGTTTTTTCCTTTTATTTTTATGATAAGTGTTCCCACCCTATCCTTATTCCCCAATGATTTCCTAAACCTCAATCAATATCAAATTTTCTATTTTCTTATTGGTAATATTGTTAGTTTTTATTTTTATTATAAAAGTTATAAAATAATACAAAATCAAACAAGTGATTTTGGTGAATTTACTGCATTTTTAGACGGTTTATTATTCATCTTAAGCATTTTTTCAGTTGCAGTTTTAGGTAAAATTCATTTAAATTTGTCGTTTAATAACGATATATTAGCTGGGTATTACGCATTTATTTTTTTGGCATCAATAGTGGCTGGAATATTGGGGTTAGTATTGTTGCCGATTTTTTTCATGTGGGTTTTTATACCTGTTTTTAGAAAAAAGCCCCTCATAAGAATTATAATATCAATAATTATATTAATTGCATTGGGGACATATTTTTTCATAAAGTAAAAGTGTTTTGAGCATTGTAATTTAAGGACATTATTATTGTTTTAAAAATGTTGGGATTGATGGGGGAAAATGCAATTTTTTCGGGTTTTGGTTTTTTTGCCATGTTTTATCTATGCTGGAGTTTGCCTGTCGGCAGGAAATGCCGATAATCAAATCTTGTCGGCAGAACATGCCGATAATGAGGTTAAGAATAGACTTGTTGGTCAGTGCTGGAAGTATAAATATTTTGCCAATGCGATAACTCTATACGAAATGGACATTTGCTTTCACCAAGATGATATCCATATGATTATTTCTGATTTTTATATGGGGGTTGGAATGGGTAGAGATATGGGCTGGCAAAATTGGTACACAAATGGCAACAAATTTATTTGTTGGGGAGGTATGATCAAGATTTGGACGAAGATCACTGCCATATAGAAATAAAAGATAATGCGCCGCAATTTTATAGCTGCACACCAGAGGCGAAGGAATGGTTGGAAGTGCCATGGGGAAAAACAGTTATTCGCCAAAAAATCAAGTAAGCCAAAATAGAACAATAATTTCAATTCGCATCGCTTCTTCGCCTTAAGTTAGATTGCTGTCCTAATTATCTTTTTTTTGAGTTTTATTGTTTTATGGGAGTTATAATTTGTCTGAGCTTGATGTCTTTTATTTTAAAAGTGATCGATATTTCGACCGCGTATTAAAGCTGCCCAAAGCGGTTATTTTGCAAAAACTCAATGCAGACGGGGATCGTATTGGTGATTTTGGAATTGCCCCAGAAGCGAACATTGCGCTTAGCGAAGACTTGGAAAACCTTTTACAAAATATGGTTGAGAAGGAAAATGATGTTATTGAAGAGGGGGAATTTACGCAAGGAGGAGCGAGCGGTCTATATTCCGTGCGAAGCTTCTTTCCTCTTGCCAGTAAACCCGCCATCAATTTTTATCGTTATAAAGCAATTGCTAAAATTGTAGGGTTTGATTTTGCCTTTCGTTTTACCGGTATTTGTTTAGAAACTGATTTTACCGACTATAAAAACGCGATTAAGACCATACTTGCCAGTATTCGACCATTGGTAGAGGCGGAGACAACAGATGGGATCGTCGTCAATTTTCCATCTCCACAAGGCTTAGCAAAGGATCATGAACAAGAGCAATTTGCAAAAAACAATAATATGAGGGATATTATTATGGATGATCAAGCTATTGCAGCAAAGCTTGATGCTGCAATTAAAGCAAGTGGCTTAAGCGAAAAGCGAGACACTATTCATGCATTAGCAATGCCTGCCATACGTATGATAGAAAATGGTGAAGCAGATGAAGATATTGGGCAAAGCCGTATTGGCGGTGGGCCAGATCTTGCACCAGATACTCTTTGGCCGCGTGATAGCCAAGGCTTTTACTATAATTTTTTAGCGCAAATCAACCTTGCTGATATTGTAGACAATCAAGATTATTTACCGCAACAGGGCTTAATTTCATTGTTTTATGGCAATGATGGTGATGATTGGCATGTGATGTTCAATGTTGATTACTATAACTTTATTCGCCATGACATAGCCGATGATGCCGAAGATATTACCTTTGCTGCCCACAATATGGTTGGCTGGGAAAGCGATGGAAATGGCGGGTATCGCGGTGTGGTTACAAATAAAAAACGCGGCGATATTGAAGCGCAGCTTGATGAAGATGGGCGTTTTGCTTTTTACCGCGATGGTCAAAAATTAATGGCTTTTGCGTCCGAACAGGAAATTCCCCGTTCTTGTCAGAAATTGAAATTTTTGCCTTGCATATGTTTGCCCTATTATTTTGATAAAAACGTTTGGCAAGGTATTGATTTTAGGCGCTCTCTTGATCTTGCCATTGCCGTAAGGGATGAAATGACCTTTGGCGAAGGGCCGCAGCATCAGATGTTTGGAACTTATGCTGATGCAGTAAGTGATATGGATGGCACAATTTGTGTTAAAGCTGCCGCTTACGCCAAACAGCAGGGTTGGAATGATCTTGAAGATGATGATTGGTTTATTCTATGTGCTTTACAAGGCGGCGGTGAAGTTGATTTTCAATTTTGGGATTTAGGTTGCTTTATCATTGCTGCAAATCGTAAAGACACCATAAAAGGCGATTTCAGCAGAACCTATGCGGCTATCGATTCAGCTTAAATTGATTTTAGGTTTATCCACATACTGTTTGAACCAAGAAACAAACCCTATTTTCAACCATTAGAGCGTTTTTCCGAAAAGTGTGAAGCGGTTTTCGGGTAAAAAACGCGGTGAAAACAATGGATTAGAGCGCCGATCTGATTCAGGTAGATCGAAGTGCGCTCTAAAAGTCAAGCTGCTCGTTGGCATTTAAGGCTTCTAAATCGCTTTTTGCTTTTTTATAGGCTGAGCGTTCTTGGGTTCTTTTTAAAAATGCTTGAATATGTGGACATTGGTCTGGAATTATAGAAGATAGCGCTTCTAACGCAAAACTCATTTGGATATCAGCAAAACTAAAATTGCCAGCAAAGTAATCATGTTTGGACAAATGATCTTCAACAAATGTGATGTGCTCATTTAATCGTGGTTGGCTAAAATTGGCTTTAATACCTGTTGTAATGATATTAACAATTGGGCGAATTAAAAATGGAACTTTTTCGCTCACCTTATTCATAACAAATTGAAACATTATTAAAGGCATTAATGAGCCTTCAGCATAATGCATCCAATATAAATATTGAAAAACATCTATATCTTTTTGTGGTTTGAATTGATTTTGTTGATCATATTTGCTTTGAAGATATTCCAAAATAACCGCAGACTCAGCAATGACATCATCATTATCCTGTAAAATCGGTGCTTTCCCCAAAGGGTGAATCTTTTTTAATTCAGCCGGAGCCGAAAATGTAAGGGATCTTTTATAGTACTTGATTTCATAGCTTTTTTGTAATTCCTCAAGCGCCCAAATGATGCGAAAAGAGCGAGACCGTTCTAGATAATGTAATGTTAACATGTTGCCCTCTTATAGAGTCTCCAGTTGCATTCATAGTATGCCTATATGTTTTAAAAATGTCATCTAAATATCAGTAAATTAAAGCGCGTTGTTCAGTCTTGACAAGACATGATTTATCCAATATTCTATCAATTGTTAGAATATTGGAATTTAAATGAATACACGACATCAAATTGAACTTGCAGCAAAAATGTTTAAAGCGCTTAGTGACCCCTTAAGACTTAAAACCGTTATGTTGCTTGCACAAAGTGAGCGCAGTGTCGGTGAGTTATCGCAAATTGAAGGCGATAAAATTGGTACCGTCTCTGCCCGCTTGAAAGTTCTTTTAAATGCACATTTGGTAGAAAGACGCAAAGATGGACAAAGGGTTATTTATTCCATTGCAGATCATCATATTCTTGCATTGATTAATAATGCTTTAGAGCATGCTTGCGAACCGCACATACATAGTCATTTACATGAAAATCATAGCGATAAAGAGGAATTATCATGAGTACTTGTAATCATCCCCAGCATGCCAATCACGACCACGAGCATGGCGAAAATTGCGGCCATACTGCTGTAAAGCACGGCGATCACATTGATTTTTTACATGATGGTCATTTGCATCATCCCCATGATGGCCATGTTGATGAGCATGTGATTGAAGTAAGTTCAGAAAATCCCGATGGTTGCCATCCAATTGCTGATCATCTTGGCCATGATCATGCCCATGTGCATGGGCCAAATTGCGGTCACGAAGCTGTACCGCATGGCGATCATGTCGATTATTTGGTCGATGGCCGTTTACACCATCCTCATGGCGATCATTGTGATGACCATGGGCCATTGGAAGTTGTTTCAAAATAATTAAAAATTTTTTTTAAATTTTGGGGGGTAAGCGATTATCCCCCAAATGCATTTAGGCCGATATATATGTCAATTGTAATGTGACAATCGTATTAATCAATCTTCTTTAGGTGGTACCATAGCAATCGTAATCCAGTCGGCTGTCAAAGCTGGCTTTTTGCTATTTTCAATTTCAAGCGTCACATTATAATGGAAAACAATACGCCCTGAGGGCCGAATTTCTGCATCGGAAACGACAAAACGTGCCCTTACTTTGCTGCCCGTTTTGACTGGTGCCATGAAGCGTACCTTGTCAAACCCGTAATTAATGCCAAAAGTTTGGCCTTCGAGTTCCGGCAATGCTTCATAGGCAAGGGTAGATAAGAGCGAAAGTGTCAAAAATCCGTGTGCAATCGTACCACCAAAAGGTGTTTCTTTGGCTTTTAAAGGGTCAGTATGGATAAATTGATGGTCATCAGTTGCATCAGCAAATTGGTTGATCATATCCTGGCTAACAATACGCCAATCGGACAGGCCTACTTCTTGGCCAATTGATTGCGGTATATCCGCAACTGTTACTTTTTTTGCCATAACGGCCTCCATTCAATTACCCTTTATTCATCTGCGCTCTGGTTTGCTTGGCGGCAAACCCTTTGCTTCACCTTATTTAAAGTATTTTTGCAAAAAATACGTCTATTAACGTAAAATATGACAAACCAACAATTTGGCAACCGCCACAACCTCTATATGGTGTGAGGTGCGATAAGGTGCAGAGCCTTGATATCAACATTAAAAGCTCATTCTTTATAAATATATGAGGTTTTCAGCTAAAACCAGATCTGTGTGCAATCGCATAGCAGCTTTATGACTAAAAAAAAACTATTTTGGCTTCTTATATTAGCAATAATCTGATTTACCGACATTATTCAAAAATTATCCGCTGATTTGCGCTGGCTATGAAGCTGCCTTCGCGAGCTTTTTCGTAAAAGCGCGTAAAAACAACAGATTAATTTTAAGCGTCAATTCATAATTAGATTTTTCATATTGTTTAGAAAAAATATAACTATATATTCGATTAACATAACCTTATAGTTATGATTATAATATTTTTTTTGACTTCTAATATTAAATTAGTTATAGAAAAGAAAAATGGGAGACGAGGAGTATTCCATTTCATTATATGCAAACAAATGACGGTGATTTCAAAACAGCTTTGCAGATAGGTTAAAGTTCAATACTTTAGTTGGTGCTGCCCATTGGTTGGAAATCGCAAAATGTATTTTTAAAAAAGTTAAATCGGGGAGCCCTTTTAATATTGCAATAAGAGCAATTTATTGATTTTTGAAAACTTAAAATCGATTAGCATCTTGGGCCTTATTGTTGGAGAAAGGGTGCGGCATCTTTTTTAAAATGCACTACAGTCATCAGGAGGAGACAAAATGGGCACATCAGTAAATAATGTGGATAATACCACATCTCAGACTAAGGAATCACGTAAGGCTGCGGCGAGTGGTTGGATCGGGTCCACCCTTGAATATTATGACTTCTTTATTTACGCTATGGCGGCGTCATTCGTATTTCCAAAATTGTTTTTTCCTGAAGGTAATGAAACAGCTGCCATAATTGCATCCTTGGCATTTTATGGTGTTGGTTATGTTGCGCGGCCGATTGGTGCTATTGCCCTTGGCCATTGGGGTGATCGCTATGGACGTAAAAGCGTGCTTATCCTTTGCATGTTTCTAATGGGCGTTTCAACTATTGGTGTAGGTTTACTGCCAACCTATCAACAAGTTGGCATGCTCGCTCCTATTCTATTGCTGGTGTTACGGCTTGTGCAAGGCTTTGCTGTTGCTGGCGAAATGTCGGGTGCCGGTTCGCTGATCCTTGAGCAAGCCCCTCTTGGACGCCGCGGTTTTTACGGCAGTTTTGCTCAGCAGGGTATTAGTTTCGGTCAGCTCCTTGCTGCAGCTATTTTTATACCTTTTTCTTACTTTTTGTCAGATGACGCATTTTTGTCTTGGGGCTGGCGCGTACCATTTTGGTTATCCATTATCGTTATTATTGCTGGCATATTGATCCGCCGCCATGTCAATGAAACAAAAACATTTACCAATGAGGTTAAGCAAGGCAAAAAGCCAAAAGCACCAGTCATGCAAGCGTTAAAATATCATTGGCGTGATATGCTTAAAGTCACTTTCATGTCGCTAAATAATATTGTGCCAGTTACCATTGCTGTTTTTGGTGCAACTTATGCGATCCAAGAAGCTTATGGTATTAATATGACCAAGGATGCATATCTTTGGGTTACAGTTTTAGCCAATATTGTTGCCGTTTTTGCAACGCCTCTTATGGGCATGGCATCAGATAAATTCGGTCGCCGGCCAGTTGCAATCATTGGTATTGTTGGTTCTGGTGCCATGTCTTATTTCTTCTTAAATGCGATCAGCCAAGGTGATCTCTTTACTGCAATCATTTATGCGATGATCGGTTGGGGCTTTATCTATCAAGGTTTCAATGCGGTTTATCCTTGCTATTACCCCGAACTTTTCCCACCTGAAGTGCGCGTTTCTGCGGTTGCTATTTCTAATAATATTGGCGTGCCTGCTGCCTCTTTCATGGCATCGGTTTTTGTTTGGGTCGCTTCACCCGGATCTGCAAATATTGCTTTAACGATTGGCCTCTTTAGCTTTGGCATAACATGCATATCCGGCTTTGCGGTTTTCGTTTCACGTGAAACCTACCGTCTTCGTGGTGAAGATCTTGGTAATCCCGATGCGCAGCCAGTTGATAAAGAAGAATATGAAAAGGCCCGCACTAGCTCTGTTTTGCGTGTCGTAAAGCCAGCCTAATAGCTTTAAAATCAAGTGAGCATTTCAACTTATTATTCGAAATGCTCGCTTATAAGATTCCACATTCAATTTGTATCAAAGTGTTGGCGTTATCAAATTGATTTTTCAAATTGGGAGAAAGAGCATGAATAAAACAATTGGCAGTTTAGCCGATGCTGTCAAAAATATCCATGATGGTGCCACCGTAATGATTGGCGGATTTGGCGGTTCAGGTGCACCAATTGAACTTATTCATGCATTGATTGATAAGGGCGCAAAAGACCTCACAATTATTAATAATAATGCTGGCAATGGGCGTATTGGTATTGCTGCCATGATTGACGCTGGCATGGTCAAAAAAATGATCTGTTCCTTTCCGCGCTCGTCTGATCCTCGTGCCTTTACCGATGCTTATCTTGCTGGCAAGATTGAACTTGAACTTGTACCACAAGGCACATTAGCTGAACGCATCAGAGCAGGGGGGGCAGGTATCCCAGCTTTTTACACCCCAACAGCCTATGGCACGGAATTAAGTGAAGGCAAGCCAATTGCCGAATTTGATGGCCGTTTTTATGTGCAAGAGCGTTGGCTAAAAGCTGATTTTGCTTTGATTAAAGCAAAGCTTGGCGATGAGCAGGGCAATCTTACCTATAATAAAGCTGCTCGCAATTTTAATCCTCTAATGTGTATGGCGGCGCAAAATACCATTGTTCAAGTATCCAAAATTGTAACTGCCGGAGAAATTGATCCTGAAGACGTTATAACACCGGGAATATTTGTCAATGCTGTTGTGGAAGTGACCAATCCTCAACAAGAAGAAGAATTGATCAGGGCAGGAGTGATATATCAATGAGCCTTAATGTTTTTGATGATATTAAATTATCCAATGCGCAAATTGCATGGCGTGCCGCCCAAGATATTATGGATGGCGCTTATGTTAATCTTGGTATTGGTTTTCCTGAAATGGTGGCGGGTTATCAGCCAGCTGGTCGGCAAGCTATTTTCCACACCGAAAATGGTGTGTTAAACTTTGGTGAAGCACCGCCAAAGGGCAGTGAAGACTGGGATCTTATCAATGCCGGCAAAAAGGCTGTGACGCTAAAGCCGGGCGCTTCTTTCTTCCACCATGCCGATAGTTTTGCCATGGTGCGCGGCGGCCATCTCGATGTTGCTATTCTTGGTGCCTATCAAGTGGCACAAAATGGCGATCTTGCCAATTGGCGGGTTGGCAGCAAAGGTGTGCCGGCAGTCGGTGGTGCTATGGATCTTGTTCATGGTGCAAAACAGGTTTTTGTCATTACCGAGCATGTCACTAAAAAGGGTGAACCCAAATTGGTTGAAGCTTGCACCTTTCCGCTTACCGGCGTGCAATGTATTACCCGTATCTATACCAGCCACGCGGTTGTTGATGTGGTTGATGGTCATTTTGTTTTGCGTGAAAAGCTGGCCAATATGTCGGTTGATGACTTACAAGCGATGACTGGTGCTAAATTGCATCTTGACGGTGATGTGAAAGAATTAATTGTACCAGAGGTTGGGGAATAAAATGGGCGACGCTTTTATTTGTGATTATATTCGTACTCCTATTGGCCGTTTTGGCGGTGCTCTTGCCCCTATGCGCCCTGATGATCTTGGTGCGCTGGTGCTAAAAGCTTTGATGGAAAGACAAACCTCTATTGCCTTTGACGAAGTTGACGATGTAATTTTTGGTGGTGCCAATCAAGCTGGCGAGGATAACCGCAATATTGCCCGTCAGTCGCTTTTATTAGCTGGAATGCCGGTTAATGTGAGTGGTACAACAATAAATCGCCTTTGTGGTTCTGGTATGGATGCAATTATTGCAGCTTCCCGTGCAATTAAGTCGGGTGAGGCTGATCTTATCATTGCAGGCGGCGTTGAAAGCATGTCACGCGCGCCGTTTGTTTTGCCAAAAGCTGAATCAGCCTTTTCCCGTAAGGCAGAAATTTATGATACAACTATTGGTTGGCGTTTTGTTAATCCAGTGATGAAGGCGCAATATGGTGTGGATTCAATGCCGGAAACTGGCGATCATGTGGCGATTGACTATCATATCTCCCGCGAGGATCAGGATCATTTTGCATTGCGCAGCCAAGAAAAAGCAGCAATTGCCCAAAATAATGGTCGCCTTGCCAAGGAAATCATTGCAGTAAGTGTACCGCAGGGGAAAAAAGAACCGATCTTGGTAAGCAAAGATGAACATCCGCGTGCAACATCATTGGAAACATTGGCTAAATTAAAAACTATTAACAAAATGGCAGGCGCAACCGTTACTGCTGGCAATGCATCTGGCGTTAATGACGGCGCGGCAGCATTAATTATTGCGTCAGAAGCTGCGGTTAAAAAATATAATCTCAAACCATTAGTACGCATTTTAGGCGGGGCTATGGCTGGCGTGCCACCGCGCATTATGGGCATTGGCCCAGCTCCTGCAACACAAAAATTATGTGCGCGCTTAAATATCACACCGCAAGATTTTGATATTATTGAGCTAAATGAGGCCTTTGCTAGCCAAGGCATTGCTGTTTTGCGTGAACTAGGTCTAGATGAAAAGGCCGATTATATTAATCTTAATGGCGGTGCTATTGCTCTTGGTCATCCGCTTGGCATGTCGGGCGCGCGTATTACTGGCACTGCTGCACTAGAATGTGCGCTTAACAATAAGAAACTGGCCCTTGCCACCATGTGTATTGGGGTTGGCCAAGGCATTGCTATCGCGCTTGAAAAGGTGTGAAGTTTTTAGCAATAGCAAAATGTGAAACAGTATTACAATTAAAGCTGCCCTGCCAAAACTGGAACAGCTTATCAATATTACCTTTTGCAGGTTTTTAGGAGTGATGTGATGAAAACTTCCATAGCCACCGTATCCATTTCTGGAACCCTGCCGGAAAAATTGGCAGCTATTGCCAAAGCAGGTTTTGACGGGGTTGAAATATTTGAAAATGATTTTCTAACCTTTGATGGCAAGCCCGAAGATGTTGGCAATATGGTGCGAGATCATGGCTTGGCCATTACACTCTTCCAGCCTTTTCGTGACTTTGAAGGCATGCCTGATCCTTACCGCCAACGTGCCTTTGATCGCGCTGAGAAAAAATTCGATATCATGCAAAAATTAGGTGCTGATATGCTCTTGGTGTGCTCCAATCTTTCGGCCGTTTGTCTTGGCGGAATTGAACGCGCTGCCGATGATTTTCGTGAACTGGGTGAGCGAGCCAAACAAAGAGGCATAAAGGTTGGCTTTGAAGCCTTGGCTTGGGGCAAGCATATTTATGACCACCGTGATGCTTGGAAAGTGGTACAGCAAGCCGATCACCCTAATATTGGCCTTATTCTAGATAGTTTCCATAGTTTGTCACGTGGCATTGATAGCCAGTCGATAAAGGCAATTAACAAGGATAAACTATTTCTTGTGCAATTGGCGGATGCACCACTTTTGGATATGGATTTGCTTTACTGGAGCCGACATTTTAGAAATATGCCAGGTGAGGGCGATCTAGCGGTTAAAGATTTTACCGCCGCTATAACTGAAATTGGCTATGATGGGTATTTTTCGCTAGAAATATTTAATGATCGCTTTCGCGGTGGATCGCCATTTTTAATTGCCCATGATGGTCATCGTTCATTGCTCAATCTTGCGGATAATGTGCGGCGGCAAACCCATTCTAAAACCTTGCAATTAAAGAAAATGCCCGCACCTGTTAAGGTCAATGGCATTGATTTTATTGAGTTCTCAACCGATAATAAACAAGCTAGTGCGCTTTTTTCATTACTTGCACAATTAGGCTTTAAAAAGAGCGGCCAACACAAAACCAAAAATGTTGATCTGTTTACTCAAGGCGATATACGTCTCATTGTTAATCGCGATGAAAATGGTTTTTCTAATCTGTCTTTTGTTATGCATGGCACTATGGCCTATGCGGTTGCCTTAAATGTTGATGATGCAGATGCCGCGTTTAAACGTGCAATTGCATTGGATAGTGTGCCATTTGAACAGTCGGTACCAGACGGCCAGACCAAAATTCCAGCTATTCGCGGTGTTGGCGGTGGCATTATCTATTTCATTGATGATAAAACTGGGCTTAAGGATTTCGCAATCAATGATTTTGACGCTGTTATAAGTGATGATGAGATTAATACCGCAAACTCAAATATAATAGATGCAAATTTAACGGATGCTGGACTCTTGCATATTGACCATATTGCTCAAACGGTTGATTTTGACGAGATGCTGAGTTGGGTGTTGTTCTATACATCGATTTTTGATGTGCAAAAAACGCCTGCTGTGGATATTATTGATCCATCAGGTATTATTCGCAGTCAAGTTATAGCTAATGAAACAGGAAATTTGCGCATTACCCTTAATGGCGCTGAAAACCGCCACACTTTAGCGGGACATTTTATCGCCGATAAATTTGGTGCTGGTATTCAACATATTGCTTTCTTAACCAATGATATTTTTAAAACGGCAAAAGCTTTACGTCACAATGGTTTTAAGACATTGAAAATATCACCTAACTATTTTGATGATGTTGAAGCGCGGTTTGGGCTTGATGAGGAATTTTGCCAAAAATTGCGCGAAAATCATATTCTATTTGATAGCGATGAAAATGGTGATTATTTCCAGCTTTATAGTGAAACTTATGGCGAGGGTTTCTTCTTTGAAGTTGTGCAACGCCAAGCAAAAGGTGAAGGCAGTAAAAAGCCCTATGATGGTTATGGCGCTGCCAATGCAATTTTTAGAATTTCTGCCCAGAAAAAACAAATTACACCAGCTGGCATGCCCAAAATTACAACTTCGCCTAAAGATTAAGGTGTTTTTGAAAACACCAAAATATTGAGCGCTAAAATATCTTCGTATAATTGTAATAAGGCATTTAGAGTATTTTCCGAAAAGTGTGAAGCGGTTTCCGGACAAAAAATGCGCTCTAATGTCATAGATTTGTAATTGTCATCAATTAAAATTCCCTTAATTCAAGGTTTTCATACTATAAATTGCATCTTATAATAAAATATATTGCTATTATTTTGATGTTTTATCATGAAAACTCTTCCAATTAACTTTAAAAACGGGGTATTTGATGAGAATATTGAAGCAATTTAAAGCCATTGGTATTTTAGCTTTAGGGCTTGCTACCTTTGCAGGCATTAATTATTCAGCTGCCGAAAAATTTACTATCGGAGTTATTTCTGATACACAAAATTATAATGATATAACCATGGCGCAGCCACGTGGTGTCAATACATTTATTCAACAAATGCAATATATTGCCGACCAAAAGCAGGAAAAAAATATTGTTTTTGTTAGCCATATCGGTGATGTCGTTCAACATGGTGATGGGCAGTTTCGCACGGGTATTGTTGGCCAATATACTTATTGGGATACAAGAAGCGAATGGGACTACGCAAATATTGGCATATCGGTGCTTTCAGAAAGTGGTATTCCGTTTTCCATCGTTCCAGGCAATCATGATTATGATAATTATTCTTGGTATGATGGCTTTAACAGTCCGGGAAAAAATAGGCCGCTGAAAGGCGGTACAGTATTTAATCTTTATTTTGGCCCGCAGTCACGCCACTTTACTGGTAAGGATTGGTATGGTGGTGCATATGGCGGCGGTCTTAACAGCTTCCAAATTTTTGAAGCTGCGGGCAAAAAAATGCTGCATATCGGTCTTGAACAAGAGCCAAGTGCCCGTGTTTTGGATTGGGCGCAAAGGGTGGTTGATACTAATCCCGATATGCCGATAATTGTCACGACGCATGAATGGTTCAAACCAAATTTTAAGGGTGAAACCGCTCGTTCAAATGATTATAAATATTATTTTGAAGGAACCGATCATTTACCGCCGGATGAAATTTGGGACCAGTTCATTCGTAAAAATACCCGCATTTTTATGGTCTTGTCAGGCCATCACTATACGCCGCCTGTCGCTGGTGTTTCCAATGGTCAGAATATGCGCGTTGATAAAAATGAAGCGGGTTTTCCCGTCTATCAATTAGTGCAGGACTATCAAGGCAACACGGTTGGTCGCGACAGCAAACCTGAAACCGCTAATGGCGGAGCTGGCTGGATGCGCTTTATTGAATTTGATACAAAAAGGCAAAAGATCCATTTTTATACCTATTCAACTCTTTTGAATAAATATGCTGGTCGCGATGGTGAGCATACATTTGGCCAAGATCCAAGCTTTTCAGATTTCGAGATTGACTTCCCGCCCCAGCTTGCTGATTCACTTCGATTAGATCGTCAGTTTTAAACGCTAATCGCAATTTTTAAATATTACATAAAAAAGGCTATTTCCATGATGGAAATAGCCTTTTTTATCTCACTGTGTTTTTAAAAATTATTTTTTACGAGCAAACGCACCTAAAAATGCAAGAAAAGCAAAAAACAGCGATGCTATGGCATTCATTCCCGCCATAGAGATACCAAAAATTTGAAAGGCCGCATCAGAGCAGGATACTGGGCGTGTTGCATTTAAGCGACTTAATAATGTTGATGCATCGCTACCAATAGAAAGTTGAGTGCTTGAGCAATCACTTGGCCCTTGCCAAAATTTATATTCAGCCCCAGCATGATAGACCGATAGAGCAAAATTATAAAATGTTAAAACAAAGACAATAATAAAGATAAGGCGAATAAGTGCGCCCGGGCCACGCATATAGCTCAGCATAAAACATAGTGCTAGCAACGGAGTACCAATATAATATGGAATACGCTCTTCAAGGCAAAGCTTGCAAGGCAAAAAACCACCAATATATTGAAAGCCCAATGCAGTCAAAATTGTTGCTGCCATTAAAACAAATAATAGGGCGGATAAACCAGTTTGCGTCGCATCGGTTTTATGAAATGGAGAGGTTAAGGTGAACATCGTTTATCAGTTCCTAAGATTTTCTCTTGAATTATAAAAATATCTTAATGCATTAACTTATAGGCGGTGAAACCTATAATAACAATGACACATATTATCGCAACCACCAAGGTTAAACGCTTAACCACGAAATCAAGAATGCTAGGGCCATATTTGCGTAAAACCCAGGCAAGCAAATAAAAGCGTGCGCCACGCGCTAAAATAGAAGAAATAATAAACAGCCAGATATTAACGCCAGCAGCCCCCGAAAGAATTGTAACAATTTTAATCGGCGGTAAATGCGAAAGCCCTGATGTGACAAGAAGAAAAAGAATAAAATCGATACTTGAACTACTACGCAAGGCTTCAAATGCTTCAAGTTTACCATAAAATTCTAAAACTGGTTTCGCAATGGCCTCATAGGCATAATGTCCAAGTAGCCAGCCAGCGATACCGCCTAAAACCGAAAAAATGGTCGCAATCAATGCATAATGATAGGCCTTTTTAGGTTTGACCATAGACATGGGTACAAACAACACATCTGCCGGGATTAAAAATACCGAGCTTTCAATAAAAGCAACAAAGGCCAACCAATATTGAGCAGATTTACGCCCTGCGAGTGAAATTGTCCATGCGGTAAGCCGTTTCAACATTTACATAGTTTCCTAATGGCAAATTTTTTCTGTTACGCAATTATATAGGTTAAAAACCTTAACAAGTTTTGTAAGTTCATTGCCGCATATCATCAAATATCTGGTTATAGGTCTTTTGTAATGATTTAAATATTGTTTTAGTAAGGCAATGTCCGACTCATATCTAATTCTCGTCAAATAATTACGCTGAATGGCGCTAATATTACGGTTATTGATGGAATAATTTTAAAAAAATCAATTTTTTCTAAAAAAAATGCATAAAAATGAAAAAAAGGCATTGACGAACTTATACATCTCGCTATAGATCAACCCACGCTGACAGGCTGATTTGCCTGATCCTATTGTGCGGGTGTGGCGGAACTGGTAGACGCGATGGACTCAAAATCCATTTCTTAACAGAGTGTCGGTTCGAGTCCGACCATCCGTACCAATTATATTCAATTCATTACATAAGCATTCACTTCAGAAGCTGCATATCCTATGCAACTACATGTTGATTTAGATACATGTCTTCTTATAGAGTTTTCTAGCT
Source organism: Bartonella sp. HY328 (assembly GCF_025449335.1). NCBI lineage: Bacteria > Pseudomonadati > Pseudomonadota > Alphaproteobacteria > Hyphomicrobiales > Bartonellaceae > Bartonella > Bartonella sp. HY328. The sequence continues at coordinate 309,901 of NZ_CP104883.1, forward strand.
AACTCACCAATATGCTTTAGCTGTGGCAATCTATGTCTTGTTCTACAAACTTCTAAACCAATCGCACATTAAAACCTCATATAATATGTAAAGCGACATT